>CAXRGI010000001.1:0-3963 GCA_964229935.1 Opitutales bacterium
CGCGGCGTCGGGCGGTGCCGGGGTAGGGGACTGCGCCGCGGCGGTCGCGGCAAGAGCGAGCGCGGCGAGGCCGGCGCGCAGGATGGGGCGTTGGGTGCGCATGGGTAAGTGGTGCGGGACGGCGTGATTTCGGAAACCGCGCGGCGCGTGGCAACGGGGAAAGCAGCCGTCGCGAACCGCGTTCCCGGGAACTACGCTCCTCCGGTTTTTCAGTTCGTCGCGAGCTCCACGGCCGCTTTGCATCCCGGAGAGGCTTGCCGCGTCCGCGTTTCCCGGCGCGAAGGGCTTCCCTCGAAAATTCCCATGAGAACGCCCTCCCTTGCCGCCTTCCGGCGTGCGAACCTCGTCGCCTGGTTCGTGTTCCCGTTCGCCGTGCTCGCCGCCGATGGCGGAGTCCGGGTCACGAAGGATGTCTCCTTCCTCGCTTCCGGGCGCGCCGAGAAACTCGACGTTTACCAGCCCGCGCCGCGCGCCGACGGCCGTAAACACCCCGCGCTCGTCTGGATCCATGGTGGCGGCTGGACGGGAGGCACGAAGAACGAGGCCCGGGCCGACAACATCTGCCGCACTTCGGCCGCGGCGGGCTACGTGGCGGTGAGCATCGACTACCGTCTCGGCGACGGCGCGTGGCCCACCAACCTCCTCGACTGCAAGAACGCCGTGCGCTTCCTGCGCGCCAACGCCGCGCGCTACTCCATCGATCCCGCGCGGATCGCGGTCGCGGGCGGTTCCGCCGGCGGCCACCTCGCGTTGATGGTGGCCCTGACGGCCGGGGCCGACGGGCTGGAGCCGGTTGGCGCGGATACTCCTTACCCGGGTATTTCCAGCGCGGTGCGCTGCGCGGTGAACATGTACGGCATCACCAACATCATCTCGCGCCGTGACGTGAGCCCGGCCGGCGTGCCCGGCGAATTGCGCGCGTGGTCGCCCTCCGCGCTGAAGGTCTACGGCGCGACCGATAACAGCGCGCCCGTGCTCAAGCTGGCCTCGCCTGTGAACCACGTGCGGCGCGACAGCGTGCCGTTGCTGACTCTCCATGGAAAAGCCGACGCCACGGTGGATTACCTCCAGGCCGAGGAGCTCGACCGCGTGGCCCGCGAGCGCGGAGCCCGGCATGAGCTGCTGCTGATCGACGGCGTGGGGCACACGTTCGATCTGGAGAAATGGTCGAAGAAGCCGCTGCCGCTCAACGTTCGCTCCATTTTCCTCAGCTTCCTCGCGAAGCACCTCGGCGAGCCGTGAGGTCTCGGCCGCGGTGAGTTTCAGTCGGTTCCGACGTGGGTGATGTTCAAGCGCGGGAAGTAGTGCCGGTAGAATCCGCGGTCGCGCGTGATCAGCTCGGTGGCATGGTGCAAGGCGTGCGCCGCCACGAGAAAGTCGGCGACGACGCGATCGCGCGGCCGTGGTGCTTGTTTGCGGTACTCGACGAAGACGCGACCCGCGAGATGCAGGTCCGGCCATGAGAAGGGGGACAGCCGGATCTGCATCCGCCGCAGCGTGTCCTCGGCTTCCTCCGCACTTTCAAAGTAGAGCGAAGTTTCCGCCGCGACGACCGGGCAAATGATCAACGCGCCGCGCCCGAGGGCAGCGTTGAGGGCTTCCACCGCGTGGGCGGTGAAGGCGGTCGGTTTCCCGAGCAGGTCAATGAGGATATTGGAGTCGATCGCGATGGCCATGGTCAGCGCCGCCGGGACTTTTTCGGTTTCACGGTGGGCGCTTTTGACGACGGTGCGCTTTCCTCGACGCGCATTTCCTCCCGTGCCTCATCGCCGCTGGCGAACGGGGCGCCGGCGGCCTTGAGGCCCACGAACTGGTCAAAGAAACCGGGCGTGGCTCGCTTGCGCAGAACGACGCAACCTTCCGCCCCAAGCTCGACTTCGAGAACGGTGCCGGTGTCGATTCCCAGCGCGCGCCGCACTTGGACCGGAAGGGTGAGCTGCCCCTTGGTGGTTACGGTGGTTTCCATGCTTCAAACGAATGGTAAGGAATTATGGTAAGGCAACATCTGCCACGGTAAGGGAATCTTTTCACCGGAAGCTTTGCCCCGGAAGCGCCTCACGCTCTGTCTCCACTTGGTGACGCCCTTATCCGAATCCCGTCGTCTGCGTGCCGTGCAGGCACCGGTCATTCCCGTGATCGCGGACCTCATCCGCGCGCATCCCGGTACGATCTCTTTGGGCCAAGGGGTCGTGGGCTACGCGCCGCCGGCGCAGGCGGCTGCGGCCATCGGGCGGTTTCTCGCCGATCCCCTCAACCATCGCTACCAGGCGGTTTCCGGAATCTCGCCGCTCGTTGAGGCGCTCACGCGCTGGATGGCGAAGGAGCACGGCGTGAAGGTCGGAGCGGAGTATGGAAACCGGCTCATGGTGACCGCGGGCGGAAACAACGCGTTTCTCGCGGCCGTCCTCGCGATCGCCGATCCCGGTGACGAGGTGATCCTTCCCGCGCCGTACTACTTCAATCATGAGATGGCGGTGACGATGGCGGATTGCCGTCCGGTGCCGGTACCCACCGACTCCGCGCACCAACTCGATCTCGCCGCGATCAAGGCGGCCATCACGCCGCGCACGCGGGCGATCGTGACCGTTTCGCCCAACAACCCGACCGGGGCGGTTTACCCGGCCGCAACGCTGCGCGCGGTCAACGTGCTTTGTGCCGAGCGCGGGATCTTCCACCTGAGCGACGAGGCCTACGCGCCCTTCACGTGGGACGGGGCGGAGCACTTTTCCCCGGCTTCTTTACCTGGCGCTTCCGGCCACACGATCTCGCTGCACTCGCTGTCGAAGTCGTTCGGTTTTGCGAGCTGGCGGATCGGCTGGCTGGTTTTTCCGGCGGCACTCGAGTCGGCGCTCCGCAAGGTGCAGGACACGCTGGTGATTTGCCCGCCGGTGGTCTCGCAGTTCGCCGCCGTGGGCGCGCTCGAGGCGGGAGGCGAATGGGTGCGCGCGCAGGTGGCCGGGATCGCGGGGAATCGCCGCATCCTGCGCGATGCGCTGAGGCCACTCGAAGAGGAGGGCAGGGTGACGGTCCCGCCGTCCGACGGTGCGTTCTACTTCCTGCTCCGGGTGCGTTCCACGCGCCCCGCGCTCGAGATCGCCGAGCGGCTCGTGCGCGAGCACGGCGTCGCGGTCATCCCGGGATCCGCTTTCGGTGACATGGCCGGCTGTAGTTTGCGTGTCGCCTACGGCTCGCTGACGCCGGCGACCGCCGCCGAGGGTGTGGGCCGGCTGGAACGCGGGCTGCGTGCGCTGGTCGGGGTTGAGTGAAGGCGAGAGGGAGTGGGAGTCGGCAAAATGAATACCCGACTACCCGAGGGAGCCCGCCTGAGGCGGGTAAGCACCCTCAGCTACATCGCAGGTGTTTCTTCACGAGAGTCGGCACCGCTTTCCGCAGGAAAACCATCCGGTTTAGCCGAGGCTGTTTGCCTCGGACCATGAAAAATACACGACGGCCGAAGGCGGTTCCGAAGGTATAGAGTTTTTAACCGCGGATTTCGCGGATGACGCGGATGATGAAAACGGTCTCGCGACTCCTCGGTCTTCCCGGCCTCCCTGTTTCCCCTCGGTTGCCTCCGTTCCCTCCTGTCGGAAGGCGTTGAACAGGTGGTAAGGGAGGTAATGAGCAGGATGGGTGTAGCTGAGGCTGGTTGCATCTGAGCGTGAAAAGAACACGACGGCCGAAGGCTGTTCCGAAGGTATAGAGTTTTTAACCGCGGATTTCGCGGATTTCGCGGATGATGAAAACGGTCTCGCGACTCCTCGGTCTACCCGGCCCCCTAGTTTCCCCTCGGTTGCCTCCGTTCCCTCCTGTTGAAAGGCCTTAAACAGGTGGCAAGGGAGGTAATGAGCCGGCTGGGTGTAGCCGAGGCTGTTTGCCTCGGACCATGAAAAGTACACGACGGCCGAAGGCGGTTCCGAAGGCGCTGGGTTTGCAACCGCCGATGGCGCGGATTGCGCGGCTTAT
>CAXRGI010000002.1:0-16324 GCA_964229935.1 Opitutales bacterium
CCTCAACCTCGCGATCATGCCCTCCCGATCGAAAACATCCCGCTCCTCCTCCACCACCACCGAAGCGGCCCCCCGGAATGGCACCGAGACGACCGTTCTCTCGTCTGTTCCGCAGGATGCTCCACCTTCGTTCCTCGAGAAGCCCGAGCCCCCTCCGTCCGAACCGATCGCCCACGGCGAGCGCAGCAACCTCCAGCTCTACCTGCAGGAGATCGCCAAAACGCCCCTCCTAACCATCGAGGAAGAGGTCACGCTTGCCCGTCGTATCCGGCGCGGCGACAAGGCGGCCCGGGACCACATGATCTCCGCCAATCTCCGCCTGGTGGTGAAGATCGCGATGGACTACAAGGACTTCGGTCTCCCGTTGCTGGATCTGATCAGCGAGGGAAACATCGGGTTGGTGAAGGCCGTGGAGCGCTTCGATCCCCGCAAGGGAGGCAAGCTCTCCACCTACGCGGCTTGGTGGATCAAGCAGTCGATCAAGCGCGCCTTGGCCAATCAGAGCAAAACGATCCGCCTGCCCGTCCATCTCGTCGACAAGATCTCCAAGATGCGCCGCACCGCCATGGCCCTCACCGAGCAGCTTGGACGCGAACCCACGGACGAAGAGTTGGCGATCGAACTGCAAATCCCGACCTCCAAGGTCGCCCACCTCAAGTCCGTCAGTGTCCGGCCCGCCTCCCTTGATGCGCCCGTTGGCGACGAGAGTGACTCCGCCACCTTCGGTGAGATCGTGGGCGACGAGAACACCCTTAGCCCGCTGGAGGGTCTCCACGAGAAGAACCTCAACTCCGATCTCGCGGCCCTCGTGAACTCACTGGATGAACGGGAAGCGGAGATCATCAAGCTGCGGTTCGGCCTTGAGGGCCGCGACGAGCTCACGCTGGAGGAGGTAGGCAAACGCTTCCACGTCACCCGCGAGCGCATCCGCCAACTCGAGTACCTCGCCCTCAACAAGATGCGACGTGCCATGGCCAAGCGGGAGTCGATCCGCACTTCAGACGAAATCGAGCAGGAGAACCGCCAAAAGGAACGCATGGCGGTCATCCGCGAGTTTGTTGAAAGCAAGACCCGCCGGACGGCCACGGTCGGCCGCAACTGATTCGACGTCGGACGGATCGGTTTAACGAAGGCGGGGAGTCTCCCCGCCTTCTTCATTTTCCGCGGATGATGTTGCGCTTGCGGCGTTCAGCCGGGCGGCAGAAACCTACGCCCATGCGCCCCTACGTAACCCTTATCCTCCTCCTGCTCGGCCCGCTTTCCCAACTCTCCGCCTCCGACTGGCCGCGCTGGCGCGGACCGACCGGCGACGGCCACGCCGACCCCACGCAGAAGGTTCCTGAAAAATGGAGCGAGTCGGAAAAGATCGTCTGGCGCGCGCCCCTGCGCGGCCGCGGCCATTCGTCGCCCACCGTCGCAGGCAACCGCATTTTCCTCTCAGCCGCCGACACCGCCGCTCAGGAGCAATTCGTGCTTTGCCTCGATCGGGTCACCGGCCGCGAACTCTGGTCGACGGTGGTGCACCGGGGAAATCTCGACTCCGGCAACCACCGCCTCTCCTCCCCCGCGGCCTCCTCGGTGACGTGGGACGGCGAGCGCGCCTACATCAATTTCCCTAACGGCAAAGGCATCCACACGTCGGCGCTGGACGCCTCCGGACGCATCCTCTGGCAGCGCCGGATCGGCGATTTTGTGATGCACCAAGGCTTTGGTTCCTCGCCGGTCGTGTACGGAGAGGTGGTGCTCGTGAGCGCCGACCATCGTGGCGGCGGTGTGATCCAAGGCCTGAATCGCCGAACCGGTGAAGTCGTGTGGAGCCAAGACCGCCCAAAGCTCCCCAACTACACCACCCCCGCCCTCATAGAGGTCGCTGGTCGCACTCAGGCGGTCCTCGCCGGCTGCAATCTCATCACCAGCCTCGATCCGCTGACCGGGAAAAAAATTTGGGAGGTCGCCGGGGCCACCGAAGAATGCGTCACGACCGCCGTTACCGACGGACGTCGTGTCTTTGTCAGCGGCGGCTACCCGAAGAACAACACCACCGCGGTCGAGGCCGACGGCTCCGGGAAGATCGCGTGGCAGAACAACACCCGCGTCTACGTGCCCTCGAAGCTCGTTCGTGAGGGGCATCTTTACGCCATCCTCGATGCCGGTCAGGCGGTCTGCTGGAAGTCCGACACCGGCGAGGAACTCTGGCGCGAGAAGGTCGACCGCGATTTCTACGGTTCGCCCGTCATGCTGGGGGACCGCATCTTCGTGACGAACCAGCGCGCGGTGACCTCGGTGCTGCAGGTTTCTCCGAAAGGCATGAAGCTTATCGCGCAGAACAAGCTCGGCGACGAGTCGCTGTCCTCACCCGCCATCTGCGGCAACCGCATCTACCTGCGCGCGGCCAAAACGGGCCCTGAACGCCAAGAGTACCTTTGGGCGATCGGCGACTGAAGAGCCCCGCGGCTCAGCGTCGCTGCGCCGTGGCCAGCAGGTAACCCAGACCGGCCCCGAAGCCGACGCCGTGCGCCGTTCCCCAGAGCAGTCGACCGGTGGCACCGCGGAAAGCCGCGTGGAGCTCATCACCCAGCGTGTAACCTAGTGTGTGGCAGGCGAACAGCACCGCCCATGCCTCGAGGGCGCTGCCCGTGGCGTTGAAGGCCCTGCGGACCAGCGCGGACATCGCCGCCAAGCCAATCGCCGCGCCCCAAAGATCCGCGTGATGCTTTCCGCGGAGTCCGAACCAAAACGCGCACCAGATCAGCGCGTAGGCGAAGAATGAGACCGCAAAGAGTGCGGTGACACGAGGGATTGCGCCCCGCCCCGCCACCAATCCTCCGAGGGCCAAACCTCCGAGCCCCAGATAAACCACCGCGATCGCGGCGTACATGCCCGGTCCGTAAGGCAGCAATCGAAACGCCCAGATCCCGTAGGCGACGGTACTCAGGATCGCAAAGGAGATGGCGCCCTTCAGCGCAGAACTGCCGGGCGATGATGCCACCAACAGTTCATTGCCGCCACGCGCGATGCGCGCTTCGGGATGCAGACCGAGCCACTTCATATCAGGAAGCCGCGAGGAGACGCCTCAACGTCTCGTCGACCGCCTTCGGGTTGGCCTTGCCCTTCGCGGCTTTCATGACCGGGCCTTTGAACGCGTTGATCGCGCTGTCCTTGCCGGTTTTGAACTCGGCAAGGGCCTTGGGGTTGGCGGCGATCGAATCCCGGCACCACTGCTCCAGTTCCCCGCCGTCCGTGGGCGCGCTCTTGAGACCACGGCGCTCGGCGATCACTCCGGGTTCTTCACCCGTGGCGAACATCTCCGCGAAGACCTCGCGCGCCGAGGCGGTGATCAACGTCCCGTCATCAACCATTTTGACCAGCTCCGCGAGGCGCCGCGGCGTGACGCGGCAGTCGGCGAGCGTCGCCTTCGCGTTACCCAACTCGCGCAACAGGTCGTTCACGATCCAGTTGCCGGCGGCCTGAGGCTTGCCGCAAAGGCCCGCGACCTCCTCGAAATAATCCGCCAGCGCGCGGTCCCAGACGAGGACGGACGTCAGCGTGTACGGCAGCTGGTAGCGCTCGAGAAAGCGGCGCTGCTTGTCGAAAGGCAGCTCCGGGCACGTCGCCTGGATTCTCCCTTTCCACGCCTCATCGACTGCCACGGGCATGAGGTCCGGGTCTGGGAAATAACGGTAATCGTGCGCCTCCTCCTTGGAGCGCAACGACTGCGAGGTGCCGGTCATGCCGTCGTAGTCCCGCGTCTCCTGCGTAATCACGCCGCCGCGCTCAAGCAGCGCGATCTGACGCCGGATCTCGTGGGCGATACCGTCGCGCACAAAGGAGATCGAATTGAGGTTCTTAAGTTCAACCTTCGTGCCCAGCTTCTTTTCGCCGACCGGACGAATGGAGATGTTGGCGTCGCAGCGCAGCTGCCCCTTCTCCATGTCGCAGTCGGAAATACCACCGTAGATCATCGTCGCGCGCAGCGAGGTCAGGTAGGCGTAGGCCTCCTCGGCGGAGTGCAGTGCCGGCTCGGAGACAATCTCCATCAGCGGTGTGCCTGCGCGGTTGTAATCGACGAGGGAGTCGATCGTGCCATGGCTCAGCTTGCCGACGTCCTCCTCGAGATGAATGCGTGTGAGCGGGATGCGCTTGTGCTCTCCCATCACGTTGCGCGACGGCCCGGGCAACTCGATCTCGACCTCGCCGCCGAGGCACACGGGAAGATCGTACTGCGAGATCTGATAGTTCTTCGGTGAGTCGGGATAAAAGTAGTTCTTCCGGTCCCACTTGCACACCGGCGAGACGCGGCAGCCGAGCAGAAGCCCCGCCTTGATGATGGCGTCGAGCGCCGCCTTGTTCATCACCGGCAACGCCCCGGGCAACGCGAGCACCACCGGATCGGTGAGGGTGTTCGGCTCATGACCGTAGCCAGTTCCAACCGAGGCAAAAACTTTCGAGGCCGCCTTGATCTGGACGTGCACCTCGAGGCCGATGACGGCCTCGTAAAGAGCGGCGGAAGGCGAGGACGAACCGGGGGACACAGAGGACACGGGATTCACATCCTTCACAGGGTAGGAGTCCTGCGGCCCCACGCGTGGACTCGGTCATAGGCGTGCGCCGCGGAAAGCAGATCGGCCTCAGCGAGCGGGCGGCCGATGAGTTGGAAACCCACCGGAAGCCCCGCGCCGGTGAAACCGCACGGAACGCTGATCGCGGGTAAACCGGCGAGGTTCACGCCGATCGTGTAGATGTCACAGAGGTACATCGCGAGCGGATCGGTCTTTTCCCCCAACTTGAACGCCGGGATGGGCGAGGTCGGCGTGAGAAGCACGTCCACGTCGCGAAACGCGTCCAGGAAGTCGCGGCGGATAAGCGTCCGCACCTTCTGCGCGCGCAGGTAGAAGGCGTCGTAGTACCCGCTCGAGAGCACATAGGTGCCGAGAATGATCCGGCGCTTCACCTCCGCGCCGAATCCCTCCGCCCGCGACTGGAAATAGAGATCAACGATATCCTTGGCCTTGGTGGAGCGGTGGCCGTAGCGAACACCATCGTACCGCGCGAGGTTCGACGAAGCCTCGGCCGTCGCGATGATGTAATAGGTGTCGAGGCAGTGTTCGGTATGCGGCAACGAAACCGGTCGTACCTCGCAACCCAGCCCGCGGTAATGTTCGACCGCGCGTTCCACCGCCGTTGCCACCTCCGGATCCAACCCGGCGCCGAAATATTCGCGCGGAATGCCGATTCGCCACGGCCCGCGCCGGCCCGTGAGTTCCGCCCGGTAGTCCGGAATCTCCGCGCGCAGAGAGGTGGAATCGCGTTCGTCGTGCCCTGCGATCGCCCCAAGCAGGATCGCGGCGTCCTCCACCGTGCGCGTCATCGGGCCGATCTGGTCGAGCGACGACGCGTAAGCCACCAGGCCGAAGCGGGAGACCAGACCGTAAGTCGGCTTGAGGCCGACCACGCCGCATAACGCGGCCGGCTGGCGGATTGATCCTCCGGTATCGGACCCGAGCGTGGCGATCGCCTCCCCTGCCGCCAGCGCCGCGGAGCTTCCGCCCGAGGAGCCTCCCGGAACGCGCGTGAGGTCCCACGGATTGGAGGTCGGGTGAAACGCGGAATTCTCCGTCGATGACCCCATCGCGAACTCGTCGCAATTCAGCCGGCCCCAGAGCACGGCGCCGGCGCCACGGAGGCGCGTCGTAACCGTCCCGTCATACGGAGAGACGAAATTCGCCAGCATCCGGCTCGAGGCCGTGAGGGGCTGATCCTTCACGGCGATGACATCCTTCAGGCCGACCGGAATGCCATCCAGCGGGCCGCGGGATTGACCGGCGGTACGGCGGGCGTCGGACGCCTCCGCCTGCCCGAGCGCGTCCGCGGCGTCGCGGGAATTGAAGGCTCGGACGGCCGCCTCGACCGCTTCCGTGCGGGAGATCACGGCCCGCGTGAGCTCGACCGAAGAGATCTCGCGCTTCGCGAGGCGATCCGCGAGCTCGGCGAGGGTCTGGAAGTGCAGCGGGGCCGGCATCGGATCTTACTCCACCACCTTCGGCACCACGACCATGTGATCCCGCTGCGCGGGGGCATTGCGCAACGCATCCGCGACCGGCAGACCCGGACGCGCCACATCCTCTCGCCAAACGTTGTTCACGGCCGCGGCGTGCGCGGACGGCTCAATCCCACTTACGTCGACCCGACCGAGCGCCTCGACGCGCGAGAGAATGCCCGCGAGCTGCGAGCCGAAGACGGCTTTCTCCTCCGGCGTGAGCGCGAGGCGAGCGAGCTTCGCGACGTGGTCGATGTCGATCCGAGGGGCGTCGGCCATGGTCACTTGCGAATCTGCCAATTCGTCACGCGCACAATCTCATCCTGGGCCTTCTGGAAGACGGCGTTCACCTCATCATCCGTAAGGGTGCGGGAGGCCGACCGGAACGAGAGTCCGAAAGCCAGGCTCTTCTTGCCCGCGGGGAGACCGGCACCGTGGTAGACGTCGAACACCTCGACGCGCTCGACGGCGAACGCGTCGCCGGCAGCCGTGCGGGCCACCGCGAGAAGCTGCGCACGAACGTCACCAGCAGGAACGTTTTCGTCGACCACGAGCGCGAGGTCGCGCAAAGCCGCCGGGAACAAACTGAACTCGGTGAAGCGGCGCCCGCCGGCCGCGGACGGCAATTTGTCCGGCAGCATCGCGAAGCAGCCGGCGTAAACCCGCCCCTCGATGCCGAGGGACTTGAGCAACGCGAGGTTCACCAGGCCGGCCTGCGCGGTCCAGCCGCGGACGATATCTCCGTACGCGGCGCAATGACCCGCCTGCCAGCCGGTTCCGGCCCGGGCAGACGCGTCACCATGCTCCTCGAGTACAACCCCCGCGGCGCGCGCGAGTGCCTTCACGTGGTGCTTGGCGGAGAAGAAGTCATCGCCCTCGCGCGTCTTCCATGAACGGTCGCCCACGGGCTCGGCGATCACGAAGGCCACGGCCGCGCATTCCAGCGCATGGCCACCCTCCTCGATGAAGACGCGTCCGGTTTCGCAAAGGCGGGTCGCGACGACACCGCGGGACTGGTTGAGGCGCAGCGACTCCAAGAGTCCGCCAAGCAGCGACGGCCTCAGATGGCTCTGATCGTCCACGAAGGGATTGGCCAAACCGACATTGTGCGCGGCGGCTCCCGCGGACCAAGCGGCGACCTCCTTGGCGGAGCGCAACGTGTACGTCACGCATTCATGAAAATCGTGCCCGACCAGGTATTCGGTGGCGCGGCGATTGAAGAGCACCACGGGATCGTCATCCGAGACCAACGCGGGCGACTGCACGACCGCCGGCGGTATTTTCTCCGTGCCATGGAGGCGCAGAACCTCCTCGACGAGGTCGATGGGACGATCGAGGTCGTCGCGCCAACTCGGAACGGAGACGGTCCACGCCGGGCCGCGGGCCGGATGGGTGGTCGGTTCCTCGCGTGTGACCGTGAGCTCCAGCGATTCGAAAGCCGCGCGCATGTTGGCCGCCGGAATGTCGAAGCCCAGGCGGTCCGTGATGAAATCATGCGTGACCACGATCTCGCGCTGCCAAGGCACATCGCCGCCAACGCGGTATGCCGGACCAACCACGCGGCCGCCGGCGGTTTCCAGGATCAAGTCGATGGCCCGCCACGCCGCCTCAAGGGCCGAGTGCGGGTCGACCCCGCGCTCGTAGCGGTAGGAAGAGTCGGAAGAAAGGCCGAGCCGGCGCGACGTCGCACGCACGGACTGCCGCCGGAAAACGGCGCACTCGAGCACGAGGTCGGTCGTTTCCGCGGACACCCCGGAATCAACCCCGCCCATGATGCCGGCGACGACCACCGGCTTGGAGGCGTCGGCGATGACCAGCATGCCGGCGGCAAGGCTGCGCTCTTTGCCGTCGAGGGTGGTGATTTTTTCACCCTCGGTCGCGGGGCGCACGATGATGCGCGAACCGGCCAGGCGCTTCGCGTCGAAGGCGTGGAGCGGCTGGCCCGTCTCGAGCATGACGTAGTTGCCCACGTCGACGACGTTGTTGATCGGACGGAGCCCGACCGCCGTGAGACGATCCTGCAGCCAGGCGGGGCTGGGACCGATCTTCACACCGGCGATGACATGCGCGGTATAAAGAGGGCAGTCCTCCGGACTCTCTACGGAAACGCCCGCGAGCAGATCCGGACGGGCCGGCGCGCCGGACACGTCACCGCGGAACTTTTCCTGCGGGTACGTGAGAGGGAGGCGGAACCACGCGGCAAGTTCGCGCGCGATGCCGAGGTGCGACTGGCAATCGGGCCGGTTGGGCGTGATCTCGACGTCGAACACCGTGTCACCGGGGGGTAGCACCGTGTTGATCGGCAGGCCGAGCTCCGGGCGGTTCGTGAGGATGAGGAGCCCGCTGTGCTCGCCACCGAGGCCGATCTCGTCGGGCGAGCACATCATTCCCTCGGAAGCCTGGCCGCGGATCTTCGATTGCTTGATGCGGAAGTCGCCCGGCAGGACGGCGCCCGGCAGGGCCACGAAGACGCGATTGCCCGCGTCGCAATTGTGCGCGCCGCAGACGATTGTCTTCACCCCGCCCGCGGGACCGACGTCGACGGTGCACACCGACAGCTTGTCGGCGTTGGGATGCTTCGCGCGGGTGAGAATCTCGCCGACGACGACGTGCTCGAGCTTGGGCGCGCCGGTGGTGTGCACCGACTCAACCTCGAAGCCGAGGAACGTGATCGCCCGGGAAATTTCCTCCACCGAGGCGGTGAGCGGGACGTAGTCGCGGATCCAGTTGAGGGAAATTTTCATGGCAGCCTTGGGCGCGGATCAGGCGAACTGGCGCAGAAAACGCACGTCGTTCTGATAGAAGTAGCGGATGTCATCGATCCCGTAGAGCAGCATGGCGAGCCGCTCGAGACCCATGCCGAAGGCGTAGCCGCTCCAGACGTCGGGATCGTAGCCCACCGCCTCGAAAACGGCCGGATCGACCATGCCGCAGCCTCCGATCTCAATCCAAGGTTTGTTGACCTTGGGGAGGTGCGAGGCCGCCAAGTCGACCTCGAAGCTCGGCTCGGTGTAGCCGAAATAGTGCGGACGAAAGCGCGTCTTCGTGTCCTTCCCCAGCAGCGAGGCGAAGATGTAATCGAGCAATGCCTTCAGGTCGCGCACGGTTACGTTGCGGTCGACGCAGAGGCACTCGAGCTGGTGGAAGTTTGCGCTGTGGGTCGCGTCGGACGTGTCGCGGCGGTAGACGCGGCCCGGCGAGACGATGCGGATCGGCGGCGCGCCCTTGAGCATGGTCCGGATCTGCACCGAGGAAGTATGTGTCCGCAGAAGGTAGCGCTCGCCGGCCGTCTTCTTCGCGACATTGCCGAAGCGCGCGCCGGCGGGGAAATAAAACGTGTCCTTTTCGTCGCGCGCCGGGTGGTCGGCAGGGGTGTTGAGCGCATCGAAACAGTAGTACTCACTTTCGACTTCGGGTCCGTCCGCCACGGTGAAACCCGCCTTGCGGAGGATCCGGCACATCTCCTCACGCACCAAGGTGAGCGGATGGCGCGTGCCAGGTCCGGCATCGGGCGACGGCAAAGTGGGATCTACCGCGGGTCCGAGCTGCGCGGCCAACTCGGCGTCAGCGATGCGGGCGAGCGCCGCGTCGAGGTGCTCCTGCAGGCGGGCCTTGGCCTCGTTGACCAACCGGCCGACGACCGGCCGCTGTTCCTTGGGCACAGCGCCCATCTGCTTCATCAGGGCCGTAAGCTCGCCGTTGGGGCCGACGTACCGGGCCTTGGCGGCCTCGAATTCCGGACGCGCGAGCACCGCGGGTAGCTCGGCGGCAGCCTTGGCGAGGAGGGCGTTAAGTTGGTCCTGCATGAGGAAACGTTAAGCGGGAGTCGGAAAAGGACAAAAGGGCTAACGGCGGCGGGCGCGTGAACGCCAAAAAAGAAGGACGGCATCCCGCGAAGCGGGACCCGTCCTCCGGAGTTCGGGGGCGAGCCCGCCTAGGGCTCGCGTCGAGGGTCAGGCCTTCGGCGCGGCGGCCTTGGCCTTCAACGCTTCCTGGGCCTGTTTGACCAAGGCGTTGAACGCCACCTCGTCCCGGATGGCGAGGTCGCTCAGGACCTTGCGGTCGAGCGTGATGTTGGCGGCCTTGAGGCCCTCGATGAAGCGGCTGTAGCTGATGCCGGCGTTGCGGCACGCGGCGTTGACGCGCACGATCCAAAGGCCGCGGAAATCGGCCTTCTTCTTGCGGCGGTCGCGGTAGGCGTACTGCCAGGCGTGCTGGACGGCTTCCTTCGCGTAGCGAAAGAGCTTCGATTTGCTGCCGAAGTAGCCCTTGGCGTACTTCAGCACTTTTTTGCGGCGCTTGCGCGACGCGGGACCGTTGGTTGAGCGAGCCATGTTGGTTTATTCCTTTTTGGTTAGTCGCCCGCAGGTCGGCTTGGGTGGATCACCCGCGGAGCGAGGTTTTGGATTTCAGCCTTCTGGTCTGTAACGGGTTACAGCCCGAACGGCAGAGCGCGCAGGAGCGGGCGTGCATGGCCAACCGCCACTAGCTTGTCCCGAGACGCACGACGCTTTTGCTTCGTGCTCTTCGAGCCAAGCAGGTGACGGAAGCCAGGCGTGCGGCGCACGAGCTTGCCCTTCGCGGATATCTTGAACCGCTTGGCAATGGACTTCTTGGTCTTTTGCATGGAGAGCGGTCGAAAACAGAGGCCGCCCCACCCCATGGCAAGGGCAATCTTGGGAGCGAATCCTCGGGTAAACCCGCCCTACCCCGCCCCCTTCAATCGACCCGGCCGGAGAACGCCGCCAGCCAGACCGCAATGTCGTCGACTTCCTGCCGCACGCTCCGCTCCGGGGGCTGACCGGAGTTGCGGTTGAGCATGACGCAAAAGGCCAAACGCTCGCCGCCGGCCGTCGTGACGTAACCAGCGAGGCTGTTGGCGTAGCGCAGCGTGCCGGTCTTCGCGCGCACATTACCCTCGGCGGGCGTCCCTTTCATCCGCGTGCGCAGCGAACCGTCGACACCGGCAACTGGAAGCGAGGCCTCGAAATCCGCCGCCGCGCCGTGACGCGCCATCGCGACGAGCAACGCCACCGTGGCGTTCGCCGTCGTTAGGTTGTTGCGCGATAGCCCCGAGCCTTCCTCGAATTTCACTTCATCGGCGGGCAACTTTTGCCGCTGCAGGAACGCCCGCAGCGCCGCCACGCCGAGTTCCTCCGTCGTGCGCCCCGCGGGCGTCGCGCCGGTGCGCGACAACTCCGCTACATGGCCGAAGATCAGGTCCGTTTCCAGGTTCTGCGAGGGCTTCATCAAGCCCGTGACGAGATCGCGCAGCGGCGGTGAAGAAGTCTCCCCCAGTGTCACCATTCCCGAACGTGCCGCGGGCGACTCCGGCCAGCGCACTCCCCTCGCCCGGCCTTCCACGATGATACCGCGCCGCGCCAACGCTGCCTTCAGCCCCGCGGCGTACCAAGCGGCGGGCCGCGGCACAGTCACATCCACAACCTCGGGTTTTCCACCAACCGGAAGCCCCCCCGAGAGGTAAACGGTCGTTTCACCAAAAACGCGCACCGGCGTGAGACGTCGCGGTGTATCGGCGGCTCCGGTCACCGTGCGATTTTCCAGCGCCAAACCCGTATGCGGATGCAGCCACTCGATCGTGCAGGGTTGGTCCGCGGCTATCGCCGGCGTAACACGCACTTCCGCGTAGTTCTGCTCCACGGAAATCGCCGATATTTCCGCGCCGTAGTAGTCATTGAGGTCATCGGCCGTCCACCCGGCACCATTCGGCAGCGATTGAAACCACGTGGCGTCGGCCACCAGATCACCCGTCACCCGCTTGACCCCGGCCCGCTCAAGCACCGCCACCACCGGGGCGAAGACCGACCAGAAATCGCGTCCGCTCCCGCGGCTTTTCCAGCTCGGGTCGCCGCGGCCCCAAATCACCACGTCACCATTCACCACCCCGCCAGCCCCGGGCGGCACGGCCGCGAGCACCGGGGTGCGGATAACGTGGTCGCCGCCCAGCACGTCGAGCGCGAGGGCGCCGGTGTAGATTTTGGTATTGGAGGCAGGGCTGAGCAGGCGGCGGGCGTCGTGCTCAAACCAGACGCGGCCGTTCGCGAGCGAAACCACCTTCACCCCCCACAAAGCCGAGGCAAAACGCGGTTGCCCGACATGGGCGGCGATCCGCGCCTGCAACTCATCGAGCGTGCGCAAAGCAGGGGCAGCCGGGGGCGCCGCGGACTCCTTTTCCGCCGCACGCGGCGCTGGGACGGAAAGGCCAAGGATGGCGAACGAGAGGAGCGCGGGGGCAAATCGCATGACAGGGCGGTACGACGCCGACGCTGCGTCCGGCACCGGGGGACGCAACGCCGGAGCCTCGGGAAATCTCCTCGCCAACCTTCGGACGATGCCCGTCGATCGAGACGCCCCATGAACTCGTACTTCGGATTTGGCGACTGGGCCATCATCATCGTCTACCTCGCCGCGATGATCGTGCTGGGGGTTTGGTTCGGGAAGGACCAGCACAACACGCGTGATTACTTTCTCGGCAGCCGCGACATCCCCTGGTGGGGCATCGGCGCGTCGATCATCGCGACCGAGACCAGCGCGCTGACCATCATCGGCGTGCCCGCCATCGCCTACGCGGGCAACCTCGGGTTCCTCCAGATGATCCTGGGCTATGTCATCGCCCGGGTGATCCTCGCGGCGGTCATGGTGCCGCACTACATGCGCGGCGAGATCTTCTCCCCTTACCAACTGCTCGAACAACACCTCGGCCGTGGGCCTCGCCGTCTCGCCGGAGCCCTCTTCATGTTCCTCGAGCCGTTGTCCGCCGGCGTGAGAGTCTACGTGGCCTGCATCCCGGTGCGGCTGATGCTCGGCGACGGCATTTGCAGCCTCGGCGGGATCGTCGACCCGATCTTCGGCGCGATCCTGCTCTTCGTCGCGCTCTCCGTGGTGTACACCTACGTCGGCGGAATGAAGGCGGTGGTCTGGACGGACGCCGTGCAGATGGTGCTGTTCATCGCGGGCGGGGTATTCGCGCTGACTCACCTCACCTCGATGGTGGAGGGCGGGTTGGCCGGTGGCCTCGCCAAGGCAGCGGCCGCCGGGAAAACCGAATGGCTGCGCACGGATTTCTCCTTCGGAGCGCCCTTCAACCTCTGGATGGGACTCATCGGCGGCACCGTGATGGTCCTCTCCTCCCACGGGGCGGATCAACTGATCGTCCAACGCGTCCTCGCCTGCCGCGACGTCGCCGAGGGACGCCGCGCCCTCATCTTCAGCGCCGTGCTGATCTTCCCGCTGTTCCTGCTTTTCCTGCTCGTGGGCGTGATGCTCTGGGTTTTTTACCAGAGCCACCCGTTCCAAATCCCGCTGCCGGAGAGCCGGCCGGGCATCAAATCCAACGACTTCATCTTCCCGATCTACATCGTCACGGAGATGCCCCATCTCATGAAGGGATTCCTCATCGTGGCGATCCTCGCCGCGGCGATGTCCTCGATCAGCTCGGCGGTCTCGGCCCTCGCCTCGGTCTCGACGATGGACTTCCTTAAACCCGCGCTGCCCGGACGCGATGACGCCTTCTTCCTGCGGTTCAGCCGCCACTCCACGCTCGTCTGGGCCGCCGCCCTCGTCTTCGTGGCCTGGCTGACGCGCGAGGTGACCTTCGTGCTCAACGCCGCCTTCTCGCTGCGCGGTCTCACCAGTGGCGCGTTGCTCGGCGGACTCATCCTCGCGCTCTTTGGTCGCGGTGTCGGTCCGCGGGCCGCCGTCGCCGGTATGCTCACCTCGCTGGTCGTGATGAACGTGATCTATTGGCCGGCCACGGTTCCTTCGCTCCGGGAGGCGTGGCTGCGGACCTTTGGAGGCGAGGTGTTCTGGCCGTGGTTCACCTTGATCGGCACCCTCACGACGATCGGCACCGCCGCGCTGGTCGCGCGGCTCTGGCCCCAGCGAACCTGATCGCGCAGGCGGGCGCCGCTCAGCGCGCCAGCCAGTCAGCCGCCGCCAAAGCCGCGTCGCCCGACGTGTGCGTCGTCAACCGCAACTCCGCGCCGCCGGCGCGGTAGAGGTCTGACACCAAGGCGGGCGAAGCCCCCTCCCCCGCCACCCACAGCGGCGCGGCCGGACCCGCCGCCAGCAGACCGGGCACGTCGAGGTACTTGGCGCCGCCCGGCAGGAAGTTCGGGTCGCGGTAATCTAGCAGCTTCCCGAAACGGAAGCCGCCGGTGTCGATCGCGGCGCGATCAATCGCCGCGCCCGCCACGGCGCGCGCGGCCGCCGCCACCGGACCCAGGCCGGCCACTCCGGCCACGGTGACCGATTTCGCGGAGAAGCCGCCGATGCCCGCGCGCGCGAGTTTCACCAGCGTCAGAACATCGTGCGAGCGTTGCGCGAACAGCGAGTGATTGTAGCCGAACGTATAGCCCGCGAACTCACGCGGGTTCGCCACGACGCGATTCTGCTTGGGCGTCGCACCGTCGGCGTTGAACTCACCTTGGAACAGCAGGTCAGCGCCGAGCACCGCGACTCCCGCCGCGAGCAGACGGGAAATCGCCGGCCGCGGCTGGCCGTCGGCCCCGAGCAGCCCGCCTTTGCCCTCGCCATCGAGCCACACCACCAGCCGGCCGTCGGAACGCTTCGGCACGAGCAGCAACGCGGGCAATTCCTCGCCATGAGTGACGTTGCGCGCGAGGCCGGTCACGCGACGATGATCGCCGGTATCAGCCGATGCGGCCTCCCGCCACTCGACCTTTCCAGCGGAGGCGAAGGTGCGACCGACGACGATCTCGAGGCCCGCGCCCAGTTCCTTCTCGCGTCGCGAGGCGTCGGCCGCGGCGGCGGTGAGCTGGCGGGTCGCATCGTCGGAAAACCATTTCAACAATGCGCGCTCGAAGTCAGGCCCGGCCGCCTTGGGCTCGGGGTGCGCGGCGTCCCAGACCGTGAGTTCGGCGCGCGAAAGCGGCGCGAAATCCCGCTCGATGACCGGCTCCTTGAAACCGAGGCGGAAGTGCTGGTTCAGCCAGGTGAAGAACGCCGAACGCGCCACCGCGTTGTAATTATGCGGAAAGTGTTCGCCGCGGTGGAGCATGACATGCTTCGGCGCCCCCAGCAGGGCGTAGTGCCGCTGCAACTCGGGAAAGCCCTTGGTCGACATCTCCTTCGTCCAGTCGTTCGCGGTCGTCATGCCCTGCGGCCCCGGGGCGAAGAGCGCGGCGAACTCGACGTTGCCGGTGCCGATCCGGAGCAGCGACGCGTTCTCGCAGGTACAGCCGCCCTGCATGGCGGTGCTCACCATCACGGCGGGAAACGAGAGCTTCACGCGCGGATCGATCGCCGCGAGCAGCATGGTCTGCGTGCCACCGCCGCTGGCGCCCGTGATCGCGGTGCGCTCGGGGTCGACGTCGGGCAACGAGAGCAGGAAATCGAGGGAGCGGACGGCGTTCCACGTCTGCAGGCCCATGATGCTCTGAAGGCGGGCTTCCGCCTGCGGACTGTAGAGCCCCCAATTCTCAACCGTGTTCATCTCCGGACGCTGCTTGGCGAAGCGGTGCACGATCTCCGCGCTGAACTGCCGCGAGTCGGAATCGCTGAGCATGTCCCACTGCCAGACGACGCACCCCATGCGGGCCAACTGCACGCACATCGCTTGAAAGCGGCTGCGGCCGCCCTGCTCGAAACGTTCCTGTCCGGTGGCAATCTCGGCGCGGAGCTTCGCCTCCGTCTCCTCCGAGAGACGCGCGTCCTTCCAGTGGCCATGCGCGAACAGCACGCCGGGGGCGCGGCCCTGCACGTTCTTCGGACGATACAGGTTACCGGTGACGTAAAAACCGGGCGCACTCTCGAAATAAACCTTCTCCACGGTGTGGTCGCCGCGATCAATGCGGCCGTGGATCACCGCGTTGAGCGGCGTGCGGGAGGGCATTGGCCACAGGCCCTGTGACACGAGGATCCGCCGCCGCACCTCCTCCGCGCGCACCGCCCAGGTCTCGCGCGACTCCGCGGGCGTGAACGGGAAGTACCCGTTGAGATCCTTCGGCGCCTGCAAGCGCACATCGGCGGGCAGCTTGCCGGGCTCGAGCGCCCGCGGAGCCGCGCCCACCGCGGAAACCGCCGCCAGCGAAAGCAGCAGCGTTGAAACGAGGAATGATTTCGGGGTCGGGGTCATGGTTAAATCTCCGCGCGGTTTCGCACGCCGGGCAAGGCGGGAGAAGGAGCCTCAAGATCAACCACCGCCAGGGCTCGAAATCTCATGCTGACGCTTTTCGTGAATTTGGTGCCCTTCCTGGTGATCCTGCCTTCCCCGCCTCACCCGTCTTCCAGGTTTTCCGCATCTCC
>CAXRGI010000003.1:0-8305 GCA_964229935.1 Opitutales bacterium
CGTGGCTACGCCGCCATGCTCGTCACCGGCCACAACGAGTACTGGTCGCTTCCCATGTACCGGGGCCCCGACGCGTACCTCCGCGCTGGCGGCAACCTCGTCGTGCTGAGCGGCAACTCCGTCTTCTGGCGCGTGTCGTTCAACGCCGAGGGCACGGTGATGGAGTGCCGCAAGGCCGACGCCGCCGGTCAACGCGTGCCTCTCGCGCGCCGCGGCGAGGCGTGGCACAGTCAGGATGGTTTGCGCGGCGGCATGCTGCGCGAGTGCGGGTTTCCCGGCGTCGACCTCATCGCCCTCGACTGCCTCGGTTTCAACGCCCCGGGCGCGCCCGAGCAATTTGGCCCGTATGTGGTCACCGACCCGGGTCACTTCCTTTTCCGCGAGCCCGAGAACCTCGGCCTCCGCGCGGGTGACACCTTCGGCTCCGCCGGCGACGGCATCCGCCTCGCGAACGCCCATGAGTTCGACATCCGGCCATCCACGTTCCTGCGCCTGCAGGAGGAACCGCCGCCCGAGGGCGGGCGCGTGCCGCCGGACCCCGCCGGGATCAAGCTGCTCGCGAACGGGCAGGTTTTCTGGAAAAAAGGCGGCAGCGCGTTCGACTATTTCTTCCGCCGCATCAAGCCGAAGACGGATCAGGGCGGGGAGATGATCTACTGGGAACGTCCGGCCGGCGGCCGCGTGTTCAACGCAGCCGCGATCGGTTCCGGCTGGGTGCTTTCGGTCGACGGCAAGATGGCCGGGCTTCTGCGCAACGTTCTCGCGCACTTCGGCGTGAAACGATCCGGAACCTGAGCGGTCCCGCACCCCCGCGCCGCACGACCCGGCGATTTCCCCGCGCGGCTGCCCGCCCGCGGGCCATGGATGATGCGGCGGCGGTGCGGACGCTTTTTTCCGTCGCCATGCAACGGCGCAGGGTTTCGCCTTCCGCCCGCGTATGCCGAACACGTTCGGGAAAATCTTCACCGTCACCACCTGGGGCGAGAGCCACGGCCCCGCCGTGGGTGCGGTGGTGGACGGTTGCCCGCCACGGCTGCCGCTCGACCCGGCGGAAATCCAGGCGGAGCTGGACCGGCGCCGGCCCGGCCAGAGCGATATTGTGACGCCGCGCAAAGAGGAGGACCGGGTAGAGATCCTTTCGGGCCTCTTCGAAGGCCGCACCACCGGCACGCCGATCTCCCTGCTCGTCCGCAACGCCGACCAGCGGCCCGGCGCTTACGACGAGATGCGCGACAAGTTTCGCCCGTCCCACGCCGACTACACCTACCAAGCCAAGTTCGGCATCCGCGATCATCGCGGAGGCGGGCGCAGTTCCGCCCGCGAGACCGTAGGCCGCGTCGCGGCGGGCGCCATCGCGCGCAAGCTGCTCGCCCTTGGCGGCGGCGTGGAGCTGCGCGCGTACCTCACCGCCGTCCATGACATTTCCACGCCACTGGATGCGCTCGCGGCTTTCCCCACCCTGGCCGAGATCGAGTCCAATCCGGTGCGGTGTCCGCACGCCCCGACCGCGGAGCGGATGATCGAGCGGATCAAGCAGGTGCGGGCCGCCGGCGACTCGGTGGGCGGTGTGATCGAGTGCCGGATCCGCGGCGTGCCCGCCGGCCTCGGGGAGCCGGTATTCGACCGGCTGGAGGCGGATCTAGCCAAGGCGATGCTTTCGCTGCCGGCGACCAAGGGATTCGAGATTGGCAGCGGTTTCGCCGGAGCGCGCCTCAAGGGCAGCGAACATAACGACGCCTTCGAGCCCGGCTCTTCCGGTACGGTGCGCACGCGCACCAACCGCAGCGGCGGCATCCAGGGCGGCATCAGCAACGGCGAGGAGATTTTCTTCCGCGTGGCCTTCAAGCCGACCGCCACGATCATGCAGCCCCAGAGCACGGTCGACCGCGCCGGCGCCGCCACGGAGCTCACCGGGCGCGGCCGCCACGACCCGTGCGTCGTGCCCCGGGCCGTTCCGATCGTGGAGGCGATGGCCGCCCTCGTGCTCGCCGACCACTGGCTGCGTCATCACGCCCAGAACCGCACGTTCGGATTCTGAGCGACCCGGCCCTGTCCGCCGGGCCCCACCCGCCCGCTCCCGATGCCTCCGGAAAAAACACCCGTCTACCTGATCCTCGGCTCCGCCGGCTCCGGCCGGCGGGAGTTGCTGGCCGACCTGATCACCGACGGGTTGGCGCCAGGGGATGAACCCGCGGTGCTCCTTCCCGTCGACGAGGCTCCCCATCCGCTCGACGCCGGCCTGCCACCGGGACCGCGGTGGTCCTGGGAGCCCGGCCCACCGGCCCTGATCTCACTGCAGATGCCCGCGGCGGCGGGTCCGCTCTTCCTCGTGACCGACGGACGACGCAATCCCGTGGACCAGATCGAGGCGGTGAGAACGTGGCTGGAGAACAATCACGCGGCGGTCGCGCGGGTTTTCTGCGTCATTGATTGCACTCTCGCTTCCCGCCACCCCGCGTTGCTCGCGTGGTATGACGCCTGCGTCCATTTTTCCGACGTGGTTTTGCTGAACCGCCGCGAGGGCGTGGAGAACCGTTGGCTGAGCGGGTTCCTCGAACACTTCCGCACCCAGCACCTGCCCTGCCTGTTCGAGACCGTGAAGGCGGGCCGGGTGAAAAATCCCGCCTTGCTGCTCGAGCCGCAGGCGCGGCGTCTGACGCAGATCTTCGACGAGGAACAGGACTGGGTCGTGACCGACCTGGACGGCGGCGAACTCGAAGAAGGCGCGGAAGGGGAGGAGGACGAGGAGGTGCTGGCCGCCCCCGCCGAGGACCCCTACCTCGCGCGCCGCTCCGGCGGCCGCCGGGTCAAGGAGATCCCCGACATCGCAGAGTTTCTCGACCAACCGGAAAAGAAGCCCGCCGGCTGATCACGCCCGCCCACGGTAATTGTAACGCAATACGTTACTATTCCGCCCGGTGCGCCCCGCGAAACACGCGGTAGTTCAGGATCAGGAAGACGACGACCGTCGACGGCGGGATGGCCCAGAACGCGGCCCACATCACACCAAGACCAAGCCAGATTGTGCACACCTTGAACGCGGCCAGGTTGATCACGTAGCTGAGACCGACCGCGACCAGGTATTCGCCGAATTGCTTCCGCGCGTCGGTGCGAGCGCTCGGCAACGCCCAGAAGCGGTTGGCCAAGTAGTGCGTCGCCGTGGAAACAACCCAGGAGATCGAGAAGGCGGCCGTCGCGCCCATCGCGTCCCGCAACAGCGCGAGCACCGCAAACTGCACGGCGGCCGAACCGCCGCCGACGACCAGGAAGCGCACGGCGCGACGGCGCGTCTCGGGTGCGGGCAAGGCGAAGCGGGCCATGACGCAGCGCAACCCGCCGTCGCGCCACCGGCAACCGCAATCAGGGACGCGGCCGGCGACCCCATTCCACCGAGTGCAGTTCACCGGTGAAAGTGGGCCCGCAGGAGGTGCCACCGATCGGGTTGACTCCCACCGCCACCTCCACCGGGTCGACGACGAAGAGCTCCACCACCTCGCGCCAGACTTCGCGGTCGTCGATCTCCAGCCGCAGGTCGCCGCGCGTCACGTGGCGGGGCCGCCACGCGGCGGAGGGCGAGCGCAGCGATTGCGCGGTGATCCGCACCACGACCGGATGCCCGGCGGGTAAAAAAACCGGCGGGCTGAAACGTCCGGGGTGCCCCCAGTGATCCACGAAGAAACGTACTGCTCCGCCCTCGCCGTATTCGATGCCGACGAAATCCCCGCGGCCCGGGCGGCCGGTCACCAGCAGGGGTTCCCGCGTGCCCGGGGCAGGAGCCGAAGGTGGCGTCAGGCGCAGTTCCACGTCACCCCGCGGACTGAAGCGCCGCGCGGCGGCCTCCCCAGCGACCGCCGCACCGGCCCGGAAGCCCGTCAGGGCCGCTCCGTCACGCGCGGAGCCGACGATGCGCACCCGGCCGGACGTTGTGTCCGCGGAGACGAGCCGGACCGGCGCCCCCGCCTCGGTCCCGCCGAACCACGGCGAGACCTCGACCACCTCGACGGCGTCCCACCACAACCGGAGAC
The DNA here is from genome assembly GCA_964229935.1 of Opitutales bacterium. Classification (GTDB taxonomy): domain Bacteria; phylum Verrucomicrobiota; class Verrucomicrobiia; order Opitutales; family Opitutaceae; genus ER46. Next base: position 4,026 of record CAXRGI010000003.1, read on the forward strand.
GCTGCAAAACGGCGGCGGTCCCGGATGCGGAGAGCCCGCTCCAGACCGGATGCTCCCCGGGCGGAAGCAGGGCGCCGGACTCCACGCGAAGCGTGTGGATTCCTCCGGGGCGGAAGCCCAGGGGCGGTGACACCACGCGGCGACCGTGAGCCGCCTCCATCTCGACCACGATCTCACGCTCACCGGCGTGCAGGAGCCAGACCCGCTCGAGAGAGGGAGCGCGGCCGAACTCGGCGAGCAGCGACCGCGTCCCGGCCGGCGCCGTCTCGATCGAGAGGCGGATCTCAAGCGGTCCGTGCGACACCCCGCGCCGCTTTTCCCAAACCGCGGCGGGCGTGTTGAAACGGCGCGCCATCTCCCGCCAACCATCGGGGTTTCTCTCGAGCAAGAGCCCGTCGAACTGCAAGCTGTAGAGCACCGCGAACGCGCCCGATAAAACCGCGGCCCCGAAACCTGCCCCGGCGACGAGCGCGGATCCCGCGCGGGGCAGAAGCGTCCCCAGCAAGCGGTGAAGGCCGAGCCCGCCGACCGCGGCGAGCAGCACGAGCGGAGGCGCAAAGTCGCATTGGTAGCGGGCCAGCGAGCCGAAGAAGTGCACCAGGGTCCCGGCAATCGCGGCAAACAGCACGCCGGCCGTGCCCAGCCACGAGCCGAGCGCGGCGCGTTCGCGCGGATCGCGCCGCCAGAGCGCCAGCGGGACGGCGAAGATGAGGCACGTGAACGGGAGGTTCGTGAACAGGCCGTAGACATCGCCGTGTCCGCCGTAACCCGGCGGCTTCGGCGGCAGGTCAGCGGGGCGGATGAACGGGAAAGCGGGCGACCACTCCGCCGCGGAGAGGAAATAGCGCCACAGGTTCAGAGGCGCGTGCGTGAGCCGGAAGTGGGCCATCTTCGACTCGTAATCCAAACTGAACTGATAGGCCTGACCGAACTGGAGCGGATGGCCGAAGCGCGCGTGGTTGTGCCACGCCATCGCCGAACCGATCAGCAGCAAAGGCGCCAGTGCCCCCAGCAGTGGGGCCCACGGCAACCGCCGCTCCTCCCGCCACCAGACGAGGAGCGGCACCGCCAGCATCGGTCCGGCGATCAGGTACGTCGGGCGCGAAGCGATCGCCCATCCCAGGCACAACCCCGCGCCGGCGAACCACCAGGCGCGCCTCCGCCCCTCAGCGGTACCGAGCGGCCTCAGATCCGGCGCATCCGCCATCCGGGCCGGATGCAGGCTTCGCCAGACGCAAAACAGCGCGAGGAGCGCGAAGCAGGAACCCGCGCCAATCGGCAGCTCCCACATGTGCGGACGGCGCAGCAGCACCGGCCCGAGCCCCGCGAGTCCGACCGCGAGGATCCCCGACGCGACGATCCCCGCCCCCGCCTCGGGAAAATAACGGCGCCGCACCTCCAGCAGCAGCGCGACGGAGACCAGAAATCCGCCGAATACAAAAACCAGCACGGCCGTCGCCAGCGGCAGGTCGATTCCGGTCAGCAGACGGAAAGGCAGCATGAGGGTCACCACCGGCGCCGCACCGAAGTAGACGTAGTACTTCCCCCGGAAGAAGGACGCGTCATGCAGCGCGAGCCCCGGCGGCCGCTGGGTGGGGTCGTAGGGATCCTTGATCTGGAGCAGCGCCGCCGGGACCTCGACCTTCAGGTGCAACTGGCCGTCGAGCCAGCCGTCGATGAGCAGATTGTAGTAGTCGCGCTGCTCGAGTCCGAATTTCCACGGATCTCCGCTGGAGCGGACCGTCCAGACGTAAAACCACCCCACAAACGCGCACAGCGCCGCGACGAGCACGCGTTCGCGCCAGTTTTTCATGGCATCGCGGGCGGCCGCGCGGGGGAAAACGTCACTTGCCTCCCCGTCACCCATGGCTTCGCCTTCGGCATCAATGCCGACGGAATGAACCGCGCCGAAACCGAGCAACCCCAATTTGCCGTGATCGGCTGCGGACTCATCGGCCGCAAGCGGGTCCTCGCCCTCGGGGCCAACCCGCCGCTGCTCTACACGTGCGATCTCGATGCCGCGCGCGCCGGTGCCCTTGCGGCCGAGGCGCCCGGCTGCACCGCGGTCACCGACGCCGCGCGGGTTTTCGCGGATCCGCGCGTCACCGCGGTCATCATCTCCACGCTCAACGCTTCGCTCGCCCCCCTCGCACTCGCGGCGGTCCGCGCGGGCAAGCACGCGCTCGTGGAAAAACCCGGCGCACTCAACGCGACGGAGTTGCGCGCGGTGGCTGAGGCGGCGCGGGTCACCGGGGCCAAGGTCCGCCTCGGCTACAACCACCGCTTCCACGGCGCGATGCTCAAGGCCCGCGAGCTGGTCGATGCCGGCGCGCTCGGGCCGCTCATGTTCCTGCGCGGACGCTACGGGCACGGCGGGCGCAAGGGTTACGACCGCGAATGGCGCGCCGATCCCGCCCTGTCCGGCGGCGGGGAGCTGATCGACCAAGGCGTGCACCTGATCGACCTCGCCGGCTGGTTTCTCGGGGAGTTCCCGACGGTCGAGGGCCACGCCGCGACGTACTTCTGGGACATGGCGGTCGACGACAACGCGTTCCTCTCGCTGCGCACCGCCGACGGCCGCACCGCGTGGCTGCACGCCAGCTGCACGGAGTGGAAGAACCTGTTCTCCCTCGAGATCTACGGCCGCACAGGTAAGATCATCATCGACGGCTTGGGCGGAAGTTACGGCCCCGAGCGGCTGACGTACTACCCGATGCCGGTCGAGATGCTCGGCAAACCAACCCCGCCGGAGATCCACGAGTTCCCGACCGACCGCTCCTGGGCCCTTGAGACCGAGGCCTTCGTCAACGACATCCGCCTCGGCCGCGAACCGTCCCCCGGCCTCACCGAAGGCATCCGCACGCTGGAGGTGGTGGAGCGGATATACGGGAGGGCCAAGGGAGGGTGAAAGTGAGAGGGCAAGCGTCGGAACCCATGACTGAAGGCGTCTCCCGACTGCGATTCGGCGCCCACACCAAGGCACTCGAGCTCTTCGACCTCGTGGTGACGGACCTCGCCGGCTTGACCGGCCGTTCACCGCTGGAGCGGCTGATCGCCCAGCAGTTCGCCAGCGCCGACTCAATCGCGGCAAACATCGAGGAAGGCTTCGGCCGGGGAAGCAGCGCGGATTACGCGAGGTTTCTTCTCATCGCTCGCGGATCGGCCCAGGAAACCGCCGGACGCTATCTTCGCCTCCGCCACTGGCTCACGGATGATATCGTGAACGACCGGGTTAAACGCTGCGACGAGATCATCGCCATGCTTACAGCTGCTGTTCGAACGCTGCGCGCCCGTACCCGCGCCAGCGAATAGAACATTTACATTCCGAAGTCCCCTTTCCCCCTCCCTCTCCCTTTCACTTCCCCCATGATCATCACCCGTTCCCCCCTCCGTGTGTCTCTTGGCGGCGGCGGCACCGACTTGCCGTCGTATTACCGCGAGCACGGCGGCTTCCTGGTCGCGGCGGCGATCGACAAGTACGTCTACATCACGCAGCACCGCACGTTTCAGGAGGAGATCATTGTCAAATACTCGAAGCTCGAGCGCGTGGCGTCAGTGGATCAGATCGAGCACCCGATCATCCGGGAGGCGCTCAAGCTGACGGGCGTCACCGACCCGCACCTTGAACTGACCTCGATGGCCGACATCCCGGGCGGCACGGGGCTCGGTTCGAGCGGCAGTTTCACCACTGCCCTCCTCCGGGCACTCCACGCTTACCGGAAGAACCTCGTCTCGCCGGCGGAGCTGGCCGAGCAGGCCTGCGACATCGAGCTGAACCGGCTTGGTGAGCCGATCGGCAAGCAGGACCAATACATCGCGGCGATCGGCGGCATCACCGCCTTCACCTTCCACCGCGACGGCCGCGTCGAGTACCGACCCTGCGCGAACTCGGAGGAGACCCTGTTCAACCTCGAGGACAACCTGCTCCTCTTCTTCACCGGCTACAGCCGCAGCGCGTCGGCGATCCTCAAGGACCAGAACGACAAGTCGAAGCGCGCCGACCAGGCGATGCTCGACAACCTGCACTTCACCAAGGAGCTGGGGCTCAAGTCCCTCGCGGCGCTGGAAGGCGGGAACCTCGAGGAGTTCGCGCGCCTGATGGACGTGCACTGGCAGCGCAAGAAGGCGCGCAGCTCCGGCATGAGCAACGACCGGATCAACGAGTGGTACGACCACGCGATGGCGCACGGCGCGCTAGGCGGAAAGCTGATCGGCGCGGGCGGTGGCGGCTTCCTGATGTTCTACGCCGGCGACAAGAAACGCCTCCGCCACGCGATGCG
>CAXRGI010000004.1:0-3708 GCA_964229935.1 Opitutales bacterium
GCCAGCAGCAGGGCGGCCGCCGCCGCGGCCGCGCGCAGCACATCCCTCATGGCCTCGGGGCGGCTGCGGGACGCGAGAGCTCGCGCAGCGGGTTCTTCTCGGCCTCCTCCTTGAAGAGCTGAAGCCGGGTCTTCACGGGCCTCCGTGGCCAGAAGTTGTTCTCTATCTCGCAGTCGGCGAGCTCGTCGCGCGGGTCGAAGGTGACGGCCTTCAGCTCCTTGGCGGTCATGACGAGTTTGGAGGCGCGTGTGGTGTCGTGCCGCCAGATGTCCGCGCCGAGCAACAGTTCCTCCGCGGATCCGTCCGTGAACTCCAGGCGCAGCGGCAGCGGCATGACGATGCCGCCCACGTTGGCGAAATCGATGAGGTAGAAGTTGCGGGCGGTCTGCAGCAGCGCGGAATCGATCTTCGCCGCGGCCAGCTCCCGCCGCAGCGACGCGTACGCTTCCCGCTCGCTGGGCAGGACCGCGGCCTCGTCGTGGGTGTCGTAAAAGTCCTTCAGTTCCGGAAAGCGGTCCACGCGCTTCGGAAGCTCGGCGTTGAGGCGGCGCGTGGTCGTCTGCGGCAGGGCCGCCTTCTCCGCGGCCGCGCGTGGCTTCTCCACCGCGGGGTCGCGTGAGTCCAGCTGCAGCCAGCGCACCCCCTCGATGGAAACGTCGACGTGGTCGGTCCCGTAGAACCAGCCGCGCCAGAACCAGTCGAGGTCGAGGCCGCTGGCGTCCTCCATCGTGCGGAAGAAATCCGCCGGCGTGGGTCGCTTGAACATCCAGCGCCGGGAGTATTCGCGGAAGGCATGGTCGAAGAGCGCGCGGCCCATCACGACGTCGCGCAGGATGTTCAGCGCGACCGCGGGTTGCGCGTAGCTGTTGAGGCCGAGCTCGCGGATCGACTCCGAATTGGTCATGACGGGAACGCGGTCTCGGCGCCGCATGTAATCCTTGATCGAGCGGGCGTCGCGCCGCTGCGGCCAGTCCTTCTCCCACTCCTCCTGCGCGAGCATCTGCACGAACGAGTTCACGCCCTCGTCGAGCCAGGTCCACTGGCGCTCGTCGGAGTTCACGATCATGGGGAAGTAATTGTGGCCGACCTCGTGGATGATCACCCCGATGAGGCCGTACTTGGTGCGCTTCGGGTAGGTGCCGTCGTCCTCCGGCCGCGGGCGGTTGAAGCAGATCATCGGGTACTCCATGCCGCCGCCGACCGGCCCGTTGACGGAGATCGCCACCGGGTACGGGTAGGCGAACGAGAAGCGCGAGTAGACGTCGAGGGTGTGGATGATCGCGTGGGTCGAGTATTTGTCCCAGAGCGGCATGCCTTCCTTCGGGTAGAGCGACATCGCCAGCACGGGGCGCCCGCGGTGCGAGTGGCCCTTCGCGCCTTGAGCGTCCCAGATGAAGCGCCGCGAGGTGGCGAACGCGAAGTCGCGCACGTTCTCGGCCCGGAACCGCCAGGTCTTCACGCCGGCGGCGCGGTTCTTTTCCGCGGCGCGGGCCTCGTCGGGGGTGACGATGAACACCGGGGACGGCGCGGTCTCCGCGCGGGCGAGGCGCGCGCGTTGCTCGGAGGTGAGGACCTCGGCGGCGTTTTGCAGCTCTCCGGTGGCGGTGAGGATGTGGTCGGCCGGAACGGTCAGGCTCACGTCGTAGTCGCCGAACTCGAGGGTGAACTCGCCGGTGCCGAGGTACTGCTTGTGCTGCCAGCCGGTGTAATCGGTGTAGGCCGCGAGGCGCGGGAACCACTGCGCGACCGCGTAGAGCGCGTTGCCGTCGGGCTCGAACACCTCGTAACCGGTGCGGAACGAGGAGCCCTGGGCCGGATTCAGGGTGTAGTCCCAGGCGAGCGAGAATTCGGTCTTTCCGCCTGGCGGCAGCGGGGCCGGCAGGTCCACGCGCATCATGGTCTTCACGACCGTGTGCGGCAGCGGCCGGCCGGCGGCGTCCCGCACGTCGCGCACGGCCAGGTTGCTCGAGTAGGTTTCCGCCACGAGCATCTCCTGCAGCGTGCGGTAGGGGAATTTCGAGGGGTCCGGCGCGGGGGCGAGCGCGCGGGAATCGGCGTCGGCCGCGAAGTGGTTCGGGTCGAGTTGCAGCCAGAGGTAGGCGAGCGGGTCGGGCGAGGCGTTGTGGTAGGTGATGGCCGCGCGTCCGGCGAGCCGGTGGGTCTTCTCGTCCAGCGACGCCTCGATGCGGTAATCGGCGCGGTTCTGCCAGTAGGCCTGGCCCGGGGCCCCCGCCGCGTTGCGTTGCGGGGTGGGTGAGGGCAGCAGCTCCCCGAGTTGCTGGAATTTCTCGACGGGCGCGCCGCGCTGCTCGGCGGCGGGCAAGGCAACGACGCCGGTGAGCAGCAGGCCGGCGATCAGGGCGAAATGGAGGGGCGTCGGCATGGGCGCACGAATATGTCACCCGTCGCGCGGCGCGAGCTCATCTTGGGCTGTCGTCTCGGCTGGGCGGGCGGATCCGGCGGCGAAGCCACCTTTCCGGCGGAAGGCACCGCCGTGGATTACCGGGTGCTCCCGCGGATCCTCCGTCTCCGCTGAACCGCGGACCGTTGTTTCCCCGCGCCCCCGCCGCGGCCCGGGCCTCGGTCGCCGTCAGAGCAGCGCGCCTTGCTCCCCGCCGGTGGCGGCGCGGAGCCCGATCGCGGTGTATCCCTTGGCGGTGATAACGCGCCCCTGCGGGGTGCGTTGGAGGTAACCTTCCTGGATCAGGAAGGGTTCATGCACCTCCTCAAGTGTCTCCGCCTCCTCGGCGACGGCCACGGCGATCGTGCTCATGCCAACGGGGCCACCGCGGTAATTTTCGGCGATCACCCGCAGCATGCGCTTGTCCATCTCGTCGAGCCCCGCGGCATCGATCTCGAGCAACTCAAGCGCGCGCGAGGCGACCGGCTTGGTGACCGCGCCGCCGGCCCGCTCGAGCGCGTAGTCGCGGACGAAGTTGATGAGGTTATTGGCGATGCGCGGCGTGCCGCGGCAACGGCGCGCGATCTCGCCCGCCCCGTCCTCGTCGATCGTCACCTTCAGCAGCCCGCAGCTGCGGCGGACGATCTGCTGCAGGGTCGCGTGGTCGTAGTACTCCAGTCGCGTCTGGAGGGTGAAACGGGAACGGAGCGGGGCGGTGAGCAGGCCGCTGCGGGTGGTGGCGCCGACCAGCGTGAACCGCGGCAGGGTGAGGCGCACGCTGCGGGCGTTCGGCCCCTGGTCGATCATGATGTCGAGGCGAAAGTCCTCCATCGCGGAATAGAGGTACTCCTCGACCGTCTTCGGGATGCGGTGGATCTCGTCGATGAAGAGGATGTCGCCTTCCTCGAGATTGGTGAGCAGTCCCGCGAGGTCGCCGGCTTTCTCGATCACGGGACCCGAGGTGACGCGCACGTTGCGTCCGAGTTCCTGGCCGAGGATGAACGCCAGGGTGGTCTTGCCGAGCCCGGGCGGTCCGGAGAGCAGCACGTTGTGGCCGCCCGCAGCTGCGATCTCCAAAGCACGTTTCGCGGAATGTTGTCCGCGTATATCGGCAAAATCGGTCCTACTCGGCATTGCGGCACTCGTGACGGAAGTCGACCAATCGCCAGGCGGATGCGCATTAATTTGGCGCTCGCCGCGCAGGTGCGCCACCAGTCCGGCGAGCGTAGCGACAGGAAACCCGGCGATTCCGTCCGCGAGAGCACCCTCCCGCGCGTTCCGCTCCGGCAGGTACAGTTCCGCATAGC
>CAXRGI010000005.1:0-46936 GCA_964229935.1 Opitutales bacterium
GGTCATCGGCGCCGAGGCCACGCGGCTGTACGACGACGCGCGCCGGATGCTCGCCCGCATCATCAAGGAGCGCCGTTTCACCGCGAAGGCGGTGCTCGGCTTCTGGCCGGCCAATTCCGTCGGCGACAGCATCGAGGTTTATGCCGACCCCGGCCGTAGCCGCGTACTCGCTTCCTTCGCCTGCCTGCGCCAGCAGCACGAGAAGCCCGCCGGCCAGTTCAATCACTGCCTCGCCGACTTCGTCGCGCCGCGCGACTCGGGCCGCCTCGATTACCTCGGCGGATTCGCGGTCACCGCCGGCCACGGCGTCGAGACCCTCGCCGCCGAGTTCAAGGCGGCGCACGACGACTACTCCGCGATCATGGCCCAGGCCCTGGGCGACCGCCTCGCCGAGGCGTTGGCCGAGCTGATGCACAAACGCGCGCGCGACCTCTGCGGCTTCGGCCGCACCGAGGCGCTGCCGATGGCCGACATCATCCGCGAGAAGTACCGCGGCATTCGCCCCGCCCCCGGTTACCCGGCCTGCCCGGACCACACCGACAAGCCGGTCCTCTTCGACCTGCTCGGCGCGACGGCAGCGACCGGCATCACGCTCACCGAAAGCTGCGCGATGCACCCCGCGAGCAGCGTGAGCGGCTTTTATCTCAACCATGCCGAGGCGAAGTATTTCGCCGTCGGCAAAATCGGCCGCGACCAGATCGAGGACCACGCCGCCCGCCGCGGCCGCAGCGTCGCCGAGACGGAACGCTGGCTCGGCCCGTACCTGGACTACATCCCGGAAAGCTGAAGTAGCCGGCGGTCGACGGCGTGGGGTGTCATTTCCGTCGATGCTCGCGGAAGAAGCGCACGATCAGCGGCGGCGCCTCCCGGGGAAATCCGTGCGCGCCCTCGTGGATGTAGGTCACGACAGGCGTGCCGCCTTCCGACGGGTAAAGCGTGCAGTCGGGCGCCCAAGGCGTCCCTTCCGAGGTGCCGTTCAGCCGCCGCAGAGCACGGATCGTCTCCTCCTGCCACGTGAACTTCACCAATTCGTCCCGGCGTCCGGCGAGATGCATGACCGGTTTCGGCGAAAGCCCCCCGCGCGCCGCACGGACTACCGCGGCCGACGGAGCGACCGCCGCCAGCGCGTCACCGCGCATTGACCAGAGCAGGTAGGTGAACCCGCCGCCGTTGGAGTGTCCGGTGGCGTAGACCCGAGAGCCATCGATCGCGCGCTCCCGCCGGAGCCGGTCCAGCATCGCGTCGAAGAACTTCAGGTCACGGTCGCCCTGCTCGCCGGGGCCGTGCTGCCAACCGGGTTTACGCCCCTCCGGATCCGTGAGCCGACCCGGCGTGTTCAGCCCTTGCGGGTAAACGACCACGGCTTCCGGCCAATGCGTGTGAATCGAGAACGTCCGCGCCGCGTTGCGCGCCGTGCCTCCGTGGCCGTGAAAGACGAACACCAGCGGGGCCGGCTCCCCGACGCTCGCCGGAAAATACACCAACGCCTCGCGCCGCACACCGTCCACCATCCAAACCGACGGCACCGGTTCCGCAGCCGCGGCCGCGATGGCCATCAGCGCGCTAGAAAAAACGATTCGCATCAGGCGCCGGCACGCTGCTCGGAGGATGACCGTGGAGAGCACAGGGAAACCTTCCCGAGTTTATACCCGACCTGCAAGACGGCGCGGGCAGGACGAGACATTCGACATCAGCCCGACGCGATGAGTCTGATATTCCTCGCCCGCGATTCTTCCAAGAGGCTCCCCGTCACTTACCCCCAATTACCGGTCACGCCGCGCTCGCCGGCGCGAATCGATGACCGCATGACGCCCGAATCATCCGCTCCCGCCCTTGCGACCGAAAGCCGCATCCTCGTCCTGCGCGGGCAGCGGGTGCTGCTGGATCGCGATCTCGCCTCGCTCTCCCACGTCACCACCAAGCGGCTGAACGAGCAGGTGAGGCGCAATTCCGGCAGATTTCCTGCGGACTTTTGTTTTCAGCTTAGCCCCGGGGAAGTTGCAAACACGGCGTCGCAATTTGCGACTTCAAGTCGAGGACATGGAGGCAAACGCCACCTTCCTTTCGCATTCTTGGAACACGGCGCGCTCATGGCAGCGCAAGTCCTGCGGTCGTCAGAGGCGGTGGCCATAAGCGTCCACGCCGTCCGCGTCTTCGTGCGCCTGCGGCGAATGCCCATCAATCATGACATGCTGGCCGCGAAACTATCCGAACTCGACGCCCGCGTCGGCACTCACGACCGGCAACTGGCGGCCCTCGTCGCGGCCATCCGGCAACTCACGGCGCCACCCGGCCCCGACCACGACCGCAAGATCGGCTTCCATCGCGGCAACCGGTGACGGCCAGCGCAGTCACCACTTGACCACGCGCACACCGAGGGGCTTGCCTCGCCCCGCCCCATGCAAGCCTACCCGCTTCGCCGCTCCGCGGCAGTCGCCTTCCTCGTTGCCTGTGTGAGGAGCGCGGCCTTCGCCGCGACCGCTTCCCCGGAGGTCGTCAACCTCTCCCCTTTCATCGTCTCGACGGAAGGCGACGAGGGCTACCGCGCCGCGAACACACTCTCGGGCACCCGGATGAACGCCAGCCTGCTTCACACGCCGGCCGCGGTTTCGGTCCTGACCAAGGAGTTCCTCGACGACATCGGGGCGGAGAACGTGATGGACATGCTGAAGTACGCCTTGAACTCGGAGCACGAGCGGGGCGACCCGAGCGGCGGCGTACAGCAGGCCTTCGACGTGCGCGCGACGGTGCGCGGTTTCACGGAGTCTGTCATATCCCGCGACTACCTGCCCAACATGGTCGAGGGACGCGGCATCCTCGCGTCGGACCGGTTCAACGTCGACCGCGCTGATGTCAGCCGGGGGCCCAACTCGATCCTTTTCGGCGCGGGCCGACCCGGAGGGGCGATGAATCTGACCTCGAAGCGGGCGGTGCTGAACGCGCGCCGCCAGACCGCGACCGTCACGCTGGGCGACAACGCGAAACGACGCAGCGAGCTCGATCTCGCATTTCCCCTGCTCCGCGACCGGCTCGCGTTGCGCGCCAACGCCGTACGCGAGGAGCGGGGCGGCTGGTTTGAGTTCGAAGGGGTGCGACAGAACGGCGTCGCCCTCGCCAGCACCTGGCAGCCGCGCGCGTCGACCCAGGTCCGCGCGGCGGTGGAACACCTGCGGCGCGACCAGGTGATGGGCGGAAACTTTCCCCACGCCGACTTCGGTTACTCGCGCTGGGCCCTCGCCGGAGCGCCACTGGCCGCCAACCCGCTGCTGCCCGCGACTAATCCCGCCCCGTCCCTCTTACGCTCCACCAACACCCTGCAGGTCATCTACGCGCCGCAGGTCCGCGACCGCCCCTTCCGCCTCTCCACCACCGGAGCGGACATGCGGCCAGACCTGCCCGGTTCCCAGCCGACGGGCTTCTGGGAAACCATCAGCGGCGCGGCTGCGCCTTCGGGTGGCACGGTTGACGATCCGTTCTACGGGCGGGTCCTCCCCGCCCACGCCTACCTGTCCGGTCCGGGGCGCGACGCCAATTTCCGCTACACCCTCTGGTCCCTGTTCGTGGATCAGCGCGTCGGCCCGTTCAACCTCGAGCTCGGCTACAACCGCACGCACTACACCCGCGGGTTCACGCAGCCCTCCGCCAACGCCATCGGCGACCCCAACCCGGTTCTGCCCGGCGCGTACTTCGCCGATGGCGATTCCGTCATCGCGGCGGGCCGGCTGCCCGGCACGCTGCTCCCCGACATCGCGCGCGCGAATCCGTTTGCCGGCCTGCCCTACGTCCAAAGCCAGGCCGTGCAGCAGTTGTTCGACCAGCGCAGCGAGTCCTTCCGCGCGACGCTCGGCACGGAGCTCGATCTGACGCGTCGCCACCCCTGGTTCGGCCGCCACAGCGCGGCGGCCTCGTGGCAGCACAACGACAACCTCTTCGGCAACGGCGTCGTCGCCGAGTACAACGCGGCCCCCGGCAACACCCAGCCGATCGACTCGGCCACCAACATCATCCTGCGGCGGACCTACCTCGATTTCACGCGTTCCGGCGGCCAGCGCGGCGCACTCGACCCTTGGGCAAATCCGATTCCCGACGGACCTGGCATGAAGGCGCGGTTCCTTTGGAATAATTCCTACCCGTGGAACCAGACCGTGAGCCGCAGTCTGATGCTCGCCGCCCAAAGCCGTTTCAGTCGCGACCGCCTCGTGCTCACCGCCGGCTACCGCCGGGAGCGGATCGAGAACAACAACGCCTCCCTCGGCGGCGAAAGGGTCCCCAACTCCACCAACCTCTGGCTTACCCGACCGTACCTTTTCGATCCCGCCACCGTCGCCGCCTACTCCGGTGCCACCCGCACCGCGGGCGCGGTGGTGACACCCCTGCCTTGGCTCGCCTTCGCCTACAACCAATCCCAGAGCGTTTTCCCCCAAAGTAATTTCACCGACATCTATGACCGTCTGCTCGTGCCCAGCCGCGGTCAGGGCCGCGACTACGCGATCCGCCTGAACCTTCTCGGCGGCCGCCTATACGCCAGCCTGAGTACGTACCGCAACCGCGGCTACGATCAGTTCCACGACGTCACCAGCAACACCGTCCGCGGTCAGGGCGTACCGGTGGTCAACGACATCCTCACCACTCTGATCCGCCTGAACCGGCCGCTGCCCGCGACGATGCGGGACCTCGGCATCACGCAGGTCGGCCAGTCGAAGTATCGCGAGACCGTCACCGCCGACGGGCGCGGCACCGAACTGGAACTCACCGGCCGCCTGGCCGCCGGTTGGAACATCTCCGTGAACTATTCGCGTCCGCGCCTGGTCTTCACCGACCTCGCGCCGAGCATGCGCGGACTGCTCGCCGACAACCGCGCCGCGTGGGACGGCAACGCCACTCCCCTCGACAGCACCCGCGCCACGGTCGCGACCTTCGTCCGCGCCCGCGATAACACGCCGGCCCGCGATTTCGTCCTGCAGCCCGCGACGCTGAACGACGCCTACGATTACGTGCAATCGTTGCTCGATCTGGTGGACCGGGGAGACGGCAAGCCGCCGCTCTCGTTCACCGGGGAGTCTTTCAACGCTTTCACCAGCTACCGTTTTGGAGACGCTGCGCACGCCTGGCTGCGCGGCGGACGCGCCGGACTGGGGGCGAACCACCGGGGCGCCCCGGTGATCGGATTCGACGCCGCCAACGGCAACGCCCCGATTCTGGGCCGCGGGGCCCTGGTCTGGAACGCGATGCTCGGCAAACAGCTGCGCGTGCGACGCGGCCACCTGCTCGATCTCCAACTTAACGTGGAGAATCTGTTTCGCCAAGAGGAAGCCCTGCCGTTCTCCGCCGTGGCCCCGGGCCAGGTCGTCCGCTGGATGCTCCCCCGCGTACGACACGGCTGGTCGGCGCGCGCCACCTACACGTTTTGAGGCCGTCGACGGCCCGGCTGGCCCGAGCAAGCGACCGGAGGCCGCCGGAACCGCTGAGTACAACGTGCCGCTGACAAGCGTGGCTCAGGCCGCCAAGGGACGGCGCTCGCGGCGCAACGCGGCCGGCAACGGAGGAAACGGCACGAGCGCGAGGAGGCGCGCGCGGGGCGCCATCTCGACCGGCTCCCAAAGCTGGCGCGCCTGGCGGAGGCGGGAGGGCGAGAGGCGGAGGACGCCGTAGCAGGGACGGGTGTGGGAGTTCATGTTGAGGATCCTAGGGTATAGGGTGGGACAAAGCTTGTCCCTGCCTCTGGAATCCATCCCGCCGCCTACCCGTTTTCCGGTATAGGGCCGCGTTGGCCCGGGCCGTGCGCACCGCAAAGTGGCCCGCGAACAACCCATAACACCCATGAGAACATCCTCCCAACGCTTCGGCTCCACTCCTCCCGCCTCGCGCGGCTCCACCTCCGTCGGCGGCGGCAGCGCCCCCGTCAAGACCCTGCGCCTCGGCCGCATGAAGGCGGCGGTGTGGGAGAACAGCGCCGACGACCGCACCTACCACAACGTGAAGTTCGCGCGGACCTACCTCGACGAGCACAAGAAGTTCCAGGACTCCGACAGCTTCGGCCGCGAGGATCTGCTGCTCCTCGCGAAGCTCGCCGACCAGGTCCACACCTTCATCTGCGAGCGCCAGGCCACGCAACGCTCCGACGAAACCGCTCCAGTCTGAACGCGACGCGGGAGGCCGGGCATTTCCAAGCCTCCCGCTATTTTAATCCGGCTCAGGGGAAAGTTGCCCCGGGGCGCAGGACGCATTTGCCTCGCCGGCTAATGAACCGCCGCGACTTCCTGACCAGCGCCGCCGCGAGCGCCTCGCTGGGCCCCGCTGTTTTCGCCGCCGCCAGGAAAGCCGGCCGGCCACCGCGTGTACTCCTGCGCTCGTCGTGGCAGAGCGTGAATATTGGCGATATCGGCCACACGCCGGGCGCGCTCTCTTTGCTTTACCGTCACTTTCCGGAGGTCGAGGTCACGCTTTGGCCCGGCAACCTCGGCCATGGCTCCCGGGAGTTTCTCACCAAGGCCTACCCGCAGCTGAAGATCGTCGAGGGAAGCCTCGGCAAGGACGACCGCCCCGGCAACGAACGTCTCGCCCGGGCTTGGGCCGAGGCCGATCTCTACCTCAGCGGCTCGGGCTCGGGCTTCCCCGCAAGCAATCACGCGGTGGCTTTCCGCCGCACCACCGGGAAGCCGGTCGGCGTCTTCGGCGTCAGCACCGACCCGATTTCAGGCATCGGTGCCGGCCGCGATCCCGAGGGCGGCCCGCTCGCCGGCCTGCGGGAGCGGGCGCTCCGGCTCCCGCCCACGCATCTCGCGGGCGACATGCGGTACATCATGGACCACGCGGCGTTCTTCTTTTGCCGCGACACCATCTCCCGCGACTACCTGCGGGCCCAGGGCGTGAAGACCCCCGTCCTGGAGTTCGGACCCGACGCCCAGCTCGGCATGCCGCTGCGCGACGACGCCCGGGGCCTCGCGTGGCTGAAGGAGCGCGAGCTCGAGCCCGGCCAGTTCATCTGCGTCATCCCGCGGCTGCGCTACACGCCATACTACAAGATCCGCAATACGCCGCGGACCAAGGACGACGAGATCAAGGACGCCATCAACGAGCGCACCACCGAACGCGACCACGCGAAAGTACGCGCGATGATCGCATCCTACGTCCGCGCCACCGGGCTGAAGGTCATGGTCTGCGCGGAGATGACCTATCAGATCGAGCTTGGCAAAGAGGTGCTGGTCGACCCGCTTCCGGACGACGTGAAGCGCCGCGTGGTCTGGCGCGACACCTACTGGCTGCCCGACGAGGCCGCCTCGATCTACGCGCAGGCCCAGTGCGTCATCAGCCTTGAGTGCCACTCGCCCCTGATCGCCCTGCACCAGGGAACTCCGACATTCTACATCCGCCAGCCGACCGACACCTGCAAGGGTCAGATGTACCGCGACATCGGCGCCAACGACTGGTTCTTCGAGGTCGACGAGACCGACGGACCACAGCTGTGGTCACGCCTTGAGACCATCGTGAAAGACCTGTCAGCCGCCCGTGCCAAAGCCCGCTCGATCATGGCCGGTGTGGAAACCCGCCAGCGCCGCATGGTCGCCGCCGTCCGCGAAGCCTGCGGGGCCTAGTTTCAGGGCAACCTCCGTCGGCTGCTCACTGAGCCCCCCGCGCCAAACCGGAGGGCCTCGAGGGATGAGCTTCCCTCCCCGATCCTCCAGGGTCCGCGGGCCCGCCGGTGCCGATCCTCCGGTGAGTGAGCTCTCCCAGTTGCAGCTCACCGACGATCGATACGGAAGATGAGGGACCCGAGACAACGGCTTCCCGCGTTCCGCGCTTTCCACATCACGATCTCTTCCTCCGAAAAACGATTCCAGCGAACCGGATCGCACGGGGTTCCTCAGTCGCTGCTCCGTGCGCTCGGGTCACTCTCCGCGATCTCCTGGTCCAACGACCGAGACCACCGCGACGCTTACTGCGCCGGCTCGCTCTTCAGGTGGGCGATCAGGTCGGCCAATTCCTGGCGGGTCATCGTCTGCTCGAGGCCGTCAGGCATCAGCGAGATGCCGGCGGCAGCCGTGGCGGCCACGGCGCCGCGAAGGATCGTTTCCTCGGAGCCCGACGCGGTTCGCAAGGTGAGGCTGGAGTCGGTCTCGGCGGTCACGCAGCCGGAGATAGCGCGACCGTCCTGCGTCGTGACGGTGATCGCCTGATAGGCGGGCATCACCTCGTAGTTTGGCACGAGGATATGGAGCAGCAGGGCGTCGGCCGGCTGGTTGCGCATGCCGGTGAGATCCGGACCCACCTTGCCGCCCGCGCCGCGGAACGCGTGGCAGGCAGAGCAGGCGCGCGCAAAGACCGGTGCGCCCCGGACCGGATCGGCATCGCCCGTCAGCAAGGCCTTGTGGTCGCGATAGACGGCCATGCGGTCGCCGCCTTCGAGCGATTGAAACAGACGCGTGGCCGCGGCCTTAACGTCGGCGTTGGCGTGTTTCATCAGTTGGGAGCGACGCGTGGAGGAAATATCCGCGGGCCGGATCGTGCCGCGCTCGATCGCCGCGAACAGCACCTTCGCCATGGCGGGCTTCGAGACGAGCGCACCAACCGCCGCCTCGCGCACCTGAGGGGTGTAACTCGACCAGCGACCGGCGTCGGCCAGCATCTCCGCTCCGCGGGCATCCCCCGACCGCTCGAGCGCGCGCACGACCTGCAGCTGCAGTTCCGGAGCCTGCCGCGGATCCAGCAACGGTCCGACCGCCCCGAGGCCTCGTTCAAAGGGGGCGTGGCCCAGCAAACCGATCGCCGCCGAACGCAGCCCAACCGGCGCCGCGGCGTCCGCCGCCGTCGCGGCCGTTTCACCCAGAAACCTTTCCAGCGCCGCGGCGCCCGGGCCGGCTTCCGCCGCGGCGGCCAGCGGCCCCGCGCCCGCCTTGCCCTTGAACTCGCTCCGACCGCGCAGCCCCTCCGCCAGACCGAGCACCGCGGGGATGCGCCACACCTCCCCCCGTGCGGCGGCGCACGCTTCCGCCAGCCAAGCGCCAGCCGCCGGAAGCGGCGACGAGGCGCCGACCAGCCGGCCAAGCTCTTCCATCACAGGACCGACCGTCGCAGCCGAAGCAACGGACCTGCCCGAGGCGACCGCGGCGCGAAAATCTTCCACTCGCCCACCCACCCCGCTGAAAACCGCCGCCCGCGCCCAACGATCCGCCCCGTCGCGCAACACGATCGTCGCCAATGGGGCGACCGCACGCTCGTCCGTCCAGGAGCCCAGCTCCAGCGCCGCGCAGAACCGCACCCGCGCGTCGGGGTCGGACGCCGCGCGGACCAGCAGGGGGCCAGAACGGGGCTCGGCCGCCAAACGGCGCCCGGCCAGCAGCACCGCCTGTTCACGGACACCAGCGAACGCATCGCGCGACGCCGCCTCGATCACCTCGGGGCGCAGCCGGCCCAGGCCCTGCAATGCCCAGAGCGCTTGCACCCGGGCCTCGGGACGGCGCGATTCGGCGGCCACCCGCTCAATCGCCTCGACCGCGTCAACCGCGGAGCGCTCGATGAGCAACCGCCGCGCGAGTTCACGCCACCAGGATTCCGGCGACTCCAGCGCGCGCACCAATCCGGCGGTGGAAAGCTCCGCGGGAGCGGAAGGACGCGCGGCGGGAGCGACCACCCGGTAAATGCGACCAAGGTCGCCGCCGCTGGCGAAATCGAGTTTCCCACGGCTCTCCTCGGGCACATAGGCCGGGTGGTCGATCTCCCGCCGGCACATGTCGACGACGTAGAGCGCGCCATCGGGACCGTTCGCGAGTGAAACCGGGCGGAACCACGAGTCGGTCGAGGCGAGGAACTCGCTGCCGCGCACCGCCGGCTCGGCGCGGAAAGTCGCGCCCTCGGACCGCATCACCTGCCGTTGCACGAGATTCTGGGCGGACTCACAAATGAAAGCGTTGCCATCGAACCCTTCGCCCAGGGCGCTGCCCCCGAAGATCAGGACCCCGCTGGCCGACGTGTACGTGCCGGTGTGGGGCTTGCTCATCAGAGAAGGGATGAAGTCCGCCGTGACGCGCGCGCGACTGACCGGCCAGACCACCGCCTCGGCCTCGACCTTGGAGACGTTCTGCACCGACTCGGCGAAGGCCAGGTGCGGATTGCGGCGCAGCCACGAGGGCTCCAGCACCACCTGCATCACCGGATGGCGGTTCGAGGAAATGAAGCGCCGGCCGTAGGCGTCGAACGAAAGCCCGAATTGCCCGCGACCGCCGAGGGTCTCGAACTCCAGCGTCTCGGGATCAAAGCGCCCGTCCGCCACGGTGAACGATACCGGCGCACGGCCGGGATGCTCCGGAGAGGTGACTTTGCCGCCGTTGAGACCGCTGGTGACATAGACCTTACCGTCGAGGCCGAGCGTCGGATGGCTGACGCGGATCTGCGCGGTGCGCGTCGTGTTGAAACCGGTGAGCACCACGCGGCGTACATCGGCCACGCCGTCGCCGTCAGTGTCCTTCAGGTAAAAAATATCCGGCGCACACGTGACGAAGACGCCGCCCCGCCACGGCAGCACGCCGTTGGGGTAGGACAACCCGGTGGCGAACTCGCGCCGCGTCTCGTAGCGCCCGTCGCCATCCCGATCCTCCAAGAGCGCGACGCGGCCGATCGGCGGCGCGGACTTTCCGTCCATCGGGTCCGGGTAGCCGCGGTTCTCCACCACGTAGAGCCTCCGGAGCTCGTCGAACGCGATCGCGACGGGATCGACCACCTCGGGCTCGGCGGCGACGAGTTCGACGCGCAGCCCCGGCGCCACGCGGAAAGCCTGCAGCGATTCGGCGGGCGACGGGGACTTCACCCTCTCGGCGCCGGAGGCGGAAACCGCGACCAGCAGCAGGCCACCGGAGGTGACGAGACGACGCGCGACAGCGGACGCGAAATTCATCGGGAACGAACTTGAAGCGCGGGGGTGGCGGCTCAACTTCAAATCCCGAGCCCGCTCCGGGCCGAACCACACCCCCATGACCCGCTCGCTACCTCGAACCCTGCTCACCCTGCTCATCGTCGCCGCCGGATTCGTTTCCCCGGTCGCCGCCGCCTCCAGCCGTCCCAAGGACGTGATTGTGCCGCAGGAGGTGATCCGCCTCTTCAACGGCAAGGACCTGACCAACTTCTACACCTGGCTGCCGACCTTCGGGCGCCAGGATCCCGACCGCGTGTTCACGGTCGTCGATCGTATCGACGGCGAGCCGGCGATCCGCGTGAGCGGCCAGCACTGGGGCGGATTCGTGACGACCGCCAACTACGCCGACTACAAGCTGGTGCTCGAGTATCGCTGGACCGATCTCACTTGGAAACCCCGCGCCGACCGCGCCCGCGACTCGGGCATCCTGATTCACGGTCAGGGCGAGGACGGAAATTACGCGAAGGCGCTGAATTCACCGTGGCTGCGTTCGCTCGAGTACCAGATCATCGAAGGCGGCACCGGTGACCTGCTCGTGCTCAATGGGTACGACCGCGGAGTGGACACCCCGATCTCGCCGAAACTGATCGCCAACATCCGCGACGCCGAGCCGAAGGGGACTTTCATCTGGGATCCGGCCGCGCCCGCGCGCGAGGTTCCGCGCGGCCGCGTCAACTGGCAGTACCGCGACCCGGCCTGGAAGGACCAGCTCGGTTACCGCGGCCCGAAGGACCTTGAGAAGCCGATCGGCCAGTGGAACCGCGCCGAGGCGATCGTGGACGGCGGCAACCTGACCTTCTTCCTGAACGGCATCAAAGTAAACGAGGCGCGCGACAGCGTCTTCACGTGGGGCCGCCTGTTGTTCCAGTCGGAGGGCGCGGAAATCTACTTCCGCCGGATCGAACTGCACCCGCTGAAGAAATGAGGGCGGTGGCCCGGCTGCTCGCCGCGCTCCTGTTCGCGGCCTCCGGTTTCGGCGCGACTCCTCCTCCCGCCCCGCTCCCCTGGCGGGCGGGCGTGGCGGTGAAAAAGATCACGCCGGCGGGGCCCATCTGGCTCGCCGGCTACGCGAACCGCGCGGCTCCGTCCGACGGCGTGGACACGGACCTGTTCGCGAAGGCCCTGCTGCTCGAAGACGGGAAAGGGGGCCGCGTCGTCATCGTGACCATGGATCTGATCGGCGTGACCGCGGAAATCCGAGCGCACGTCGAGACGGAAGCCGGGCGTCGCTTCGGCCTGAAGCCGCACGAGTTGCTGCTCAACGCGTCGCACACCCACAGTGGACCGCAAGTGGCGCCAGACCGGATGCTGCTGGAGAAAATCTTCCGGCGCGCCGCGAAGCCGGAGGATGTCGCGGCGGTGCAGGCCTACCACGCGCGGCTCAAACAGAACCTCGTGGAGCTGGTCGGCGAAAGCCTGCAGGATCCCCGGCCATCCCGCGTGGAATTCACCCAGGCCCGTGCCGGTTTCGCGATGAACCGCCGGCGCCCGGAGGCGAACGGCGCCTTCACGAACAATCCCTTCCCCGCCGGCCCGGTCGACCACGACGTGCCGGTGCTGAAGGTTAGCGGGGCGGACGGGAAAATCCGCGCGCTGCTCTTCGGCTACGCGTGCCACAACACAACTTTGGGTGGCAGCAAGGTGAGCGGGGATTACGCCAGCCACGCGCAAAGGGAGCTCGAGGCGACCTACGCCGGCGCGACCGCGCTGTTCCTCACGGGCTGCGCCGGCGACCAGAATCCATACCCGCGCGGCGCCACTATCCCCGGCCAGACGCCGGAGGAACTCGCGCGGCAGCACGGTCGCTCACTCGCGCACGCGGTGCATGCGGCGCTCGCGGCGCGCTCGCGCCCCGTCGCCGGACCGCTGCGTGCGGCACTGGGCCATGCGCCCCTCGGATACGAACCGCTGCCGGCCAGGGAATTGGCGACCTACACGGAGGCGCAGCACACGCCGGAAGTGGTGGAGCGGGCGAGAAACCTTTCCGCCCTCCTGGCGCGAGGCGAGCGGCCCGCGCCATTCGCCTGCCCCGTGCAAGTCGTGCGCTTCGGCGGTGACCTCACGCTGGTCGCGCTCGCCGGCGAGGCGGTGGTCGACTACTCGCTGCGCCTGAAACGCGAGCTCGCCGGTCCGGCCGCCGTATGGGTAGCCGGCTACAGCAACGACGTCTTCGGCTACCTCCCCAGCCTCCGCATCATCCGCGAGGGCGGTTACGAAGCCGTCTCCGCCAACACCCGAATCCTCAATCATCCCGGACGCTTCGCGGACGACGCCGAGGAGCGGGTGATCGGCAAGGTCCACGAGCTGCTGGGAAAACTGGACTCTCCCTAAGGGTCCGGCGTTCGCAACCTCGGGATACGGGCAACGCCGGGACCCGACCGCTCTCCATGCTGGCCTTCAGCCGGGCGGTTGAGGCGCGAGCATGACCTTCATGTAGCGTCCGCCATCCTTCGCGCTCAGGCGCTCGAACCACGTCGCGCCGTCCGCGAGCGGCGCCACGGTCTCGATCATCGGCCGCACGTCGATCACGCGACGCGAGATGAGATCGAGGCACAGGGGATATTCGCCCGCACTCGCGCACGAGCCAAGGAGCGTGAGCTCCTTCGTCACCACCGCCTGCAGGGGAAAGTCTTGCGTGCGCGGGGCCAGGTTGCCCACCAGCACGCACGAGCCGCCGCGCTTCAGGACGCCGAGCGCGAGGTTGAGGGTCGCTCCGAAGCCGACCACCTCGAAAGCAAGATCGGCGCCGAGGCCGTCCGTGAGCCGGGCGACCTCGGCGGCCGCGTCGGTGGAACCGGAGTTGATCGTGTGCGTCGCACCGAGACGGCGGGCGAGTTCCAGCCGCGAGTCCGCAAGGTCCACGGCAATCACGCGCGTGGCGCCCGCCCAACGCAGGGCCTGGATCACCAGGAGACCGATCATGCCGCTGCCGATGACAACCGCGGTCGCGCCGGGTGCGATGGGCGTGCGCTTGACCGCATGCACGGCGATAGAGACCGGCTCCACCATCGCCGCCTCATCGTAAGGCAGGGAGTCGGGCAGCCGGTAGAGGATGCGCGCGGGAATCGCCAGATACTCGGCGAATGCGCCGTGCTGACGAAACTCTTTCGGCGCCACCCCTACGACGCGGCGGTTTTCGCAGAGGTTCACCGCCCCCGTCGCGCAAAAGCGGCACGAGCCGCAAGAGATCGTGGAGTCGAACGTCACGCGGTCGCCCTTCCGCCAGCCGGTCACACGCGGTCCCGTCGCAGCGACCTCACCGGAGGCCTCGTGCCCCATGATCAGCGGCGGCTGCCGACGGCCGGTCGATCCATTCCAACCATGGATGTCGCTGCCACAGATGCCGCAGGCATGAACGCGCACGAGAACCTCATCGTCTGCCGGACGCGGCTCCGGGAAATCAACGAACTCGAGACGCGACGGCGCGGTGAGAAGAAGGGCTTTCATTCAGGAAATCGGGGCGGAAAAGAAGATCTCTGGTTAACCACGGATGGACGTGGATAAACACGGATTTTCCAGGACCACGCCACATATTCTCAGCCGCGAAACGTGCATCACGAACGGCCGCGTCTTGAAACGGGAGGCAGCAAAACCCGGGGAAGCCGCGGTACGAATGACCAACGGAGCCACGGGCTGGGCCCTCGCCTTCAACTCTGCCGCCGCGGGCGGGCGTCCCATCCGCATTCATCCGTGGTCGACCCCTCGCGAAGCGGCTCGGCGATGCCTTCAAGGCAGTGTCCTCCGCCTTAATCAGCAGCCCGCAGCCGCGGCTACATCTAACGGGATTCGGAAGACTTCGTGTCTCTTGGTGGATACCCACCAGAGAGACGATCACTTCACGGTGACACTGCGCGCGATTTCCACGGCATAGGCATGTGTCACCGCCCGGCCGCTGGCGTCACGCGGGCTGTGGAAATTACCGCTGAAGACGATCCAGCGGCCGTCGGGCGTGAAAGTCACATTCGGCTCCACGCCGCGATCCTTGCTGTAGTCGTGCGCCGACATGTCGACGAGCCGCTCCGACTTGAACACGCCGATCTCGGTGAGCGCGTCCGCTTCCTGGGGCGAGCGACCCCGGACCGGCGCCGGGCGGAACAGGTAAATCCATTGTCCATGAGCAGGGGGATTGAGTTTTTCCCCGTCCGCCCCGTAAGCCGCCACGCTGCCCGGCCCGCCGCCATCGCCAGCGAACAGCTTTCCGTCGGCGGACACATTGTAGTGCACTGACCACTCCTCCCGTTTGACCGAATACCAGGTGCGCCGGCCCGTCGCGAGCTCCACGCCGGCCAGCCAGAAGACCGCGCTGCGCGGCGTCTGCAGGTCGAACCACACCGTCTTCCCGTCCTGACTGAAAAACTCATGGCCCCAGATCTCCATGTTCATCGTGCGGCGGTGCAGCGCGCGCGGAGCCCCGCCGTCCGTCCGCAGCGTCCACGTGCGGTTCGTGAAATGCCACGGCCCCTCGTGACAAAATAGGATCTGCTGGGGGTCGGTCGGGGAACATTGCAGGTGGTTGGTCCAGTCGTTCTCACGATGCAGCACCCGCAGAACGCCGGTGCGGATATCGATCGAGGAGATCATCTTGGGCGTCCCGGCGGCCCAATTCGCCTCCAGCGTGCCGCCCGCGCCACCCGGCGGCGGGGTGCGCGGGGCGACTTTGCCCTCGGGATCGGGCCCGACCAAGATGAGCTGGGTTTCATCGCAGTTCACCGCGAACTGCGTACCGCGGGCCAGCGGGGGCAGCCGGACCACCTCCCTCACCTTCCGGGTGTCGACGTGCACCGCGCGCAGGGCGTTCTCCCCGCGAACGAAGAAATAGGCCTCGCGGGTCCGCCACGCCATTGCGATCGGGCTGGCGTCGGCGAGGATGAGTTCCCGCCGCGGCGCCTCCCGGCCAAGCCGCGAGATGTCGACCGCCATGATGCCCTCACGGGTGCGCAGGATGACCTTGTCGCCCTCCGGGGTGTAGGCCTGCTGGTGGAAATAAAGGCTGCCGCCGCCGGTGTCGGGCGAAAGGCGGATCACACGGTGTCCCGTGCGCGGATCGATCCAGTCGGAAGGAGTCGGTGCGTCAGCCGCGTGCAGCCGCGGAAGGAGCGAGCCAAGCAGGAGGACGAGAGTAACGGGCAGAGGGCGCATGATCAGCTGGACGCTCAAAAGGGGACGGACGTTGCGGAGAGGAGTGCAGCCGGACCGTTTCGCAGGAACGCCGGAGACGAACTCCGCTCGGGGGATTGCGGGGAAACCTCCCAAGCGGCTGGTCGCGCGAGAATGCCGGGCCGGCTTCCTCGGGTGATCGGACTCCTCTCGGCGAGAGCCCTCACGTCCGCGCCGCGCGCTTGATGTCCAGTAACTCCTTCATGACGAGCGCGAGGTCGGCGGAGCGGTCGATGCCGCCAAAGGCGTCGTGCACGCGGCGGTAGAGCGCGTAAAGACGGTCGTAGGTGCGGCGGTTGGCGGGGATCGGGCGATAGCGTCGCGGGCGGACGCGCGTCATCGCGCGCTGCGCGGCCGGGAAATCCCGGTGCTCCCCCGCGAGCACGGCCGCGCTCACGGCGGCACCGAGCGCGCAGGCCTGCGAGGAACCGGCCACCTGCATCTCGCAGCCGGTGATGTCGGCGTAGATCTGCATCAGCAAAGGGTTCTTCTCCGCGATGCCGCCGGCGCACACGATGCGTTTCACGGGCACCCGGTAGGCCCGGATCCGCTCAAGGATCGCCCGGGCGCCGAACGCGGTCGCCTCGATCAGGGCGCGGTAGATCTCCGCCTTGGTCGTGTAGAGCGTCTGGCCGATCAGCAACCCGGTGAGCAGAGGGTCGACGAGCACCGTGCGGTTGCCGTTGTTCCAATCAAGCGCGAGCAAACCCGACTCCCCGGGGCGCTGGCGCGCGGCCTCGCGCGTGAGCGCGGCGTGAGTCGCGGCGTCGCCGCCGCAGACCACCTCGACCCACCACTTGAAGATATCACCCACCGCCGACTGCCCCGCCTCGATCCCGTGGAAGCCAGGCAGGATCGCCCCGGGCACAATGCCGCAGATGCCGGGGATGTCGGGCACCTGCTTGGCGGAGGAAACCACCGCGCAATCACACGTCGAGGTGCCGATCACC
The DNA here is from genome assembly GCA_964229935.1 of Opitutales bacterium. Classification (GTDB taxonomy): domain Bacteria; phylum Verrucomicrobiota; class Verrucomicrobiia; order Opitutales; family Opitutaceae; genus ER46. The sequence continues at coordinate 17,017 of CAXRGI010000005.1, forward strand.
TTCACGAGCGTGCCTTCGGCGACGCCGCAACCGATGGCGCCATAGTGCACGTCCATCTCGCCGATCGCGATCGGGATGCCGGCGGGCAAACCGAGCCGGCGCGACCAGGCGGGGCTCAGTCTTCCCGCCGGCGTGTCGGCGTCATGTGCGCGCGCGTAAAGCCGGTCGCGCAGCTCCGCCAGGGCGGGATCGAGGCGGCGGAGAAAGGCCTTGTCGGGCAGCCCGCCCCACTCTTCGCCGTACAGGGCCTTGTGGCCGGCGCAGCATACGCCGCGCACGACGTCCTCGGGCCGATCGACTCCCGCGAGCACCGAGGGGATCCAGTCGGCCAGCTCCACCCAGGAGTGCGCCGCGAAGAAAACTTCGGGCGCCACCCGGCGGCAATGGAGGATCTTCGACCAGAACCACTCCGAGGAATAGGTGTTGCCGCACTTGGCGATGAAGCCGGGACGGATGCGCGCGGCGAGTGCGGTGATCTCGGCCGCCTCCGCCACGCTGGTGTGGTCCTTCCAGAGCCAGCACTGCGCGTCGAGATTGCGCCGCCACTTGGGCTGCAAAGCGAGCGGCCGGTTGGCGGCGTCCACCGGGATCGGACTCGATCCGGTGGTGTCGACGCCGATGCCCGAGATTTTTCCGGGGGAAAATCCTCTTCGACGACCGGCGGCCGCGAGCGCTCCGCGCACGCTGCGCTCCAGACCCAGCAGGTGATCGCCCGGATGCTGGCGGGCGAGGTTGTGGTCGCGCGCGTCGAGCAGCACTCCCTGGTGCCCGCTGGGATACGCGAAGACCGCCGATCCGAATTCCGCGCCGTCGCGGCAGCGGACAACGAGCGCGCGCACCGAGTTGGTGCCGAAATCAATACCGAGGGTGAACATGGCGTGGCGGGGAATACTGAGGCGAAGCGATCGGGAAGGAAAGCGACGATCAGCCACGCGGTTTCTCCGCCCAGACGACGCTGCGATCCGCGACGGTTTCCCGGAAACCGAAGCCGGAGAACCCCGCTTCCGCCAGCAAAGCCGCCATCTCGGCTGTCCCGTAACACCGTCCCTCCGTGATCGCCATCAGCAGCGCGGAGTAACGCGCGACGGGCAGCGGGCCGCTTTTGTCGGCATTCAAATGGGCGTCGTGCACGACGATCACGCCGCCGGGCTCCAGCGCCGCGAACGACGCCGCGAGCAGCGCACGCACGCCAGGCACGTCCCAATCATGCAACACGTTCGAGAACAGGTGCACGTCGTGCCCCCGCGGCAACGGATCGCGGAACATGTCGCCCGACGCCACCGCGACACGCGATTCCCATCCGCGCCGGGCGACCATGGTGCGCGCGATGCCGTCGACGGGCGGCCGTTCCAACACCGTTGCCCGCAGACCCGCGTGGTGCGCGACGAGGGTGCACGCGTAAACGCCCGATCCGCCCGCGACGTCGAGCAGGCTGCGGCGGCCGGCCAGAGGCGCGGCATGGGCGAGCGCTGGTCCGAGATAAGCACCGCGGCAGTCCATCGCCGCGGTGAACGACGTCGCGAACGCCTCGGTCCTCATCGCGTCATCCCACGGCTTCTCGTCACGGTAGCTGCCCCAGCTGGCCGGGCGCCCGGTGCGCAAAACCACGGCGGAGTCGCGCGCGACCGGCCGGTCCTTGAGCGAGGCGTAATACGGACCGAGGAAAAACGGCGACGTGCTCGCCAGATGCTCGCGGGCCCGGGCGGTCAGGCGGTAGGTCCCACCTTCGCGCCGCAGAAAACCGTCCGCCGTGAAGAGCGTCAGCATCACGTCGAGCGGACGCGCCGCCAACCCGAGTCCGCGCGCGATCGCGCCCGCGTCACCGGGGTTGGCCTCCAGCCACGTGAAGAAGTCAAACTCGCACACCGCCGCCGTGAGCAGATCCACGGCGTAGAGCCCGTCGCGGTAACGGTAGATCTCGAGCGGATCGGTGTGGGGGACGCGGGTGAGATCCTCGGGAGTCTTCATAGGACGAAAACCAATCGGGCACGGCGCGGCGCGCTACGCAACGCCCGCGCGCGGGTTACAGCCAGCGGTCCAACCACGCGAACGCCTCCTCCTGCATCGCCGGCGTGAAGGAATGCGGCACGTCGTGAAAGCTGCCGCGGAAGCGTTCGGACAATCCCGCCTTAGCGTAGACCTGGCCGATCTTCGCGACCGCAGCCTCCATGCCCGCCAGCGGAAACAGGTGGTCGCGCCGGCATTGCTGCACCAACAGCGCGCCGGGGGCGTGCAACGCGGCCACGTCGGGCAGGTCCAGCGCCCGGCGCAGCCCCGGCGTGAACACCATCCACGTGTGCCGCAGGTGTTGCGGCAGCAGGTCCGCGAAGCCCGTCATCCAGCCGCTGACACACGCGGCCTTGATCCGCGGGTCCGCGCCGATCGCCATCGCGGTGCGGAAACCGCCGCCCGACAGCCCCGCGCAACCGATGCGCGCCGGATCCACGTCGGACCGCGAGCACAAGTAGTCGATCGCCCGCCGGTCGTCCCACACGTGGATGCCACCCCACGTGGCTCCCGTCGCGGTGATCGCCTTCGCGGTGAGATGCTCGTAGAATCCGCAGACCTTGTTCACCGCGGACGTCCACTCCTCCGAACCCGGGACCGTGCTCCGCACGACCGCGTGTGCATCGCGCACCTCCGGAAAGACACGCGCCGGGTCGAGGTCCTCCACCCGCAGCCGCCGTTCGCCGAAATAAAACGCGTCGATCACGATCACGACGTACCCGCGACGCGCCAGCGCCTCTGCCCACGGCCGCGCGTAGGTGCCCTCGCGGAATGTCGTCAGGAACGCGGGCTCGCCGGGGGCCGATAGCACTTTCTCATGTCCCCAGGTGTAGCGTCCGCTGTGGCAGTGCAGCGCGAGCACGGCCGGACGCCGCCCGGCTTTTCCGGCCGGCACCAGCACGCGCGCGGGAATGGAGTAGGCCTCCGTGGCCTGGATACGCACGACTTCGACTGAGAAACCATCGCGCTCCTCGCGCCGCACCAACTCCGCGCCGAGCGGAAGAGCCGCCGGCCGGTAGCCGAGGCGATCGAGCAGCACCTCGCGCGCGGCGACTTTCCAGTCCTCGAGCGAGCTCCAGCGGGCATCCAGAAACGACATTCGCGGGGCGTGCTCGCGCGCGATGTTTTCCAGCAATGGATGCAGGTTCACGAGATCCGGGACGAGCGGGGCGGGCGATGACATGGGGACAGCGTTGGGGGAGGAAGCGGCGTGGATGAGATTTCCCCGGGAAAAGCAGAGAGGAAGCGGGGCAAGGCTCATCATCCCGAGCGCACGGCGCCGGGGTATGAGCCCGGAACCGGCGGGAGGCTTGGGTTCGGGCGCTCGTTCGTTCACGGGAACGCAACCTTTGAACCGCTCGGTAACGGACCAAGCCAAAACCGGCGTGGTGGCGATGGTCGCGGACCGGACCGTTGGGCTGAGACTATCGGGATTCGCAGCCGACCCTCGGGGGATGACCGGACCCCGGCCGGCCAACTCCCCACCCGCGGCCGACTAGCGGGCTGAAAGGAAGTCGCGCACGTGCAGGGCAACCTGATCCTTGGGCACCTCGATTTCAGAGCGCTGCGTGAGATCGCGCACCTTCACGACTCCACGCGCCACTTCGTCGCCGCCGTAAATCAGCGCCAGCCGCGCCCCCGACTCGGAGGCGGCCTTGAACTGCTTGCCGAAGGCGGAGTCGCGCAGCGGATACTCCACCCGGAAACCAGCGGCGCGCAGCGCCTGGATGTCAGCGAACGCCGCCAGCCGACCCGCCTCGCCATCAATCACACAAAAGACATCGGGCCCCTGCATGATCTTCGGCATGAGCCCGCGCTGCTCAAGCAGGAGGGCGAACGTCATGTCGCCGATCGCGAACCCCACCGCCGGCAACGCTGGCCCGCCGAGCTTCTGGACCAAGTCATCGTAGCGCCCACCGCCCGCGAGCGCACGCAGGTCGCCCTTGCGATCAAAGGCCTCGAAGACGAACCCCGTGTAGTAGGCGAGCCCCCGCACCACCCCAAGGTCGACCTCGACGTAGCGGGCCAGACCCATCGCCTCGAGGGCGCGCAACAATCGCCGCCAATCCGCCAGACGGGCGGCGAGGCGCTCATCCGACACCCCGGCCAGGGTCTGCTCCAGCGCGTCCAGCGAACGGATCGAGAGAAACGCCATCACGCGATCCTTGAGGCTCGGATCGAGCGGACCGAATTGCTCCGTGTAGACCGCGAAAGCGGCGTCGCCATGCTTCTCATGGCGGTCGACGGCGGTCAGGATCGCCCGGATGCGCGGCTCGTCCAGACCCAGGGCCCCGAGGTAGTGGAACCAGAGGTTACGGTCGCTCAGACGCACGTAAAAGTCCTGCTCGGAGAGTCCGAAGGCCCGCAGACACTGGATCAGCAGCGCGATGAGCTCGATTTCCGCCTCGGGTCCAGGCTCCCCGAAGATATCCGCGTTGAACTGGTTGAAGCACCGCCCCCGCCCCTTCTGCATGCGCTCGTAGCGGAAGAACTCCCCGATGCTGAACCACTTGATCGGACGCCGGAGCGCGTTGGCGCGCGCGCCGACCAGCCGGCAGACGGTCGGCGTCATTTCCGGCCGCAGAGCCACCTCCCGCCCGCCCTTGTCGGTGAAGCTGAACAACTGAGCCTCAATCTCCTCTCCAGACTTGGCCTTGTAGAGCTCCAGTGGCTCAAGGACCGGGGCATCGTACTCGGCGAAACCGAAGGTCGAGGCCGTCTGGCGCCAGAGCCGGAAAATATGACTCCGCCCGGCGAGGTCCTCGGGGTAAAACTCACGGAATCCCGGCAGGGTCTGGAAAGTGGCCATGAACGGCGATGGTTGCGCGACATCGAAGGACGGCGCCAACAAAAAAGCCGCGCGAAGGCGCGGCTGAAAGAAGGGCGTGTCGAACGCCGGGGAATCCAGCGTCAGGCCGGACCGGCGGGGGGCGACGCGGGAGGCAGAGTCTGCAGCTGGCTGAGGTTCAGGTTCTTCAGCTGCTGCTTGAGGATCTTGCCCGACTTGAATTTCACCACCGCGCGCTGCGGGATGATGACTTCCGCCTCGGGCTTGTTGGGGTTACGGCCCACGCGCTGCTTGCGCACCTGGACCTCCAACACGCCGAAATTCCGTAACTCGACATTTCGCCCCGAGGCGAGCGCCGACTGGATGATGTCGAGCGTCTGCTGGACGGTGTCGACGATTTGCTTCTGCGGAAAGCCGGCCTTCTTGTATATTTCCAAGACAATCTCGCGCTTCGTCAGGTTGGCCATGGGGTTCCTTTTTGCTAAAGCCGAAGGAGGTGGGTCGGGCAGAGATAATTACGCGGCTGGACGGGCGTCAACCCTTATGACCGGCTTGCGCTCCGGCCTGAAATGCCGCCCGTTGGTTCCCTTACCATGCCCGATCCCAAAGCCGTAAACTCGATGTTCGGGCGAATCGCGAAACGGTACGACACCGCCAATCGCGTGCTTTCGGCCGGCATCGACCGCGGATGGCGGAGGCGCTTGGTCGAGGCGGTGGCGCGGCACCGGCCGTCGCGCGTGCTTGATCTCGCAACTGGCAGTGGTGACGTGGCTTTTGCGATTGCCAGAGGCATCCGACCCTCCCCGGAAATCATCGGAATGGATTTCTGCCAGCCGATGCTGGACCAGGCCGAGGCAAAGCGTCGGATGAGCCGCGACCCGGAAGAGTCCAGGATTCGCTTTCTGCCGGGAGACGGCCTGGATCTGCCGCTGCCGGACGCCAGCCAGGACGCTGTGACGATCGCTTTCGGGCTGAGGAATCTCGCCGACCGCGCCCGGGGGCTCGCGGAAATGCGACGCGTGCTGAAGCCGGGAGGGATGCTCCATGTGCTGGAATTCTCCCAGCCGCACGCGTGGTTCCGGCCCTTCTACTACCTTTACCTGAGACACCTGCTTCCCGCCCTCGCGCGGCTGCTGACGGGCGACCGGGATGCGTATCTTTATCTTGGTGACAGCATCGGGAAGTTTCCCTCCCGGGCCGAATTGACCGCGGAGATCTCCGCGGCCGGTCTCCAGGTGACCGCCGCGGAGCCGCTCACCTTCGGGATTGTGGCGCTCCATTCCGCGCGGAAACCGACGGGCGGCTGAGCCGCAACCGGAACTCCGCCGCATCTCCCGCCGGATGGTCGCGCCCGGGATTCGACGCAGGCGCGCGGCCCCGTCCCGCCCGGCGGCGTGGACTCAACTGAAGGACTTGCCGCATCCGCACGTGCTCTGCGCGTTCGGATTGCGGATTTCGAACCCCTTGCCGTGCAGGCCGTCGTCAAAATCGATATGCGAACCCTGCATGTAAGCGAGGCTGGCCGGGTCGATGACCAAGGGCACCCCCTCGCTTTCAAAATGAGCGTCGTCAGCCTTGGGCTCGTCGAAGGACATGCCGTATTGGAAACCCGAGCAACCGCCGGACTCCACGAGCACCCGGAGGCGCTTGGCCGGGGCGTTCAACTCGGCGTGCATCTTGCGCACCTGCTGGGCGGCCCGGGACGAAAGCGTGATCATGCGGGTAACCTGAACACGCCCAAACCCCTGTCAACGAGCCCTGAAGCAGATTTCGCGCCGAATCCGTGATGTTGCCTTGCCTCTCCCCGCTCCAAGGTGATCTGATCCCACTATGGCGGCACTTCAGCAGATCTCCGGTGAGTTGCGGTATGAAATGACCCGCAAGCTCGCGGAAGGGGGCATGGGCGTGGTCTACGAGGCGGTACAGCTCGGGGCCGGCAACTTCCGCAAGGTCGTCGCGGTGAAGCTCATCCGCGAGGAGTACTCCGCCATCGAGGAATTCCAGAACAACTTCATAGGCGAGGCCCGCCTCGTCGCGGACCTCATCCACACCAACATCGTCCAAACCTATCACCTCGGGAAGATCGGCGGACAGTACTACATGGTGATGGAGTTCGTACGCGGGGTGAACCTCGAGCAGTTCATCGAGCAGCACCGGCGCCAGCGCATCCCCGTGCCGGTTGACCTCGCCGTCTTCATCACTTCCCGCGTCGCGCGCGGCCTCGCCTACGCGCATACGAAGTGTGACCGCGAAGGACGCCACCTCAACATCGTCCACCGCGACATCGGCCCGAAGAACATCCTCATGGCGCTCGAGGGTGACGTGAAACTGACCGACTTCGGCATCGCGAAGGCCCTCGACCTGATGTACAACGAGGAAGGCAAGGTCATCGCGGGGAAGGACGAGTACCTTTCGCCGGAGCAGGCCAACTACGGCATCACCGACGCGCGCGCCGACCTGTTCCCGCTCGGGATCGTACTCACCGAGCTCCTCCTGGGAAAAAACGTCTTCCGCTCCTCCGACCGTGCCCAGTCGCGGCGCAACATCCTCGGGATGACGATCCCCCGCTTTTCCTCCCTGCGACCCGACATCGACGAGAAGCTGGAGGCGATCATCCAGCGCGCGCTCGAGCGGGACCGCGACCGGCGCTACCAGTCCGCCCTCGAGATGCTGACGGCGCTGGAGATGTACATCTACGGGCACGGCTACGGGCCGACCAACGAGAAGCTTTCCGTCTACCTCAAGAACCTGTTCGGAATCGTCGACCCCGTGATCCCCGCCCCGGGCTCCCGCCAACCGTCCTGAGCCAAACTGTTTCCGCATGAGCGGACCCGGGTTCAGTCATGAGCTGCGTCAGCGGCAGACCCAGTCTCTGGTGCTGGCGCCGCAGTTGCGGCAGTCACTCAAGATCCTCCAGGTCGCGGCGCTGGACCTGCGCTCCGTGATCCAGGAGGAACTCCAGAGCAACCCCACCCTGGAGGAACTGCCGATGGAGGGGGTCAGCCTCGACCGCGACGCGGAGCCCGCGGCGGATGGCGACTCCGACGCCCCGGAGTCGGGCGGCGAGTCACGGGAGGGGCCCGCCGCCGAGGACGGCGAGCCGGGCAAACGCCACGACGAGATGGATTTCACCCGGGACCGGGAATTCGAGATCCTGGGAAAAATCGACCAGGACTGGCGCGATCATCTTTCGCAGGCGGGAGGCGGCCAGCCGCACACCAGCGAGGACGCGGAACGGCGGCAGCACTTCCTCGACTCGCTGGTCACCGAGACCTCCCTCCAGGAACACCTCATGCAGCAGGCGGAGCTATCCGACCTCGCCGACGCGGAGATGAAGGCGATGCGCCACCTCGTCGGAGGCATCGATGACCGCGGATTCCTGACCCAGACCCCGTCCGACGTCGCCCTCCAGACGGGTCTGCCACTCGACGCGGTGCAACGGGCTCTGGCGGTGCTGCGGACATTCGAGCCGGCCGGGATCGGCGCCGAGGACCTCGCCGGCTGCCTGCTCGCCCAATTGTCGGCCAAGGGGCGCGGGGACTCCGTGGCCGCGCGCATCATCCGCGAGCACTTTGAGCTGCTCAAACGGCGCCGGATACCGGAGCTCTCCCGCAAACTCGGCGCCGACCCCGAGGACGTGCAGTCGGCGATCGAGGAGATCGGCCGGCTCGACCCGGCGCCGGGCCGGCGTTTCGCCGAGGACAGCAACCGCGTCGTCGTGCCCGACGTGACCGTCGAGCGCGACGGCGACGACTGGAAGATCATCCTGAACAGTGACTACATCCCCCGCCTCCGCATCTCGTCGGCCTACCGCGACCTCATCGCCAAGGGTTCGCTGTCCAAGCAGGACCGCGATTACCTGCGGGAAAGGATGCGCTCGGGCAAATTCCTCATCGACTCCATCGAGCAGCGCCAGCGCACGATCGAGCGCATCACCCGGGAGATCCTGAACGCGCAACGCGATTTCTTCGAGAACGGCGTCTCGTCGCTGAAGCCGCTCACCATGACCCAGGTCGCGGACGTCGTCGGGGTGCATGAGACGACGGTGAGCCGGGCGATCGCCAACAAGTACATCCGCACGCCGCACGGGGTTTTCGACTTCAAGTACTTCTTCACCCCGGGCTACCAGTCCGACGCCGGCGCAGCCGTCTCCAACACAAGCGTGAAGGAGATGATCGCCGACCTGATCAACCTCGAGGATCGCTCCGGTCCGCTCAGCGACCAGGACCTCGTGGCCAAGCTCCGCGAACGCGGCATCACGATCGCGCGGCGAACCGTGGCCAAATACCGCGAGGAACTGGGCATCCTGCCCAGCAACCTCCGGCGCGACTACAAGTAGCGACCCGGCCTCAGGCCGGCGGAGCATCGGGCGCGACGCGCAGCCCCCGCGCCCCCGACCGATCGCAACCCGCCGGATCGGCCCAGGCCGCGAACGCGATCATGCCGGCGTTGTCACCGGTGTGGCGCGGCTCGGCCGCGAGAAACTCCACCCCCGCGCGGGCCGCCAGTTTTCCCAATGCCGCCCGGAGCGGGCCGTTGTTGGCGACCCCGCCCGAGACCCCGAGGCTACGGTAGCTTCCCTCCCCTTGCGCCAAGGCCGCCCGCGTCTTGCGGACCAACGCATCGACCACCGCCGCCTGATAGCTCGCGCACAGGTCGGCCATCCTTTCGCCGACCTGCGCGGGGGTCATCTCCTCGATCCGGTAACGCAAACTCGTCTTCAGGCCGGAGAAACTGAAATCCAGCTCGTCCTTCCGCCCGATGCCGCGGGGGAAATCGAATGCCTCCGGATCACCGCCCTGCGCGCGACGCTCGATCAGGGGCCCGCCCGGATAACCGAGCCCCAGGAGTTTCGCTCCTTTGTCCAAAGCCTCGCCGGCGGCGTCGTCCCGTGTGCTGGAAAGCACCCGCAGCGAACGATCCCCACCCACGCGGATAAGCAGCGTGTTACCCCCCGAGACCACCAGTGAAAGGTGCGGCAGGGCCTCCTCCCGCGTGCGGGGAAAAACGCCGGGGTCGCGCGCGTGCAGCGGGATGAAGGGGGACCAGACGTGACCGCGCAGGTGGTTGACGCCCGTCACCGGCACCCGCAGCGCGAGCGCGAGCGCCTTGGCGGCGGCCACGCCGATCGCCAGGCAGGCGGCCAGCCCCGGACCCTGCGTTACCGCGACCTCGGTGACGGATCCGAAGCCCGGCTGGTCGCGCAGCAGCGCGAGCAGCGGGCCCAGTTGCCGCAGGTGCTCCCGGGTCGCGAGATCCGGCACGACGCCGCCGTGCCGACCGTGGAGCGCGATCTGGCTGTGCACCAGCTCCGCCGTTAATCCGCGCGCGGGATCAAAAAGCGCGACCGCGGTCTCGTCGCAGGAGCTCTCGATCGCGAGAATCATGGCTTCAAACCCGCGCCGGCCCGGCCGTCGAACCACCGCAGGCCCTCCAGCATCGCCAGCGCCGCCTCCAGCTGGCGGTCGGTGACCGGCTCCTGGCCGAAGCGCGCCTTGAATTCGGCGGGATCCGCGAGGTCGGGTCGCGCGCGCTGCCGGGCCAGCATCGCGTCCTCCTCCGGCGTCATCACCACCTCGACGTGGGGCGTCACCCCGCGCTCGTGGATTGTGTCCCCGCCCGGCGTGAAATAATGCGCGGTCGTCAGCCGCACGCCCTCCCCCCCGTCCAGCGGGAACACCGTCTGCACGGAGCCCTTTCCGAACGTGCGCTCACCAACGATGACCGCGCGCCCGGTGTCCTTGAGCGCGCCGGCCACGATCTCGGCGGCGCTGGCGCTCCCGGCGTTGACCAGCACCGCCATCGGCAGCGCCAGCGGCTCGCCCTCGGCCGCGGCGAGGAGATTCTCGCGGTCGCGCGCCGACCGGCCCTGCGTGTAGACCACCAGCTCGCCCTTGCGGAAAAAGGGCTCGGCGACCTCGACCGCCGCCTCGAGGACCCCGCCCGGATTGTTGCGAAGGTCGATCACGAGACTTCGCGCACCGCGCGTAATCAGGTCTTCCAGCGCGCGCCGGAACTGCGCACCCGTGTGATCCGTGAAATCCGTGACCTGCACGTAGCCGGTGCCGCCCGCGATGAGGCGGGCGCCGCGCACGCTCTCGATGCGGATGAGTTCCCGGGTGAGCGAGAGCGACAGGCTCGCGCGTGTCGCCGGACGGAGGAGGCCGACCTCCACCCGCGTGCCCGGCGCGCCGCGCAGGCGCCCCACGACGCCGTCGAGGGCGCCCGGCTCGGCCGTCCGGCCGTCGATGCTCACGATCTCGTCGCCGCGCTGGATACCCGCGCGCTCACCGGGGCCGCCGGCGACCGGGGCGATCACCACAATCCGATTCTGGCGCGTCTCGACCTGGATGCCGATGCCGCCGAACTCCCCGGAAAGATCCTCCTCGAAATCCGCGCGCGAATCCTTCTCGAGGAACTCGGAATGGGCGTCGAGGGACTCCACCATCCCGTGCAACGCCTCGCGCGCGAGGCGGTCGTAGGCGGCCGCGCCCGGGTCCACATGATGCTCGTGGACCAGCCGCATCACCTCGCGCACGCGGGCGGAGGCGCGCGCCAGCCCGCGGTCGGGCCAGAAGTTCCACGCCGCCGCGACCCGCGGCCACGCCTCCACCAGGGCGGCGCCGAGGACGACGCCGGCCGCGAGGGTGAGAATGCGTTTGAACATCCGCGCCACTGTGGGCATCGGCAACGCCTTGTAAATGGGTTCGTCGCCAGCGCCGCCGTCGCCGGAGTTTCTCGCCGTGTTCCGCGCCGCCGCGGGTCCCGGCGGGACGCTCCCCTTCGCTCGCTTCATGGAGCTCGCGCTCTACCACCCCGCCACGGGCTACTATCGCCGCGACCGGCCCCGCGTGGGCCGGCGGCGCGACGCGGACTTCTACACCGCGACCAGCCTGGGGCCGGTTTTCGGCGAACTCGTCGCCGCGGCGTGCGCCCGGCTCCTCGAAGGCCGCGATCCGCGCGCGCACACCTTCGTGGAGATCGGCGCCGAGCCGGGAGGAGGCGTGCTCGATGGCGTGGCGCACCCGTTCGGCGCGACGCGCACGGTGCGCGTCGGCGAACCGCCCGATCTCTCCGGCGACTGCGTGGTGTTCTCCAACGAGTTGTTCGACGCGCAACCGTTCACCCGGACGGTCTTCCGCCGCGGACGGTGGCGGGAAATCGGCGTCGCGCTCGAGGATGACCGTCTTGTGGAGACCGACCTCCCGTTCGACGGCGACGACCGGCCGGCACCGGAGGACTACCGGTTCGATCGACCGCTCGCGGCGGCCGCGCTGGCCGACACCCTCGCCGCGCAACCGTGGCGCGGCCTCTTCGTCGCCTTCGATTACGGCAAGCCGCTGGCCGAGTTGCGGGAGCACACGCCGGCCGGGACCGCCCGCGCCTACTTCCGGCACCAGATGTCGGACGACCTGCTCGCGCGTCCGGGTGAGCAGGACCTCACGTGCCATGTCTGCTGGGACTGGCTCGCCGCGGCGCTGGCCCGGCACGGCTTCGAGGCGCCGCGGGTCGATTTCCAGGAGACGTTCCTCGTGCGGCACGCGTTGCCCGCGCTGGCGGCGGCGAGCGAGGCCGAGGCGGGCGGACTGAGCGCGCGCAAACTCGCGCTGCTCCAGCTGCTGCATCCCGCCGGGCTCGGGCAGAAGTTCCAGGTGCTGCACGCGCGGCGGTGAGTCCCGCGCTTTCGCGCGGTTAGCGCGGGCTACCGGCGGACACGTTGACCCCGGCGCGCAAGACTTCTGCGTTCGGGCACCCCGTGACCGACCCCGCCGAGCTGCTGACACCCCGCGTCCTCATCGTCGACGACGAGCGCCAGATCCACGCCTCGCTGCGTCTGCGCATCGGCGCGGCCTGCGAGCTGGTCTCGGCCTTCGACGCGCGCGACGGCCTCGCGCGAATCCGCCAGAGCCGGTTTGATCTCTGCATCACCGACATCCACATGCCGCGGATGGACGGCCTCGCCTTCATCGACGCGGCGCGCGGCCTCGATCCCGGCCTGGGCTTCGTCGTGCTGAGCGCCTTCGACACCGAGGAGAACCTGCGGCGGGCGATCCCGCTCTCGGTGTACGACTTCCTCGCCAAGCCGCTCGGTTCGCGGGCCGAGCTCGAGGACCGCCTCGGCGGTTGGATCGAACGCACGCGCGAACGACGCCGCGAGCAGGAGCTGGCGCGCGCCGCTGGGACGATCGCCGACGATCGCGATGCCGCACGGCTGGAACGCGACGTGGAGGTCGTGGTCTCGGAGACCGCCCGCGAGGTCCTCCGGCAGAACGCCGGCCTGCTGACGACGATCCACGCGCACCTCATCTCCGCGGCCACCCAGCTGGCTCCGCGCAGCCGCTCCGACCCCGGCCTCGCGCTGATCCTGCGCGGGCTGGAGGAGGCCCGGAAGACGGCCGACGCGGCGATGGCGGCCACGGGCGGATTCTTCGACTCCTCCTACGGGAGCCGCGACGCCTCCCCCGCCCAACCCAACGAGGGCATCCGCCACGCGATCGACATCGCCCAGCGGAGCGGGCGCGCCGAGGCGGAGGGCAAGCGGGTGGAGTTCCGGCCCGCGGACAGCGCGGCGATCGTGCGCGGGCTTTCCGGCATCGATTTCCTGCTGATGGCGATCCCCGCCATCGGCGCCGCCCTCACCTGCGCCTCCCCCGGCACGACCGTCGGCATCCAGCTGGAGTTCGCGCCGCGGCTCGACTCGGTCACGCGCGATCCGCGGCGCCGGCGCCTGCTGTGGATCAACCGCCGCCGCGCCCTCTCCAGCCACCCGGTGATGGTGGTGGTGATCTCGGCCGACGGCCCTTCCCTGACCCCGACGGAAGTCGAGGACTGGCTGAGGGGCGAACACGCGCCGCTCACGGCGATCACGCCGCGCGGCCTCCTCAGCGGCATCGCGAAATGCCGGGGCGCGCTTGGCGCGGCGGTGGCGCCGGACGCGGCGAAGTTCCAGCTCCTGCTCGTGCTGCCGGTCTGACGAAGCCACCTTGATCCTCGTGCTTTCCAGCGCCGCGCGGGAACGCTCCGCCCTGGTGACCCTCGCGGAGAGCGCGGGCTGGGTGACAACGGAAGCGGGCGGGCTGCGCGAGGCGCGCCGGATGCTGGCGAGACAAAGTCCCCGGGCGATCGTGGCCCGGCACCAGCTCGCGGACGGCTTCGCGGACCATCTGCTGCGCGAGATCGGAGCCGACACGCCCGGGCGACCACGGCTGATCGTCCTCGCGTCTCCCGGCCTGGCGGCCGCCGAGGAGGCGCGCCAGGTCTCGCTCGGGGCGGACTGCGTCCTGCGCGATCCCGTGCGCTCCGAGGTGCTGCTGGCGTACCTCGCGCGTTACCTGCGGAAGACGGAGGCGGATCCGGCCCCTTCGGCCCGCGCGCCCCGCCGGCTGGCCTTCGCGGGCGGCGAGCTGCGGCCGGAGGACCGCACCCTGCGACTGGGACGCGGGACGCGCACGCTCACGCCGCGCGAAGCGGCGCTGGCCGAAATCCTCGCCGCGCACCCCGGGGAGGTGGTGACATACGAGACTCTCTTCGGGGAGGTGCTAGGACGCCGGTATCGCGGGGACACGAGCAACCTGCGGGTCCTGCTGGGCAAACTCGCCGCGAGCTGCGGCGCGATCGGCGGCGAACTGCGGGCCTGGGTGGAAGTCATCCCGAAGGCCGGATACCGCCTGCACCCGCGCCGCCGGGCCTGACGTCCGCCGGAACGCCGGCGCGCTTACGGAAAAATTACGGCGCGACGGTGGGCCCGCCCGCGCCCCTCGGCCCGACTCGCGGCGTGAACACCCAACCGCTGCAAATCCTGATCCTGAAGGCGGACCGGCTTTACGCCGAGTTCCTGCGCCAGCATGTCGGGCACGCGTTCCCACGCGTGCGCACCACGATCGCCAGCTCCGTCGCCGAGGCCCGCGAGCTGCTCGGCCGGGTCGCGTTCGACCTTTTCCTCACCGGCGTGGGTGAGCACACCGGCGGGGATGCGCTCGAGCTGGTCGCGCAGTGCAAGCGCGAGCCCCTGCGGGCGCGCCGGGTCGTCGTGCTGCTCGATCGCCACGAATACCGGGTGCTGGCGGCGCTGCGGGCCCTCCCGGTGGACGGCGTCTTCGATCCCGCGGAGGACTGCCCGGCGACGCTCGCCGCCGCGCTGCCGGCGGTCGTCCGCGGCTCGCGCTATCACAGTCCGGGCGCGGCCGCCCGCCTGCGCCAGCTCGCCGCGGCGCCCGGCGCGCTCTTCCGCATCCTGACCGACTTCGAGCAGGTGGTGCTAAGCGTCATCGGCGACGGCTGCGACGATCTGGCGGCCGCCGGGCAGCTCGGACTGAGCCCCGCCACGATCTCCACCGTGCGGCGAGCGCTCCACCGCAAGCTGGGGGTCCAGCACCGCGGGGAGCTCGTGCGGATGGCCGCCCAGAAGGGCTACGTGCGCTTCACCCCCGCCGGGGTGGAGCGTCCGGGCTTCGGCCTGCTCGCCGCCGCCTACCAGCCACGCCACCGCGCGCGGACTCTTCGCGACGAGATGGTGCCCGCCACGGCCTGATCCCCTTTCTGCTCGGCGCAACCGATCGCGCGTGGCACTGCTGTCCCGCGCCGTGCACCTTTCCGCGCTTTTCATCTATCCCGTAAAATCACTCCGCGGCTGCTCCGTGGACGAGACCTCCATCGACCCGCGGGGACTGGCGGGTGACCGGCGATTCATGGTGGTGGACGCCACGGGTAAATTCCTGAGCCAACGCACCCTGCCCCGGCTGGCGTTGATCGGCACGCGGCTCGACGCCGCCACCCTCACCCTCGAGGCGCCGCGGCACGGAGCCATCCGCATTCCGCGCGCCGACCGGCCGGACGCCGACCGGAGGCAAGTATCGGTGTGGAGCAGCGGTGAACTCAGCGCGGAGGACTGCGGCGACGCGGTCGCCGGCTGGTTGTCGGACTTCCTCGCCCTCCCGTGCCGGCTCGTGCGGGCCGGCGCCGCGTTCCGGCGGCCGGTGCGCAAAGCCCCCTCGGATCTGAAGGATCGCGAGGTGGCGTTCGCCGACGCGTTTCCCGGCCTGCTGCTCACCGAGGCCTCGCTCCACGACCTGAACGACCGCCTGGTCGCCCACGGCGGGGAAGCGGTGCCGATGGACCGCTTCCGGCCCAACCTCGTGATCGCAGGCGCCACGCCCCACGCGGAGGACGGCTGGACGCGCGTGCGGATCGGCGGGGTCGTCTTCCGTTGCGCCGGACCCTGCGCGCGCTGCGTCATGACCACGATCGATCAGGAAACGGGTGAGCGCGGGGTCGAGCCGCTGCGCACGCTGGCCGGTTACCGGCGCGACGCCCGTCAGCCCGAGGACGTGAACTTCGGCCAGAACGTCATTCCGGAAACCGTCACCGGGATCATCCGCGCCGGGGACCCCGTCTCGGTGGCGGCCTGACGGCGCCGCCTACCAGTCGCCAACCCGGCCGCGGCCGGATTTACGCCGCGCCTCGCGGCGCTTGCCCTCGACCATCCGGCGTTTCTGCCCGCGCGACTTCTGCCGGGTGCGGCGGCGCTCGGCCTCGGCGGCGTCCACCGCGGCGCGCACCGCGCCCCGGGCGCGTTCCTCGAGACGCTCGCACAGGGTGAGCCAGGCCGACTCGCGGTTCGCGGCCTGAGACCGTTCACGCTGGCAGCGCACCTCGACGCCCGTGGGCCGGTGGCGCAGCCAGACGGTCGAGCTGGTCTTGTTGATCTTCTGCCCGCCCGGACCGGCGCCGCGCACGAACGCCTCCTCCACTTCGGCGACGCTCCAGCCGAGAGCGGCGAACCGTTTTTCGATTTGGATTGGTAAAGCCAGGGTCCGCTCCTTTACGTCGAGGGAAACCTATCGGCCCCGCCGGGGTCAAACCGCGCCTCTCTCCGCATGTCACAAACTCCCGCCACCCTTTCCGCCGGTCCCGCCTGGTCCCGCAAGCTCCGCGATGAGATCGGCAAGGCCGTCATCGGCCAGGATGCCGTCGTCGAGCGCCTCCTCGTGGCGCTGCTCGCCAACGGCCACGTCCTGCTCGAGGGCATGCCCGGCCTGGCGAAGACGCTGTTGATCCGCTCCCTGGGCACGGCCCTCGGCGTGCAATTCGAGCGCATCCAGTTCACGCCCGATCTGCTGCCGAGCGACGTCGTCGGCACGATGATCTTCCAGCCGAAGACGGGCGAGTTCTCCGCGCACCGCGGGCCCATTTTCGCCAACCTCGTGCTGGCCGACGAGATCAACCGCGCCCCCGCCAAGGTGCAGAGCGCGCTGCTCGAGGGCATGCAGGAGCGCCAGGTCACGATCGGTGGTCAGACACATCCGCTGCCGAAGCCGTTCTTCGTGATGGCGACGCAGAACCCGGTGGAGCAGGAGGGCACCTACCCGCTGCCGGAGGCGCAGACCGACCGCTTCCTGTTCAAGCTGCTCGTCGACTATCCCTCGCAGACCGAGGAGTCCGCGATGATGGAGCGCTGGGGCCAAGTCACCCGGCAACCGGCGCTCGCGCCCGTTTCGAACGGCGAGGAACTGCTTTCCCTGCGCACGGCCGTCGACCAGGTGCACGTCTCCCCGGCCGTCCAAGCGTACATCCTCGCGGTCGTGCGCGGCACGCGCGCGCTCGCCGGCAAGTCCGGCGACGCGAAGCGCCACCTCACCTTCGGCGCCTCGCCCCGCGCGTCGCTCGCCCTTTACCAGGCGGGCCGGGCGCTCGCCTGGCTCCGCGGACAGGACTTCGTCTCGCCCGCCCTGATCCAGGACCTCGCGCCGGACATCCTGCGCCACCGCGTGGGCCTCACCTACGAGGCCGAGGCCGAGGAGATCACCGCCGACCGCGTCATCGCCCAGGTGCTGGAGCGCACGCCCGTGCCCGCCGGCGTGGCCTGAGCGCGGCGTCCGGCGCACGCGCACGATGGCGACCACCAGCCCGTCACCCGGCCTCGGCAACCCGCTCGCGCTGCTCCGGCGGCTCGAGTGGCGGGTGCGCCACGCCGTGGAGAACGTCCTCAGCGGCGAGTACCGCTCGGCGTTCCGCGGCCGCGGCATGGAATTCGACCAGGTGGTGAAGTACGAGTTCGGCGACGACGTGCGGGACATCGACTGGAACGTCACCGCCCGCCTCGGCGAACCGTTCCGCAAGAAATTCGTCGAGGAACGCGAGGTCACGCTGCTGCTGGTCTTCGAGGATTCGCCCTCGCTGCTGTTCGGTTCCGGCGCGCAATCGAAGCGCGAGGCGCTCCTGGAGATCGCGGGGCTGGTCATGCTGCTGGGCGCGGTGAACCGCGACCGCGTCGGCTTCGTCCACGCCGCCCCCGGGGGCACGCTCGTGCGCGAGCCGGTGCGCGGGCGGGGCCGGATCATGCACCTCGCCGCGAGCCTGCTCTCGCGCCCCGCGCCCGATCCCACCGCGGCGGCGCCGGTGCCCCCGTGGCGCTTCCTGGCGCGCGCCGCGCCGAAGCACAGCATCCTCATCTGGCTCGGCGATTTCCCTCCCGGGGCCCGCGGCCCGCGCGGCGCGGCGCAACCCGAGGGCTGGACGGTCCTGCGCCGCCGCTACCAGACGATGGGGTTCCGCGTGGACGACCCCTGGGAGCGCGAGTTTCCCGCCGCGCGGATGGCAGCCTACGATCCGGCGGCCGGCCGTCTCGTGACGCTCGACGGCGGCTCCGCGGAGCGCGCCGCGCATGCGGCGTGGGTCCGCGAGCGCGAGGCCGCCTGGCTGGATCTTTTCCCCGATCCGCTCTCGCGCCTGGCCTTCACCACCGGGGAAAACCGCCTCGACGCGCTGGTGCGCTTTTTCCATGCCCGCATGCGCGCGGGACGCGGCTGAGCCGGGCCATGGAACGCATCATCCTCCACGACCCGCTCTGGCTGCTGGCGCTCGCCGCCCTGCCCCTGCTCGCCTGGCTGCGCGGGCGCCGTCGCACTCCGGTGCTGGTCATCCCGTTCGCCGCGGCCTGGCATCGCCCCTCGCTGGCCACGCCCGCCCGCTGGCCGGCGGTGCTGGCGTTCGCCGGCCTCGCGCTCCTGGTGGTCGCCCTCGCCCGCCCGCAACGCGTCGAGGACAAGCGCGAGGTTCGCTCCGAGGGTTACGACATTGTCCTCGCGATCGACCTGTCGACCTCGATGCGAGCCGAGGACTTCGAAAAGGACGGCGAGCGCATCAACCGTCTCCAGGCGATCAAGCCCGTCATCCAGGCGTTCATCGAGCGCCGGCCCACCGACCGCATCGGCATCGTGCTTTTCGCCGGTCGCGCCTACACCATGGCGCCGCTCACGTTCGACCACGGCTGGCTGGCCCGGCAGCTCTCGCGCGTGCGGATCGGCATGATCGAGGACGGCACCGCGATCGGCGACGGTCTCGGCGTCGCCCTCACCCGGCTCGAGCAGGCCAAACGCGACCGCGCGGGCCGGCGCATCGGGGCCTTCGTCGTGCTCATGACCGACGGTGCCAACAACCGCGGGGCCCTACCCCCGCTCGACGCCGCGGGGATCGCGAAATCCCGCGGCATCCCGGTATACACCATCGGTTCCGGCAAGGAGGGCATCGTACCCGTGCCGGTCTACGACGACGAGGGCCGCAAGCGCGGCTACCAGCGAATGCTCTCGGACCTCGACGAAGGCACCCTGCGTGAGATCGCGGAACAAACCGGGGGCAAGTTTTTCCGCGTGGCCGACACCGGCACCATCGAGGGCGCGTTCCGCGCGATCGACCGGGCGCAGAAGATCGAGTTCCAAGCCAAGAGCCACCTCGTGACCACCGAATTGTTCTGGTGGGCGGCCGCCCCGGGTCTCGCCGCCCTGCTCGCCGGGGCCGTCTTCGCCCGGCCGCTCCGGGCCCGGGAGACCGCCGCATGATCTTCGCCGCACCCAAGCTGCTCTGGCTGCTGCTCGTGCCCGCCGCGCTCGCGGGGTGGGACCTCGCTCGGCGGCGTCGCCGGGGAGACACGGACCACCCCAACATCCTCCGCGCCGAGGCGGGCCCGAACTCCGTCACCCTCGCGTCCGACAAAACCACGCGACCCGTCGATGGCGCGCCGCGCCTGCGACCGTGGCTCTGGTTCGGACTCGCCCTCGCCGCCGTGGCGATCGCACGTCCCCAATGGGGACGCATCGAGGAGCCGGTCTTCGACCAGTCGCGGGAAATCCTGCTGGCCGTCGACCTCTCGCGCTCGATGCTCGCCCCCGACGTGAGCCCCTCGCGCCTCGACCGCGCCAAGCTGCTCATCCAGTCGCTCCTCGAGAAGCTCGCGGGTGAACGCGTCGGTCTCGTCGTCTTTGCCGGCACGTCCTTCCTGCAGGCGCCCCTCAGCGCCGACTACGAGATCCTTCGCGAGTTCCTGCCCGGGCTGAACCCCGGCTTCCTGCCCGAGGCCGGCACGAACTACGGCGCCATGCTCGACACCGCCGCGCAGGCCTTCGGCACCACGGGCGCCGCCGACCGCTTCCTGATCGTGCTCAGCGACGGCGAGGCCACGGATCCCTCCTGGAAGGAGCGCGTCGAGCCGCTCAAGAAGCGCGGGATCCGAGTGCTCGGACTTGGCGTGGGCACGGCTGGCGGCGGCATGATCCCCGAGAGCGACGGCAGCTTCCTCAAGGACGAGCGCGGCGCGGTCGTGCTCTCCCGGCTGGAGCCCGCGACCCTGCAGGAACTGGCCCGCGCCACCGACGGCGTCTACCGGGACGCGAGCGCGTGGATCGATGTCGCCGGTCTAGTCACCGAGACGGTCGAACGCGGAAGGCGCGGCGAGTTCGTCGAGACCAGCACGGTCCGCCAGGTGGAACGCTTCCAGTGGCCGCTCGCGCTCGCGTTTTGGTGTCTGCTCGTCAGCCTCTACCACGAGTTTCCCGTGCGTCCGAAATCCCGCGCCATCGCCCTCCGGGCATCCAAGTCCACCCCTCCGGTCGCCGCGGCGCTCCTCGGCCTCGCGTGGTCCGTGCTCTCCCCGGGCGAGGCGCAGGCCGCCGCGAAGCTGGCGCCCGCCGCGAGCCCGGCCTCCAATCTTCCCTCGAAAACGTCGGCGGAGGCCCCTCCCGGTGACCCCGCCGCCCTCGGCCGGATCGTGGGGCGTCTGGCGGCCGCCGACCGTCCCGGCGCCCGCGACTGGGCCGAACTCGCCGGTGAGACGCTCACGTGGGGCTCTCGCCTGCAATCGCAGGGTCAACCCGTGCTGCCCGGCCCCGTGCAGGACGCGCTCGCCGGGGTGAAACTTGGCGAGAGGCTCGACGCCAAGGCGGCGGACTGGACGAAGCTGCGCGGCGACCTGGAGGCGCTGCTGGACGAGAAGGACCGGGAGGAGAAGAAGGACGACCAGAAGCAGGACCAGAAAGAGGACCAAAAGAAGTCCGACGAACAACAGCAGCAGCAGGACCAGCAGAAGGAACAGCAGAGCGAGCAGCAGAAAAACGAGCAGCAGCAACAGCAGCAAAAACAGCAGGAGAAGTCGCAGGAGCAGAAGGATTCCTCGCAACCGCAGCCGGACCAATCGCAGCGGAAACCCGACGAAGAGTCGGCCCTCGGCGACATGACCAAGAAGGACCAGCCCCCGCCCCCGCCGCCGGAGAACATGCAGCAGGTCGGCGGAGCCCCGGAGCGCAAGCCGGAGGACCAGCAGGAGAAGGCTGACCCGGCGCTGGCGCTGCCCCTGCAGAAGCTGGACCAACTCCGCAACCAGGACTCCCCTGCCCAGCTTTTCCAGATGATGGAGGGCGACCGGAAAGGGGAACGGAAGACCGCCCCCAAGAACGGCAAAACTTGGTGAAAACCATGCGCCTTTTTCGCAGCCTCCTGACCTTCCTCGCGTTGACCGTCGCCGCCTTCGCGCAAACCGCCCGCTGGGAGCAGGGCGAGAGCGGCCTCGGCACCAACCTCGCGCTCGTCTTCGAGAACTGCGAGCCCGACGGCCAGCCCGCGCTGCCGTCGATTCCCGGCACGGCCTTCTCGTTCACCGGCCGCTCGGAAAGCGTCAACATCGTCAACTTCCAGATGACCCGCAGCGTGACGCTGACCTACGCGGTGCGCACGCCGGGCAACCAGCCGCTGCGCATCCCCGCGTTCACCGTGCGTACCAACAAGGGGGACGTGCGCGTGGAGGCGTTCGACGCCGCCCGCCCGGCCGTGGCGATCGATACCCTCGCGAATTCCCGGCTGGCGCCCGAGCGCCGCAGCGTGTGGGCGGGCGAGGTGTTCGGCCTCACCTACGAGTTGTCCGCGGCGCGCCGCACCAATCCGCAAATCAGCCCGACCTTCGACTGGAACCCCGCGCCGCTCGTGGCGGAGGATTGGTCGAAGCCGGAGGTCACCGAGCGCAACAACGGCGGCGAGCGACGGGTCAACGTGGTGTTCCGCACCCGGGCGGTCGCCCGCGGGCCGAACACCCTCAAGCTCGAGGCCGCCACGCACCTCATCAGCGTGCAAACCGGCACCATCGGGTTCGGCATCATCTCCCAACCCCGCATGGAGCAGGTCTCGGTCACCTCGGACCAGCCGACCATCGAGGTGAAGCCCCTGCCCGCCGGCGCTCCCGCGGGCTTCGGCGGCGCCGTGGGACAGTTCCGCTTCACCTCCAAGGTGGTTCCCGAGAAGGCCGCCGTCGGCGAGCCGGTCACCTGGACCCTGGAACTCAACGGCACCGGCAACTGGCCCGACATCGCCGGCCTGCCCGCCCGCAGCGTCTCCAACGATTTCAAGGTCGTGCAACCCAAGGCCCGCCGGACGCCGGCGGAGGGCAAGCTCTTCGACGCGACTCTGACCGAGGACGTCGTGCTCGTTCCGTCGAAGCCCGGCACCTACACCCTCGGCCCGGTGACCCTCGCCTACTTCGATCCGCAGAGCGGCACCTACCGCACGGTGACCACGCCGAAGACCACCCTTGTCATCACGCCCCCCGCCGCGCCGCAGTTCAACGTCATGCCGGCCGCCCAGGGCGGCGCCGTCGAAACGGCCCCGGTGACGCCGGCGGAAAGCGGGCCGGCCAAGCCGGTGGCCGTGGCCGCCACTCCGGGCGGCATCCCGCGCGATCCGTTGCCGGCCGCCCCGGCCGCCCGCGTCCCCTTCACCGGCCGCGGCCTTGCTTTCGCGCTCGTGACGCCGTTCGCGCTCGCCCTGCTGGGCTGGCTCTGGCTCGCGCTGCGCCGCGCGAGGGAAACCGATCCGGCCCGGCCCCAGCGCGAGGCGCGCGCCCGCCTCGCCGCCACGTTGCGCGAACTCGACCAGGCGTCCGCGGACCGCCGCGCGCGGCTGCTGGTCGCGTGGCAACGGGACGCCGCGATCCTCCTCGGTGTGCCGCACGCCGCGCCCTCCGCCGAGGCGCTCGACTCCACCGAGTGGAGCCTGCTCTGGCGCGAAGCGGATCGCGCGATCTACGGGGCGCAGGGGAGCCTGCCGACTGATTGGGCGACCCGCGCGCAGGAGGCCCTTGGCCGCCGGAAACTGGCGCCGTTCCGGTTCCACCGGCTCTTCCTGCCGCGCAATCTGATGCCGTTCGCGGCGATGATGACCGTGATGCTCGGCGCCACGCTCACGCTCCGCGCGGCCTCGGCGGACGGCACCGTCGCCTACCGGAAGGGAGACTTCGCCGCCGCGGAGAACGCCTGGCGGGAGTCGATCCGCCGGTCGCCGCTCGATCCGAACACGCGCCACAACCTCTCGCTCGCCCTCGAGCAGCAGGATCGCGCCGCGGAGGCGGCGGCGCACGCGGCGGTGGCGTTCATCCAGCATCCCACGGAACCGGCCGTGCGCTGGCATTTCTCCCGCACGGCGGAAAAACTCGGCGCCGCGGCCTCGCCCCTCGCCGGGTTTGTCAATCCGGGCCCCGTGCGGTCCCTGGCACGCGAAGCCTCTCCGGCCGACTGGCAATTCCGGCTCGTGGTTTCGGCGTGGCTGCTCGCGGCCGCCCTGATACTCCTGCTCCTCCGCGCCTACGGCCGCGGAAGCGGGGCCTTCAAGTGGAGCGCGGCGGCGATTGGCGCCCCCGCGCTCGCCGTGGCCGCCGTCTCGGTGAACGGCCTCGTCGCGTTTGGCGCCGCCGGGCGGCCCGACGCGGCGATCGTCGCCCGCGCCACCACGCTGCGCTCCATTCCGACCGAGGCCGACACCGCGCAGAAGACCACTCCGCTGGCCGCGGGCGGCCTCGCCCTCATCGAGCGTTCGTTCCTCGGCTGGCACCGCCTGGCCTTCGAAGGCGGCCAGACCGGCTGGGTGCGCAAGGAGGACGTCGTTCCGGTCTGGAAGTGAGCGGAACGGCGTTCGCGATCAGACGTCGCAGATCCGGATCGATTCGGCGAGCGAGGCGACCTTGTCCCGGCGCGGGATGAACTCCTGCCCGACGAAGCCCTTGTAACCCGTCTCCGCGATCGCGCGCATGATGGGCGGGTAGTTGATCTCCTGCGTGTCATCGATCTCGTTCCGGCCCGGAACGCCCGCCGTGTGGTAGTGGCCGATCCAGTCCTTGTGCCGGCGGAGACGGGTGATGACGTCGCCGTGCATGATCTGCACGTGGTAGATGTCGAACAGCACCTTCACCCGCTCCGAACCGACCCGGCGGCAGATCTCCACGGAGCGGTCGATGTCGTCGCAGAAGTAATCCGGGTGGCCCTTCATCTCCTCCGCGACGCGCGAGTTGAGCATCTCGAGGCAGAGCGTGACGCCCTTCTGCTCGGCGTGACCGGCGATCTTCTTCAGACCGTCGACCATGTTGCGCATCCCGGCCTCGTCGGAGATGCCCTTCCGGAATCCGGAGAACGTGATCACGGCGGGAAATCCCGCGGCGGCCGTGGCGTCGATCCGCTCGCGGAGGATGCGCAGGCACTCGGCATGCTCCTCGGTGTGCGCGAATCCCCGCGCGAAACCATGGCTGCTGGTGAGCGCGCAAACGAGCCCGCGCTGGCGCAGCACCGGGAACTTGTCGGGCGTCACGAGCTCGACCGAGCGCAGCCCGAGCGCCGCGGAATGATCGCAGAGTTCCTCGAGGGTCATCGGGCGGAAGCACCACGGCACGACCGACTGGTTGATGCGACCGTGACGCACCGCCCGCCCGACCGGCGACGGTGCCTCCGCCGCCGCGGCGATGCCGGCTGCCCCCAGGCCCGCCGCCAGGGAGCGGCCGATGAAAGCACGACGGGTGGCGGCGGAAACAGGGCCGGGGGAAGCGGGGTTCGACATGAACTCAGGCAAACAGCACCCCGGTGGCGGATGAAGCCCGAATTGGAGCGGTGGTCCGCTATCCGACGGCCTTCGCGTCCGCGGCCGGCAGCTCGAACCAGAAGCGCGCGCCCTGCCCCGGCGCGCTCTCGACCCCGACGTTGCCCCCCAGCCGCCCAATGATCCGCTGGACGATGGAAAGCCCGAGTCCATGTCCGTCCGCGCGCTGGCTGCCGATCCGGGAGAACGGCACGAACAAAGACGCCTGCAATTCCTGGGGTATGCCGTCGCCGGCATCCTGAACCCAGTAGCGGACACAGCCGTTTTCCGGCCGCGGAAGGAAACCGACCGAGATCCGCGCCGCGGGCCCTCCGTACTTGGCGGCGTTGCTGAGAAAGTTGGCCCAGACGTGGCTGATCCATGGCGCATGCCCGACCGCCGGCGGCAGGGACGGCGGCGGCGCGACAATCGCCTCCCGGTCCCGGAAAACACTCTCACAATTATCGAGGGCGTCCCGCAGGGGGACGTTCATATCGACCGGCACCATCGCCACGGTCGCCTTCCGCACTCCGGCCAGCAGGAGGAGTTCGTCGATGATCGTGGCGAGCCGCTCGGCGTTCTTCGCGGCGGAGTCCACGTTCGCGGCCACGCGCGCAGGGTCACCTTGCTTGGCAAACGCCGCCGCCAGTTCCAGCCGGCCCTTCAGCACCGCCAGCGGTCCGCGCAGGTCGTGGGCCACCGTGTGGGAGAACGAGTCGAGCTCATCGATCAGTTCCCGCCGCTCGAGTCTCGCCTGCACCGAGTGGACGAGTTCCTCCCGCGTGAAGGGCTTCGGGATGTAATCGTCGGCCCCGAGGCCCATGCCGGTCCGGACCTGAGCTCGCGATCCAAAGCCGGAGACGACGATAACGGGCACCCGTCTCAGGGTGCGGTCCGCGCGCAGCTCCCGCAGCAGGTCCAACCCCGACTGTCCCGGCATCTCGATGTCGGAAATGATCAACTGCGGCTCCTTGCGGCGCGCCGCGGCGAGCGCGGTCCGCGGTTCCTCGAAAGCCACCACCGCGAACCCGCTCGAGGAAAGGATATCCACCATCAATTGCCGCAGACCGGGATTGTCTTCCACGACCATGATCTGGGTCCGTCCTGGCGAAAGCATCCGCCTAGGGAGAAGCGCCAGGCACGGATCGCAACGCGTTTCCCGGCGCCTGCTAAATTTTCCCGCCGGGGACGGCGCGCCCCGGGATTCAGCGCCGACCGCCCGGCGGCTCCAGCGGCCCGTCGGGCCGGAAAAGGTGCGCGTTTCGCGCCACGAAGCGAAAAACCAAGGTGCCGAGAACGGTCAGCACGGCGACCGTGCCCGCGAGGTTGCGTCCGCGCCAGAGACCGGCGAGCCACGCCTGGAACTCCGCCATCGTCACATTCGCCGAGCCGCCCATCACGCGCAGCTCGTGCATGTGCTTTTTTTGCAGGAGGAGGTTGCCCAGCGGATCGACTGGCTCCGGCCAAGGCCGCAGCCAAAGCCAGAGCGCCGCGCCCCAGCCGAGAGCGACGAGGACCACGGAGATCCGATTTATGCGACGGGGTTCCAAGCGCGCGAGGCTCGGGGCCGGCGCGCACCGACACAACGGCTTTTCCCGCTTCCGGGCGCCGCCTCAGGCCGCGGGCGGATCGACGGGTTTTTCCGGATGCCTGGCGGGCGCCGCCGACATCGCCAATCGACGTGCGGGGCGCAGACGGGAACTGAGTTGGCGGAAGGGTAACACCAACACGGCGCCGACCCGCTTGCGTTTGGGCGCCGGCTTCGCGGACATCGGAGAGGAGGAAGGAACATTGGCCATGCGGTGAGAATACCAAAGGGCAGCGGCCAAGCCCATCGGCCGGCCGGCCGAGGAGCGCCGGCGACCGGCGGGGAATTTCACGATCCTGACCTGAAAGCCGCATCCGCGCGGCGGCGGCCGACCTCCTCTCTTAAATCCGCTCGACCGCGATCGCGACGCCCATCCCGCCGCCGACGCACAGCGCGGCGATACCGCGGCGCGCGCCACGATCCTCCAGGGTATGCAGCAAAGTCACCAGCACGCGCGCACCGCTCGCGCCGAGCGGGTGACCCAGCGCGACCGCGCCACCGCGCGCATTCAGCCGCGCGGGATCCAACGCGAGTTCCCGGGCGCAGCCGAGCACCTGCGCCGAGAACGCCTCGTTGATCTCGATGTGATCGACCGTTTCCAAGGGCCATCCGGTCTCGGCGAGCAGCCGGCGAACCGCCGGCACCGGCCCCAACCCCATCGTCGCCGGATCGCAGCCCACCTCCGCCGCACCAACGATCCGCGCGCGCGGCTTGAGGCCGTGACGCGCGAGGCTCTCCTCGCTCGCCAAGAGCACGAGGGCGGCGCCGTCGGCGAGTGTGGACGCGTTGCCGGCGGTTACCGTGCCGTCCCGGCGAAAGACCGGCTGCAACCGCGCCAGCTTCTCCACCGAGGTGTCCGCGCGCGGCGCCTCGTCGGTCGCCAATTCTCCCTCCGCTCCCGGGACGGACACGATCTCCCGGGCCATTTCCGCCCGTGCGGCCACCGCCCGGCGGTGACTCGCGAGCGCATGGCGGTCCTGTTCCTCGCGGGAAATGCCCAGGTGGGCGGCCACCCGCTCCGCCGTCTCGCCCATCGCGAGGCCCAGCACCGGGTCGGAGAGTCCGTCGGCGGCCAGCGCGTCGACCAGTACGCTGTCACCCAGCTTCTTTCCCCAGCGGACATCCGGCGCGTAGTGCGGCGCACGGCTCATCGACTCGACACCTCCCGCCAAGGCGAGGTCACCGGCGCCGGAAGCGAGGCGGTCTGCCGCCAGCAGCACCGCCTTGAGCCCGGAAGCGCAGGCCATGTTAACCGTGAAGCCGGTCGTTTCCTCACGCAGCCCGAGGCGCAGTCCGAGCTGACGCGCCACGTTCATGCCTCCTCCCGCCGGAAGCATCTGGCCGAGCACGACCTGCCCGACCGCCGGCCGCAGCCCTTCCGGGACCAGCGATCTCGCCACCGGCAGCGCCAGCTCGACGGGAGAATGCGCGCGCAGCGCACCGCCGAAGCGACCGATGGCCGTGCGGCGCGCACCAACGATGAAGACCGGCTGGGGGTAGATCATGGAAGGAGGTCAGGTTGGAATGCCGGGCCGCGGTGGAACGGGTTCATTTCGCGGGATCCGCGAAACAATCGACGGGCATGAGAACGGGACATCCGGGCAAGGGACCGAACTCCATGCCCGGCCAAAGGTCCCGCGCCGGATCGATACCGGGGGCAATCTCGGTCAGGCGCAACCCGTCCGGACCCAACGCGAACACCGCGCGTTCCGTCACGTAGAGCACCTGCTGTCCCCGCGCGATCGCCGACGGGCCGTGAAAACAAATCTGCTTCACCCGCCGCACGAACTTCGCGGTCGCACCCTCACGGGCGATGCGCAGGCGTCCGCCCGCAACCTCGACCGCGAGGCCGTCGGCCCGGAACGGACAGCAGAACACGAGACGTCGCGCGCTTTGCGCGATGTTAATGAAACCTCCGGCCCCCGCGAAACGGTCGCCCAGCAGGCTCACGTTTACGCTGCCGTCCTCGCCCACTTCCGCGGCGCCCAGCACGGCGACGTCGAGCCCTCCGCCGTCGTAGAAATCGAACTGCGCCGGTTGATCGATGATCGCCTCCGGCTGGCGGCTGCACCCGAAGCTCAGCCCGCCCGCGGGCAGCCCGCCGGTCGGCCCGCTCTCGACGGTGAGCGTGAACTCGCCAAGTCGCCCCCGCTCCGCGGCCAGCGCGGCGACCGCCTCGGGCAGGCCGATACCGAGATTCACGACCTCACCCGCGCGGACCTCCCGCAGCGCCCGCGCGCCGATCACCCGACGTTCCGGAGCACGTACCGGCTCGGGCGCGGGCAGCGGCCCACCCGCCGTCACAAAGTCCGCCTCAAATGAGGCCCCGAAGGTCTGCGCGTGCTCGGCGGGATCCGCGACCACCACCAAGTCGACCAATAATCCCGGAACCCGCACGGCTTTCGGATCGGCGACGCATTCGACGAGGCGCTCGACCTGCGCGATGACGACTCCACCCCGGTTGTGCGCGGCCTGCGCGATCGGCAGCACCTCGCCGATCAGCCCCTCGCGTTCAAACGAGAGATTCCCGCGCTGGTCCGCCGCCGTCGCCCGGATGAACGCCGCGTCGATCGGGAAACTCCGGTAGCGGAGCATTGTTTCGCCATCGATCTCCACGCGTTCCACGAGCGGCTCGGTGGTGCGGGCGTTGAGCCGGCCGCCGCCGTGCAGCGGGTCGACAAAGGTCTCGAGACCGACGCGTGTGAAAACCCCGGGGCGACCCGCCGCGATCTCACGCAGCAGCACGCTGAGCACGCCCTGCGGCAGGTTATACGCCTCGATTTTGCCCGCGAGGGCGAGCTGACCAAGCCGAGGCGCGAGGTTCCAGTGTCCGCCGATCACGCGGCGCAACAAGCCTTCGTGGGCAAGGTGGTTGAGCCCCCGCGAACCGCGATCACCCTGCCCCGCCGCATAGACCAGCGTGAGGTCCCGCGGCGTACCGGTCGCGAGGAAACGCCGCTCCAGCGCGGCCGTCAGCGCCTCGGGGTGACCCGCACCGACAAAGCCGCCCACCGCGAGCGTGGCGCCCGCCGGGATGGCCGCGACCGCCTCATCCGCCCCGACGACCCGCGCCGCTCCCCTCATCCGCGCCAGCCCCCGTTCACCTCGATCGTCTGCCCGGTGACGTAAGAAGCCAGGGGCGAGCAAAGGAAGAGCGCGACCGCGGCGACCTCATCGGGCCGCCCGAAGCGTCCGAGCGGCACGTTCCGCAACATCTCCGCGCGCACGTCCGCGGGAATCGTGGCCGCCATCGCGGTCTCGATCACTCCCGGCGCGATCGCGTTGGCGCGGATACTGCGGCGCGCGGCCTCCCGGCTGATGACGCGCATCATGGCCTGCACGCCCGCCTTCGCGGCGGCGTAATTGGCCTGACCGTA
>CAXRGI010000006.1:0-4546 GCA_964229935.1 Opitutales bacterium
CCCACCGACGTGAAATTCGGACCCGACGGCCGGCTCTACACCGCCGACTGGGCCACGGGTTGGCCGAAGTCGAAACGCGGCCGGATCTACGCGATCACCGACCCGAAGCATGAGCAGGATCCGCTCGTGCTCGAGACCAAGGCCCTGATCGGTGGCGATTGGACCAAGCGCTCCCCCGCCGAACTCGCGCGCCTCCTCGGCCACGCCGACTGGCGCGTGCGCCTTGAGGCCCAGTACGAACTCGCCGGTCGCGGACCCGGCAGCATCGCGACCCTCGCCGGTGTCGCCGCCGACGCGAAGGCCGCCCGTTTCGCCCGCTTCCACGCGCTCTGGGGCCGCGGCCAACTCGGCGAAAAAAATCCCGCCGCGCTCGCCCACGTGGAGCGCGCCGCGGCCGACGCCGACGGCGAAGTCCGCGCGCAGGCGCTGAAACTCGCCGGGGAGCACGCGCGCCATGCCGGCTTCTCCACGCCCTTCCTCAAGGATCTCGCCCGCTTCCTCCGCGACCCCGAGCCGCGCGTGCGCTACTTCGCTGCCCAGGCGCTAGGCCGGCTGCAGCGCGCGTCCGACACACCGGCGCTGCTCGAGGCCCTTCGCGCCAACAACGACGCCGACGCTGTCCTCCGTCACGGGATCGTGATGGGGCTGGTCGGCGCCGGTGACCGCGCCACGCTGGCCGCGACGGTTTCCGATTCCTCGGCCGCCGTGCGCCTCGGCGCCGTCCTCGCGCTGCGCCGGCTGCGCAGTCCCGAACTTGCGCGGTTCCTGGCCGACGCCGATCCCGCAATCGTGCGCGAGGCGGCCATCGCCATCAACGACGCGCCCGTGCCCGAGGCCATGGAGGCCCTCGCGGCGATGCTCGTGAAGCCCACGACCGACGAATCCGTGGTATTCCGGGCCATCAACGCGCACTTCCGCCTCGGCACGGCCGCCAACGCGGCCGCGATCGCCGACTTCGCCGCCCGCGCCGACGCTCCGCCGCGCGCCCGCGCCGAGGCCCTGGCCCAGCTCGCGCAGTGGCCCAAGCCGCTGCAACGCGATCGCCTGGTGGGCATCTACCGCCCCACCACCACCCCGACGCGCGATCGAACCGTGGCCGTCGCTGCGGTAGAGCGGGTTGCCCGCCCGCTCCTCACCCCGGGCACCCCATCCGTCGTACAATCCGCCGCCCTTGAGGCGATGCAGTCACTCGCGGTCGCCGGCGCCGCCGACGCGCTCCTCGCGATGGTGCGCGACGAACGCCAAACGGGCGCGGCCCGCGCCTCCGCCCTCGCCGCCCTCGACGCCGTCAAGGACCCGCGCCTGAAGGAGGCCGTCGCCGCCGCCGGTGCCTCGGCCGACTCCACCCTCCGTCTTGCCGCACTCCCGATCGCCACCCGTCTCTCGCCGGAGGCCGCCGCTCCTGTGCTCGCCAACCTCGTGACCTTCGGCACCGCCGCCGAAAAGAAGAGCGCTTTCCGCTCGCTCGGATCCTCGCGCAACGCCGCCGCCGACCAGCTGCTCGCCGACCAGCTGCGCGCGCTCGCCGCCGGCAAAGTTCCGACCGAAGTTCAGCTCGAGCTCGTCAACGCGGCCGGCCGGCGCCAGAGCGCCGAAATCAAGGCCCTACTCGCCGAACGCGAAGCGGCGCTCACCGCGGCCGCGGAGAAGGATCCGCTGGCCCCCTTCCGCATCGCGCTTGCCGGCGGCAACGCCGAGCGAGGCCGCCGGACCTTTGAGTCGCATCCCGTGCTCTCCTGCATGCGCTGCCACCGCGCGGGCGGCGACGGCGGCGAGGCCGGCCCCAACCTCGCCGGCTTCGGCGCGAAGCACGATCGCGAGTACATCCTCGAATCGATCGTGAAACCCAACGCCCGCATCGCCCCCGGTTACGACACCGTCGTGATCACGCGGAAGGACGGATCTTCGTCGGCCGGCATCGTCGCCTCGGAGAACGACCGCCTCGTCACCCTGCGTGACGCGGAAAACCGTCTCGTCGAGGTGCGGAAAGCTGACATCGTGAAACGCGAAGGTGCTCCTTCGGGCATGCCGGATGTCTACACGACGATTCTCTCCAAGACGGAGCTGCGCGACGTCGTGGAGTACGTGGCCAGCCTCACTTCCGGCGAGCAGAAGAGCGGCGCTCCGCTGCCCCGCGCACTCCGCGGCCTGCCAACCCCGCCGAAGACCGCGGAGTGAGGCCATGCGCGGCGCGACCCTTTTCCTGAGCACCGCCCTAGCCGGTGTGGCTCTCGTCCGCGGGCTCGGCGCCGCGACGCCGCCGGTGGAGGACGCCGCCGCGCGGGCGGCCCTGCCGGAATTCAAGGTGATCCCGGCGGCTCCGACCGCCGAGCTCACCCCCGCCCTGCCGGTCGACGCGAAACAGTTCCGCGGGTGGCCGCGCTCGCAGGGCGACAACGGTGCGCGGCGTTACTCGGCCCTCGACCGCATCAACAAGAGCAATGTGCGCGATCTCGCCGTCGCGTGGACGTACCGCTCCGGCGACGGCGCGGCCAATATCCAGTGCACGCCGATCGTCGTCGACGGCGTCATGTTCGCGCCGACCCCCGGCCGTGCGATCGTCGCGGTTGACGCCGCCACCGGGAAGGAGATCTGGCGGCGAACGCTTCCGGCGGTGACGCGCCCGCGCCTGCAGGACGCCCCGGCCCGCCGCGGGCTCGTTTACTGGCCCGGTGACGGCACCGTCCCGGCGCGCGTGATCTTCGGCTTCGGCGAGTGGATCTACTCGGTCGATCCCCGCACGGGGGAACCGACCCCGGGCTTCGGTGAAGGCGGCCGCGTCGAGATCCCCACCAGCGCCACCGCCAGCGGCGCGATCTTCAAAAGCATCTACGTTACCTGCGGCCTGTTCGGCGACGTCTATGGCTACGACCTTCGCGACGGACGCATGCTTTGGCGGTTCCGCTCGGTGCCGCGCGATGACGAGTTCGGGGCCGACACCTGGAACGGCCCCCAGCAGGGTGCCAACGGATGGAGCGGGCTCTCTCTCGACGACCAGCGCGGCATCGCGTTTGTGGCCTTCGGCGCACCGCGGCCCGACATGGTCGGCATCGGCCGGCTCGGCGATAATCTGTTCTCCAACTGCGTGGTCGCGCTCGACGCCACCACCGGACGGCGGATCTGGCATTTTCAGGATGTGCGGCACGACATCTGGGATCTCGACGTCTGCGCCCCGCCCAACCTCGTCACGATCCGCCGCGAGGGCCGGGAGGTCGACGCGGTCGTCGGCATGGCGAAGAGCGGCCACCTCACGCTCCTCGACCGCCTCACGGGCCGGCCGGTTTTCCCGTGGCGCCTGCGCCGCGCGCCGGTGTCGAACCTGCCCGGTGAGGTCACCTCGCCCTATCAGCCCGACCCCGAGCTGCCCGAGCCGGTCTCGCGCATGGAGTTCCATCCCGACATGATCACGGACCGCACGCCGGAGGCGCGGGAGTTCGTGCGTCAGGTGGTGGCGAAATCCACTTACGGTTTTTTCCAGCCCTTCACGGAAGGCGTGCCCAACCTCTTCATCGGTTCGCGCGGTGGCGCCGAGTGGTCGGGCGGCGCGATCGACGTGCCCACCGGGCGGCTTTACGTGACGTCCAACCGCTGGGTCTCGCGGGTCACGGTGATCCGTCCCGACGAACGCGAGCGCAACCCGAACCAGCCGCCTTCGGCCGGGGAAAAAGTTTACCAGCACTACTGCGCGACCTGCCACGGCCCCGACCGTGGCGGCCTCGGCGTTGCCCCGCCGCTGTACGCGCTCGGCAACCGGCTGAAGGACGCCGATGTGCTCGCGCTGATCGAGAACGGTCGCGGCGCCATGCCGCCCAGCCCGCTGATCGGCGATGACGAGAAGCGTGACCTGCTGGACTTCCTCTTCCGCCGCAACCAGCCGGCGGCGACCCTGCGGCGCGGCGACGGCAAAGAGCAGCCCCGCTACACGTTCGACGGATTCAAATTCCTCACCGACCACGAAGGCTACCCCGGCATCAAGCCGCCGTGGGGACTGCTCAACTGCTACGACCTCGGCACCGGTCGCGCACTCTGGCGCGTGCCACTCGGGGAGCTGGAGAAACTCACCGCGCAAGGTGTGCCGAAGACCGGCTCTCAGAATCTCGGCGGCGCGACGGTCACCGCCGGCGGCCTCGTCTTTGTCGCCGGCACGGAGGACGAGCGCATCCGGGCGTTCGACGCCGACAACGGCGCCGAGCTCTGGTCGGCCAAGCTCCCCTTCGCCGGCACCGCCGCCCCGGCGGTCTACGAGGCCGGCGGGCGCCAATACGTCGTCATCACCGCCACCGGCGGCGGCCGCGTCGGCGGCCCGAGCGGCGCCGGCGACGCCTACGTGGCGTTCGCGCTGCCGCGCTGAGGTAGCGTCCGCGGCAAACAGCCGCGGCTACACCCTACGGGGCTCGTTCCCACACCACCGTACGCTCCTTCGTAAGGAACCCCATCCTGTAGCCGGGGGTGCTCCCCCGGATTACCCACGCGCTTCGCCACGACGTTTCCTCGACCACACTTTGTCACGTATTGCGTGACAAAGCCGCGGCGCTGAGCGGTCCGG
>CAXRGI010000007.1:0-9887 GCA_964229935.1 Opitutales bacterium
GTTGCGGCAAAGCATACGATGCGACCACCCCCGCCACACCGGCGCCGCCGCAAATCGCCGCCAGCCACGCGAGCGTGCGCCACTCCTGTTCCTCCGGCGCGGGCTCGGCCTTGATCTCGGGCCACTCCA
Source organism: Opitutales bacterium (assembly GCA_964229935.1). Lineage (GTDB taxonomy): Bacteria > Verrucomicrobiota > Verrucomicrobiia > Opitutales > Opitutaceae > ER46. The sequence continues at coordinate 130 of CAXRGI010000007.1, forward strand.
TCTCGCGCCACAGCCAGAGCTTCTCCGCCGTCACGCAGGTGTCGCGGCCGACGATCATGGCGCCGCCATCCCGCCGCAGCGAAAACCCGGCCGGCGCCACCACGGACGTCCGCGGGGACTCCCCCGCCGCCACGGCCGCGAGCGTGGCGGCGAGTTTCTCCTCGAGGCCGGGCACCGGCACGGCGCCGAGCGTGGCGACCGACCACCGGTGCGCGGCCGGATCGACCCGCACGGCGGTCACGCCGGGCTCGGCGCGCAGGAACTCCGCCAGGTCCGCGACCCAGTCGTGCCCCGCGTTCTCCCCGTGGTTCATGCCCGCGAATCTGCGCGCGCGCCAATCTCCGGCAATTTCAATTGCTCGCCCGCGGGGCCGCGCTCTTCGTGGGCCGCCCTTGCATGATTGGAATCCGCGACGACCACGAATCCGCCCCGCCGCCGCCCTGCCGTGCGCCGGAATTGGCGCGACGGATCTTCGCGGAGGGCGGGTGGCTCACCGCGGGCCTGCAGCTCGACCACCGGCCCGAGCAAGCGGCGATGGCGCGGGCGGTCGCCGCGGCGCTGAAGGATGACGCGCCGCTGCTGTTCGAGGCCGGTACCGGCGTGGGCAAATCCCTCGCCTACCTGATCCCCGGCATCATCCACGCCGTCGACCAGACGCGGCAGCTCATCGTCTCGACGCACACCATCTCGCTCCAGGAGCAGCTCGAGGGCAGCGATCTGCCCAAATGCCGGCGGCTTTTCTCCGGTGTGCCGGAACTCTCCGCCTACGCGGGCTTCCGCTCCGCCGTGCTCGTGGGCAAGGGCAACTACCTCTGCACCACCCGCCTCGGCCACGCGCTCTCCGACCGTGGCACCCTGCTCGCCGACGCCGAGCACGATGAACTGCGCCGCATCGCCGCGTGGGCGGAAAATTCCGCGACCGGTATCCGCCACGAGCTCAAGCCCGCGCCCAACCCGGAGGTCTGGGACCTCGTCAGCGCCGACTCCTCCTCGTGCTCCCGCAAACACTGCGACTGCGAGCGGTGCTTCTTCCAGCGCGCCCAGGCCCGCATCCGCTCGGCGCATGTCATCATCGTCAACCATGCGCTGCTGTTCGCCCTGATCAACGCCGGCGGCGCCCGCGCCGAGGACACGAAGGCGGACGCGCGCGGCGTGCTCTTCGCGGACGATTTCGTCGTGCTCGACGAGGCCCACACGGTGCCGGAGGTCGCGACCGACCACTTCGGGCTCTCGCTCTCGAGCTACGGCGTCGAGCGCGCGCTCCGCCATGTTTACAATCCCCGCACCGGACGCGGCCTGCTGCGCCGGCTGGGCGGCCCGGAAGGCCAGCGGCTCGCCGACCAAGCCCTCTCCGCGGCGGGACACTTTTTCGCGACCGTCGCCGACGCGCTCCTCGCGCAACGTTCGATCGCCCGCGTGCGCGAGGCGGGGGTCGCGGAACCGCTGCTGGAGGGACCACTGGGGGCGCTCGAACGTTTCCTCGGCAAGACGGCCGACAAGCTCGAGGACGGTCGCGACCGCGACGAACTCCTCGAGCAACGCCAGCGCGTGAAGGGCATCCAGGCGGGGGTCACCGAGTGGCTCACGCTCGGCGACACGGGGCACGTCTACTGGGCCGAGCGCACCGGCCGGAAGCAGACGATCGTCACCCTGCGCGGCGCGCCGCTCGACATCGCGCCGGAGCTGCGGCGCCACCTCTTCGGCGCCGGCACCTCGGTGGTCTGCGCCAGCGCCACCCTCGCGATGGGCGGGCAGATCACCCCCTTCGCGGCCCGCGTCGGCGCGGAGGAGGCGCGCGCCGAGATCGTCCGTTCACCCTTCGATTTCGAGCGGAACATGCGCGTGTACGTCGCCTCCGACGTCCCCCTGCCCTCCCCGCAGGAGGCGCGCCTCGCGCTGGACGTGCTCGCCGACTACGTGGAGTTCTGCGTCGCCCGGGTGGGCGGAGGCACGCTCGTCCTGTTCACCAGCTACTCCGACATGCGCGCGATCGCGGCCACGCTCGCGCCCCGCTTCCTCGACGCAAAGCGGCCCTTCCTCATGCAGGGCGACGGGCTCTCGCGCACCGAGCTCGCGCGCGAGATGCGGGCCCGCGGCAACGCCGTGCTCTTCGGTACCGACAGCTTCTGGACCGGGGTCGACGTGCCGGGCGAGGCGCTTGCGCAGGTGATCATCACCCGCCTGCCCTTCGACCCGCCGACGCACCCGATCACCGAGGCGCGCTGCGACCGCATCCGCGGAGAGGGCGGAAACCCGTTCAACGAGCTCACGCTGCCCGACGCGTTGATCAAGTTCCGGCAGGGCGTGGGGCGTCTCATCCGCACCGCGTCGGACCGCGGTCTGGTCACCATCCTTGACGCGAGGGTGCTGGCGAAGTCCTACGGCCGCCTGTTCGCGGAGTCGCTCCCGAATCCCGAATTCACCGTCATCAGCCGCGAGAATCGAGAGAGGGCATTTCGTACTTTCGCCGGGCCGCGGGGTGGAACATCGTAACCGCTCGATGCTCAAGTTCCGCTCAGCCGCGCTCTCCGACATCGGCCTGGTCCGCCAGGAGAACGAGGATCGGTTCCTTCGCGACGAGGCGGCCGGCTATTTCGGCGTCGCCGACGGCGTGGGCGGCCTTCCCGGCGGCGCCGAGGCGGCGGAGCGGGCCGTGGAGCGGCTGCTCGCTGCGTTGCGGGCAGCCGGGGCCACGGGGATGGTCGATCTGCCCGCCTGCTTCCAGGCCGTGAACCGGGAAGTGCGCGAGCTGGGGCGGCAACTGAGCCCGGAGACCGGGATCGGCACGACCCTCACCGCCGGCCTCTTACGCAGCGACGTGCTGCAGCTCGGGCACGTGGGGGATTCGCGGGCCTATCTCTCGCGCGGAGGTGAATTGCGCCGTTTGACGGAGGACCACTCGGTCGAGAACGAGGCGCGCCGCCGGCGCGCGCCGGGCCAGCTGCTCCCCTACCGTGAATCCCAACGCAATGCCCTCACCCGCTGCATCGGGCAGCCCGATGACCCGGAGGTCGACGTGATCACGCTCCCGTTGGCCGCGGGCGATCGCGTCTTGTTCTGCACCGACGGAGTCACGCGCCTCGTCCTCGAGCGCGAGCTCGGCGGGATGCTCGCCGCGGCGCGATCCCCGCAGGAGGCCGTCGAGTCGTTGGTGCAGCTGGCGGTGCGGCGCGGCGGACCCGACAACGCGACCGCGGTCGTGCTTTTTGCGGAGAGCTGAATGCCAACGCGCCGAGAACAATTCGAGACCCTGGTGGCGGCTCAACCGGGCAACCCGCTCTTCCGGTTCAGCCTTGCGCAGGCCCTTGAGGCGGAGGAGCGGTCCGGCGACGCGATCGAACACTACCGCTTCTGTGCGGCGGCTAAGGTCGATTGGATGATGCCCAGCATCCTGCTCGGAAAATTACTGCTGCGGCTCGGCCGGCGGGAAGAGGCCGGCCCGGTCCTTCGCGAGGCGCTGGCCTTGGCTGTGGCGCAGCACCACGAGGATCCGGAGCGGGAACTGCGGGCCCTGCTGGCGGAGCTGGGCTGAGCCCGGCGCACGATCAGGGATTAGCGACGGCCAGCTCCAGCACGCGGCCGGGCGGCGAATAGGACGCGCCGTTCCGCGTTCCGCGCGAGTACTCGAGGATGAGCAGGCGACCGCGACCGGCGAGATGCACATCGATCGGCCGGCCGAGCGGCTTCAGCAGCGTGTGCACCCGCGCCTGGTAATCGCCGGTTCCGTCGCGGGAGAGCGCGACCCGCAGCACGTCGAAACCGGCGGTGTCACCCGGCGTGCGGATCATGTTGCCGAAACGCGGGATGATGAACGTGCCGCGGTAGCCCTCGGGGAAATCGTCCCCGAGGAACACGATGCCTCCGGGGCACGAATGCGGGTCGAAGGTCGCGACCGGTGATCCATTGAAGCCCCCGTCCGGCCCGAGGTTCGGGATCGGTTTGGTGAACTTCAGTCCCTCGGGCGGATCGGGCGTGCGCTCGTAGGCCTTCCGGTCCCAATCGGAGTACTGGTACGGAAACCCGTAGTGGCGGCCCCGCTCGATCAGGTTGAGTTCCTCCGGCGCGTCCGCGTCGGGTCCGTTCTCGGTGAGGATCATCTCACCCCGGTCGTTCCAGCAGAACCCGTAGGCATTGCGGATCCCGCGGGCGTAGACCTCGATCTCCGGCTTCTCCGCCTCGGGATCGAGCCGCCAGAGACAGGCCGTGATCGGCGTCTCGCCACCTCCCGCGAAAGGCCCCTCCGGGTCGGAGAAACCACCGTCCGTGCGGGCCCCGTTGCCGACGTACAGCATGCCATCGGGCCCGATGGCCATATGCTCGACCGCGTGGATGTAGGACGGCCGCCCCGGGTAGCTCACCTCAAACCACGGCCGCGGATCGGCCGGCGAACCGTCCGCATCGCGGCCGGTCGTGCGGTAGATCGTCACGGTGTTCACGGCGGGTTTCACCGCGGCATTCTGCTGGTTCGCGGCGATCAGCAGCCGGCCGCGCCGGTCGAAGGTCATCGCCAGGACGAACAACGGCCCGCCGAGATCGCCCTCGCGCCGCGTGAGATAATCCTTCGCAAGAAACACCGGCCGGATCGCACCCGTCGCCAGGTCAAGCCGGCGCACGTCGCCGTTCTCCGAAAGCAGCAAGATCTCCCTTCCCGTGCCGTCGCTCGCCATCCGCACCGCCTTCTGCGGCAGCCGCGCCACCTCGCGCAGCGTGAAGCCCGCCGGCGCGGCCGGCAGCGGCGGATACTCCATCGCGAGCGCCTGACGCTCCGCCGTGGGGTACTTCGTCGTCGCCCGCACCTCGCGCACCTGCCGGGCCGAGACCCGCCCGCCGGGGTTGCCCCAGCTGTTCAGCACGTGCGTGAGCACGTCGGCCACGGCCCCGTCGCCGAGCACGACGGGCGGCATCACCCCGTCGTAGGTGACCCCGTTGACCACCACCGGGCCCGACGCTCCCTCGCACACCACGCGGATCGCACGCTCGATGTCCCGCGCCGACCACTCGCGGCCGGCCAGCGGCGGAAAAATCCCTCGCACGCCGGAGCCGTTGGCCTGGTGGCACTGCAGGCAATTGCGCTCGTAAAGCTCCCGCCCGCGCGTCGCGGGATCCTCCCGCGCCTCCGTCACCGCCGCCCCGCCGCAAAACAACCCCATGACCAGTGCCGCCCTGCCCCCGGTAAAGTCACCTATGACGTGAAAAAGTCGGTGCTTCATCGCGGCAGGGCCGAGGCGAGGAAGCGCCGGAGATTGCCGCCCATGAGACCGGCGATGTCGGCGTCGGTGTAGCCGCGGCCACGCAGGATGGCGGGGAGGCGCGACAGGTCGGCGATCGAGGCGAGGTCGGAAGGCGTCTGCTCGGTGCCGAACGCGCCGTCGAGGTCGCTACCGATCCCGACGTGCCGGGCGTTGCCCGCCCGTTGGCACCAATGGTCGATGTGGTCGGCGAGGCGCGCGAGCGTGAGGCCGGCCGAGGTGGACGTGGTTTTCCCGCGTTCCCAGCCGGGCGTCATCATCCAGCCGTCGAGGCAGACGCACACCACGGCGTCGCGGGCCACCAGCGCGCGGAACATGTCGTCGGCCAGCTGACGCTGGTGCGGCACAAGAGCGCGGGCGTTGTGGTGGCTCGCCCAGACCGGACCGCGGTAGAGCTCCAAAGCCTGCCACAGGCACTCATCGCTCAGGTGCGTGACGTCGAGGATCAGCCCAAGTTCGCCGGCGACGCGCAGCAATTCGCGTCCGCGCTCCGGGAATGGTCCTGTGGTGTTGGTTCCCTGCGCGTAAACGCCCGGCCCGTAATGCGCGGGCCCGATCGCCCTCAACCCGTCGGCCCACGCGCGCTCCAGGTGCGCCAGAGTGATAATCGAGTCCGCACCCTCGAGGCTGCGGATGAAGCCAATCGGCAGTTTGGCGGCCTCAGCGTCATCAGCTGCTTCCCAGCGGGCGACATGGGCCTCCAGCCCGGCGCGATCGCGGATCGAAGTCATCTCCCCCGCCTCCTCCATCGCGCGGTACCAGGCCAGCTGCGCCTGCGTCATCGCCCACGCCTGCGCGGACGAACGCCAGCCGAAGACCGGACTGTAGGCGTCGTGTTCCAGCCGCGCGATCTGCGTGGCCACGCAAAGGCCCACGCGGCCCCGCCGCATCTCGGGCAGGCAGACGGTGCCGCGACCGCGGTCCGGTTTGTCGCGCAGGTGCGCCTCGGCCGCGCGGATCTCCGCGAGCGGGCGCGCGAGGTCGCGGTTCCACTCGATGGCGTTCATCGCCAGGTCGAGGTGCGCGTCGACAATGAGGGGAACCTTCATGATCAGAGCGCCAACGAGAGCAGCAGGACGACACCGAGGCCGGCGACCCCAAGGACGGTCTCGAGCACGAACCAGGTCCGGAGCGTCTGGCCGACCGAGAGGCCAAGGCATTCGCGGACGATCCAGAAGCCACCGTCGTTGAGGTGCGAGAGCACCAGCGACCCGGAGCCGAGCGCGAGCACGAGCAGGTTGCGGTTCACCTCCGGATGAGCCGCAAGCACGGGCGCAAGGAGGCCGGCCGCCGTCGTGATGGCGACGGTCGCCGAACCCGTGGCCACCCGGATGAACGCCGCGACCAACCAGCCGTAGATGAAGGGCGACAGGTTCGCGGCTCCGGCCATTTCGCCCAGCGCCTCCGCGACGCCCGCCTCCCGCAGCACCCGCGCGAATCCGCCGCCGGCGCCCACCACGAGGAGCGTCATCCCGATCGCCGCCACGCTCTGCTCGGTAAACTCCAGCAGGCGCGCCCGTGAGAACGGAGCCGCGCGTCCGAACACCGCCGCCGCGAGCAAGAGTGCCGCCACCAACGCGGTCACGGGGTGTCCGGCGAAAGCGAGCGCGCCGCGAGCCGCTCCACCCGCGGGCAGCAGAAGTTCCCCCGCCGAGGCGGCCAGCATGAGGCCGACCGGAAGCACGATGACAGCGGCCGTCGCCCCGAAGCCGGGGCGTCCCACGGAGGAACCGGCGTTTTCCACGGGTCCGGGCGGCGCGACGTTGATGCGCGGCGCCACCCAGCGCCCGAAGACGGGCCCGGCCAAAAGCGCAGCTGGAATCCCGACGACGAACGCGAGGGCCAGCACCGCGCCCGGACTCGCCCCCAGGGCGTCGATCGCGACGACGGGCCCCGGGTGCGGCGGCGTGAGTCCGTGCATCGCGGAAAGAAACGCGACGAGCGGCAGCGCCAGCGAGAGGAACGGCCGTCCGGTTCGCCGCGCGAGCGAGGCCGCCACCGGAACCATCAGCAGCAATCCAACGGTGAACCAAGTCGCGAGCCCTACCACGAGTCCGAGCAACACGACACACAGCAGCGCGCGGCCGGAGCCGAACCACGTCTCCAGGCGTTCCGCGAGCACCAGCGCGCCGCCCGATTCGGCGAGCAAACGGCCGATCATCGCGCCGAGCGCGATCACGGCGGCGATGCCGCCCAGCGTGGCGCCCACGCCGTCCTGAAACGCCTTCAGCGTCGCGAGCGGCGCCAGCCCCGAGCCGATCCCGGCGAGCAGGGCCGCCGCCAGCAGGGCCACGAAGGCGTTCACCCGCAGCCACGTCACCAGTCCCACGAGCAGCGCGATCGCCGCCAAAGCCGGGATGAGGGGCGTCGCCACGGAAATCAGACTCCCAGCCGCCGCGCCCGCGCGGTCACCGTCCACGTCTCCGCCAGGCGACCCTCCCGCACGACATGCACGCGGTCATGCAGGGCGACGGTCGGACAGATATGCCACGGGATGCCGTAAAGCGCGGAGCCAACGGGAAACGTGTCCGCCGCGGCGGTCTCCAGGACGAGATGCTCCTCGCTGTGGGTGACCGCCCGGGCGTCGGGCAAGGCGGGGAAAACGACGCGCGGGTGCGGCATCTCGCTCGCCACGGCCTTGTGCCCGAGATCGAGGCACAGCCGGCCGGTACCGGGGCGGCTGATCACGCGCGTGAGGAGCACGGCGGCATGGAGAAATTCGAGGTCGGGAATGTTCCGCGCGTAGCCGGCGTCCCACAACACGCAGGTTCCCGGGCTGCATTCGACCCCGGCGCGGCGGGCGTGGACCGGAAACGTCGGCGTGCCTCCCCACACCAGGCGCGGCACCGGCAGGCCCTCGGCGCGGAGCGTCGCGGCAAGCGCATCGACCCGCGCGATGCCGTCGGCGGCGGCCGCGCTGCGATCGGCCCGCACCGGCTGGCGCAGGTGTCCGTCGTACGCGTGCAGGCCGCCCGGCCGGAGCGAGGGCGCGGCGGCGATGCGGCGGTAAAGTTGCGCGGCTCCCGGCCCCGGCGCGATGCCGGTGCGGGCCATGCCGACGTCGAGATCGACCAGCACCTCGACCACAACCCCGGCTTCGGCGGCGACGCGGGCGAGCACGTCGACCGCGCCGGGATCGTCCGCGATGGTGGAGAACGCCACCGAAGGGAAGGCGCGGATGAGGGCCACGAGCCGCGCGGCGTTGGGCCCGACGGGTTGCGTGGAGAGCGTGATGTCGGTGGCGCCGGCGCCGGCGGCCATCTCGGCCTCGGCGATGGTGGCCGCCTTGCAGCGCGTGATGCCGAGGCGCGCCTGGAGGGCGATCAACTGCGGCAGCTTGTGGGTCTTGAGGTGCGGCCGCAGCCGCTCCGGGCCGCCCGCAAGGGCGATCATGCGGCGCAGGTTCTCCTCGATGCGGTCGGGAAAAACGAGCAGCGCGGGGGAAGGGACGGCCGACGGGTCGGCGAGCCGCATCCAGTCGGGTGTCATGGCGCGAGCTCGAAGATGGCCTCGATCTCGACAGCGATGTTGCCCGGAAGCGGCCCCAGGCCGACCGCACTGCGGGCGCCGATCCCCCGCTCCGGACCGAAGACCTCGGCGAAGAGCTCGCTGCAGCCGTTGATGACCTTCGGATGCTCGAGGAAATCGGGCGCGGAGTTCACCATGCCGAGGAGCTTGATGACGCGCTGGACACGATCGAGCGAACCCAGCTGGTCGCGCACGGTGGCGAGGATGGCGAGGCCGACCTGACGCGCGGCGGCGTGGCCCGCGGCGAGGTCGAGATCGGCGCCGACGCGGCCGCGGATGAGCGAGCCGTCGGTGCAAACCGGCCCGTGGCCGGACACGTAGGCGAGCCCCTGCACGACGACCAGCGGCCGGTACACGGCGACGGGACGCGGGGCGGGCGGGAGCACAAGTTGCAGGCGCGCGAGATTCTGCTCGGGGGTGTTCATCTCGAGCCCGAGAAAACAGGCGGCCGCACGCGGGGCGAATCTTTCCTCGCGACGCGCCGGCGCGCCGCGAGGGATGAGAAAAGGTGAATGGCAATGACGGAGAAAGTGGCGGCGACCGAGAGTCGTGGATTCCCCTCCCCTTCTCGGTTTTGCGCCTCTTGCGTCTCTTCGCGGCCATGGGTCATTTGGCCGCCCAAAGGCGCAAAACGCGCTGGCGAGCTTACTTTCTGCACCCTGTGTCTGGTCCGCGGGCCAAACTCCGCGCTTCGGGCTTTCCGTCGAGTCTCCGGCCTAGAACCCTCCGCGTTTCCTCCGTGCAACGGCTCGGAACCGCGTCCTTCACCTCGACGAGCCTGTCGGTCGCCAAGCTTCGACTTTTAGACGGAATACCGTTTGCCGGTCCCGGGACGGGCAACCAACCTCGAGCCATGAACGCCGCGCGCAGGATCGTCACCTCGGGTCCGGAGAATAGTGAGACGCCCCTCGAGCAGGTGCCAAGCTGGGTCACGCCGAACCGGCTGTTCTTCGTCCGCAACCATTTCGAGCCGCCGGCGGC
>CAXRGI010000008.1:0-2572 GCA_964229935.1 Opitutales bacterium
GCACCCTTGGGTCGCGGTAACGCACGCGTCCTTCCAGCCGGGATGGCGTGGTGATCGGCTCCGCCAACCAGCTCAGCGCGTGCACCTGCACCTCGGTTTGAAAAAGTCCCGGCGCCGTCGGCCCGTCGAACGCCACGAGCAACGCCCGGTCGTTGGCGCGCTTGCCCACGACCACGTAGGCGCGGTGATCGGTGTTGGACGGCACGCCGATGCCCTTCCGCTGGCCGAGGGTGTAGAAATGCAGGCCACGGTGCTCGCCCAGCACCCGGCCGTCATCGGACCGCACGATCGGCCCGGGCGCATCGGGCACGTAGGCTCGCAGGAAATCGGCCATCTTCACCTCCCCGATGAAGCAGATGCCCTGGCTGTCCTTCTTCTCGGCCGTCGGCAGCCCCGCCTCACGGGCCAGCGCGCGCAATTCGGGTTTCTCGAGGTCGCCGATGGGGAAGCGGGCGTCGGCTAGCTGCTCGGGTCGGAGCAGGGCGAGGAAGTACGACTGATCCTTGTTTTTGTCCTCTCCCTCGAGCAGCGCGTGCCGCGGACCGGGCCCGGCCAGTTCGACGCGCCGCGCGTAGTGTCCGGTGGCCACGGCCGAGAAGCCATGATCGCGAGCCCACGCGCGGAACACGCCGAACTTGATCTCGCGGTTGCACATCACGTCGGGGTTCGGCGTCAGCCCGCGCGCGTAACCGTCGAGAAGGTACTGCACGATGCGCTCGCGGTAATCGCGCATCAGGTTGACGACGCGGAACTCGATCCCGAGGTGGTCCGCCACGGCGCGGGCGTCCTCGATGTCACGCTGCCACGGGCAATCGCCGGCGATGTTCTCCTCGTTGATCCAGTTCTTCATGTACGCGCCGGTCACGTCGTGGCCGGCACGCCGCAGCAGCAAAGCGGCGACGGAGCTGTCCACCCCGCCCGAGAGCGCGACAAGTATCTTTCCTTCGGCCACAGTCAGCGCGGCGCGAGCACGCGGGCCTTGGCGCGCGGCGTGAGCGGCGCCGTCTCGAGCCAGGCCTGCGCGGCCGCCGGGTTGACGGCGCGCCAGGTGGAGTGGGCGGCCGCGAGCGCGTTGCCGCGCAGGGGCTCGCCCGGAAGTCCCATCGCCCAGGTCATCGCCTCGACCGGGGATTGCTGCGCCCAGATGGATGCGATCGTGACGAAGGCGGCGTCACGCGCCGACTCGCCCGGCAGGGCCTCGGCCCACGCGATGCCGTCCTTGGGCTGGCGTGCCATAAGGTTGGCGAATTGCCCGGCGATGTAATCGAGGCCGCCGCCGGGAGGCATCTCGGTGACGTAGCGGGCCGCGGCCGGCAGGTCGCGCGAGCCCCAGATGAACAGGATGTTCGTGGTTGCCAGCCATTGCGTGAACTCAATCGGCAGGGTTTTTACCCACGCGAGCGCCGCCGGCACGTCGCGCATGGCGAGCGCGCGCGCGACGTCCATCGTCACGAGCGTCTGCGCGTCACCCGGCGGCAGGTTCTCGAGGAGGCGCGCGGCGCGCTCCGGATCGGCGTTGGCGAGTTGCTGGAAAGCGGTCTGCAGGACGCGTTCGAGCACGGGGGCCTTCAGCAACTTCGAAGCCTCCTCAATCGCGCGGGCGGGGTCGCGGAGCGCGAGGCCGCGGAGAATCGACTCGAGCGCGACACTGCGATCAGCCTCGACCGGGAGCGCGCGGGCCCACGCGAGCGCGGCGGCCGCATCGGTGCGGTTCCACGCATCGGCCACCGCCCGGAGCGCGTTTTCGCGCGCCTCGCCCGCGGGGATCGCGTCGAGACGACCGGCCGCGACCACCGGATTCTCCCGCGCGAATCGATCGAAAAGCGCGCTGTAGATGTGCGCGGTGTCCCGGGTGGTCGCCAACTCCGCGGCGAGCGCAAGGGCCTCGTCGGCGCTCCGGCGGGCGGCGGCGTCGACCACCATCATCAAGGCTTGGGGAAACTCCTGACCCCGCTTCATGCCCCGCAGATAGGCCAGGGCGGCGGCGAAATCCCGGTTCAGCAGCGCTGCAAACTTCGGGAAAAACTCCTGCGAGCGCCGGCCCGGATCCTCGACCGCGAGCGCCGCATCGAGCTCGGGGTGCGGCCGCGGCGCGGGCGGCTCGGCGGCCGGCGCAGGTTTGCTTGCGGTCGTGGTGGCTGGCTCGGGGGAGGAGGAAGGTGAGGACGCTTTGGCGGGCGCGGAGGAGGATTTCCGCCCCGGGGCGGTGTTCCCGTCGTCGGCCGGGCGGCCGCAACCGGCCAGCGAGAGGCCCGCCGCGGCGCACAGGACGGCGAGCGACAAAGGAGATTTCCGAATCTGACGCAGCATGATCGCGGCGAACGTGGATGAAGCCCGGCGGCCGCTCAAGGCACCTCGTAGATTTCCAGCAGAGCGATGCCGCTGGCGGTGGCCGCCCCGACTTGCGCGGTGTAGGCGCCGGGCGCGAGGTTGATCAGGATCGCCGCGTCGGCGCTGCCCGGCGCGAAGGGAAACGCCCCGGTGCGGACTGCGGTCTCGGCGATCGCGGCGGAATCGTTCGTGGTGCTCCAGCCGGAGTTGATCGCGATGGGGCGTCCTCCGTCGAGGAGCG
>CAXRGI010000009.1:0-8108 GCA_964229935.1 Opitutales bacterium
GCCGACACCTCTTCCCTTATCCGACGGGCGCTGAACGGCTGACGGCTGTTATTTCGAGAAGCGGAACGCGGTCATCTCCGCCGCCTCGGCTTGTGCCTTCAGGCCCAAGTGACGGGCCTCCGGCCGAACCGCCTGAGCGGAATGGTTGAAGTGAAGCGTCGCGGCGGCATCCGCCTCGGCCACGCCCGCAACCCGGAAGTTGCGCAGCCAATCAAACTCATCCCCGGACCGCACCGGCGGCGATGCATCAACCGCGGAGCGAAGCCGAAGCCCTCCTGCCAAGCCGAGCGGCTCGCCGGTCAGGACCAGTCGAGCGGGAGACGTTTGCTCCGAGGCCGCCACTAATCCACGGCGCGGCCCGGAGGAGACCGCCGGGGTTTCGGAGACCAGAGCCGGCGACTGCGCCAAGGTGGGTTCGTCAGACGCAGTGCCGGGGGGGCGCTGCCAGAGCACAAACGCCACCGCCAGTCCGGCGGCCACGACGCCAAAAGATGCGAACCCCGCCGCCGCCCAGCCAAAGCCTGATGCCATCGACTCCGGTCGGGCTGGAACACGCTCTGAGGCGAAATCCTCAGCCAAGAGTGCGCAGGCTTTCTGCATGCGGCAGTACTGCAGGTAAGTGCGTCGTCGTTCCGGGTTGGATCGGACCTCGGCCTCGAGCCGCGCGGCGTCCGCCGCTTCGATCTCATGGTCGAGATACAGGTTTAGAAGCTCTATAAACTCACGTTCACTCATTTGAAATCTTCCCCCAGCTTGGCGCGGAGGCTTTCGCGCGCGCGGGCGATCCGGCTTTTCACCGTGCCCACTGATATCCCCAGGATGGCACCGATCTCCTCGTAGGACAGATTCTTGACGTTGCGTAGAACCAGGATCTCCCGATGGCTGCCGGAAAGTTTGTCCATCCCTTTCGAGATGCGATTAACGAACTCCTCGTTGACGGTCACTTCGTCCGGCGAGTCGACCTCGGCCGGGATGACGTCGGCGAGGGTGAGGTCATTATCCTCGCCCACCGGGGCATCGAGTGAGACGGACCGGTCGCGTTTGCGACGCCACCAGTACCAGTAGCGGTTCCGCGCCAGATTGGTCGCGATCTGGTACAGCCAAGTGGAGAAAGCCGCGTCGCCCCGGAAATTGGCGAGGCCGCGGTGGGCGCGGATAAAGGCGTCCTGCGTGACCTCTTCCGCATCCTGGTGGTTGCGGAGGAGTTGATGGACCATCCCGTAGATGCGGTCGCGGTGCCGGGCGACCATCTCATTGAAGGCGGATTCGTCTCCGTTTTTGAAACGGTCGACCAGCACACGATCCAGGGCAACCTCTTGGGCTTTGGCGGACATACGCTCCGCCTCGCTCTGATTCGTGTAGTCAGCGAAGGTTCCCACAAAATTTGCAGATTCGACGGATAATCCCGAATCAGGTTCCGGTCAATTTCGGCGCCCCGGGGGCGAAAGTTCTTGCCAACCCCGCGTGCGGAAAAATCTTTCAGCGGTTTCTACCGGGTCGATAGCTCAATGGTAGAGCAGCGTCCTTTTAAGTCGTTGGTTCTGGGTTCGAATCCCAGTCGACCCACCATGTCGCCCCATCCCCCCTCACCCAAATGAAGAGTTTAGTCATCATCGAGGACCAGACCGCCATCCGTGAGTTGATCGCCGAGATCCTCAAGTTGGATCCCGGGTACAACTTGGTCGGCGAAGCCGGCGACGGGCAGACAGCGGTGCAGCTGTGTCTGGAGAAAAAGCCCGATGTGTGCGTGCTCGATGCCAAACTGCCCGGGCTGAACGGGGTCGATATCCTCCGTCGGGTGGTGCCCAAGCTGCCCGGAATGCGCGTGCTGGTATTTTCAGGTCACGAAAGTCCCGTCCTCGTCCGTGAGATGCTTGAGGCTGGCGCCCACGGTTTCGTCGAGAAGACCGCCGGTCTGATTGAATTCAAGCGCGGCCTGGAGGCGGTCGCGCGCGGCGGGACCTATTTCGGCCCCGGGGTGGCCTCCCTGCTTCGCACCGTCCTCACCAGCACGGGTGCCGACGCCTCCGGCTCCTCCCTCACGGTCCGGGAACGCGAAATTCTCCAGCTCGTAGCCGAGAGTCACAGCACAAAGGAGATCGCCGCCAAGCTCGCAATCAGTGCCAAGACGGTGGATAACCACCGGACGAATCTGATGCGGAAGCTCAACCTGCACGACGTCGCCGGCCTGACCCGTTACGCGTTGGAGCAGGGCATCGTCACCGCCGCCACTTCCCGCTGATTCGGGCACGCAAAAACCCCTTGCGAACGCCGGTCGGGCTCCGACATAGCTCTCATGGTTCCTCCCGCGTCATTTTACTCATGAAATTCCACTCGAAGTTCGTAGCCGTCCCTTTGGCCGCTGCCGCCCTCGTGCTCGCGGGCTGCACCAAGAAGCCCGACCGCCCCTACCCGGGCTCCACCGTTCTCGGGGCTCAGTCGACCGGTCCTGCGGCGCCGATTGATGCCTCCTTCGGCCAGAACACCACTGGCCTGGTTGATCGCGGATCGGATTTCGACCCCAACGGCCACAACCGTACTGCGCTGCAGTCGCAGGCCGTCCTCTTCGATTTCGACAAGTCTGACGTCCGTGCCTCCGAGCGCGAGAAACTCAAGGTCGCGAAAGAGTACCTCGACAAGAATCCGACGCACCGGCTCCTCCTCGAGGGGCACTGCGACTGGCGAGGCACGGCCGAGTACAACCTCGGCCTCGGCGACCGTCGCGCGGCCGCGGTGCGCAAATATCTCCAGTCAATTGGCGTTCCCGCGGAGCGGCTCGAGACGCTTTCCAAGGGCAGTCTCGAGGCCGCGAAGAACGCGGATGACGCCACCATGACGAGGGATCGCCGCGTCGATTTGGTGGTGGTGAACCCGGCGGCGGCGGCTCCCAAGGCCTTCTGAGGCCAAGCAAACTTCAGCTCTAAGCGAAAAGCCGCGGTGGAAACCGCGGCTTTTTTGTTTCCCCGCGTTGCTCAGCGTG
This sequence comes from Opitutales bacterium, assembly GCA_964229935.1. GTDB lineage: Bacteria > Verrucomicrobiota > Verrucomicrobiia > Opitutales > Opitutaceae > ER46. The sequence goes on from CAXRGI010000009.1 coordinate 2,981, forward strand.
CTCCCGAGGCCAGTTCGTGGAGGATGCGGCGGGTGGTCTCGATTCCTTTCCGCATCACGTCTAGGTTGAAGCTCTCGTTGGGTGCGTGGAGGTTATCCTCCGGGAGGAACAGCCCCAGCATGATGGAGTCGAGGCCGGTGACCTTTTTGATCGAGGCGATGATCGGCACACTGCCGCCTTCGCGCAGATACAGCGGCGGCCGGCCCCACACCTCGCCCACGGCCTGCTCCGTCGCCCGGAAGGCGCGCGCCAGCACCGGGGACTGGTTCTTCGGGGTGTTGCTCCGCCCGGGCGGCACGACGACGTAGGGGTCGCCTTTGTGCTGATCGACAAACTCCAGCTTGATGCCCTTCGGCACCCGTGCGCGGATCGCGTCCATCACCTTACGCTTGATCACGTCGGGCTCCTGGTTGGGCACGAGCCGACAGCTGATCTTGGCGAAAGCCTTGCTCGGGATGACGGTTTTCGTCCCCTCCCCCTGGTAGCCGCCGCCGATTCCATTGAACTCAAGTGTGGGCTGGAACCGCGCCGACTCGAAGGGGTTGAAGCCGGGCGTGGTGTAGAATGTGTCGATCCCGAGGAAGTCGGCGTACGCCTTCTCATCGGTTCCGAGCTTGCGGAGTTCGTCGCGCTCCCACGGATGCACATCGAGCACTTCGTCGTAGAAGCCCGGGACATTCACGCGACCCTCCGGCGTGTGGAGCGTGGCCAGGATCTCCGCCAGCGCCTGGATCGGATTGCGGAGGACTCCGCCGTGGAGTCCGGAGTGCAGATCCCCCTTCGCCCCGGTGAGGTGGACATCGAATAACGTCAGGCCTCTCAGACCGCACGTGAGCACGACCTGGTTCTCGTTCGGTAGCGCCGTGTCGGAGAGAAACACAAAGTCCGCCTCGCGTAGGCGCGCCGCGTACTTCTCGAGGAACGCGGGGAAGCTGGGGCTGCCCATCTCCTCCTCGCCCTCGATCAGGAACGTGATCCGCAGGGGCAGCCGGGGATTTTCCTCCAGCGCCTTCGCCACCGCGGCGATATTGGTCAGCAGCGGGCCTTTGTTGTCGGCCGCACCCCGCCCGTACATGCGGTTGCCGATGATGGTCGGCTCGAAGGCGGGGGTGCGCCAGAGGTTGAGCGGATCGGCCGGCTGGACGTCGTAGTGGCCGTAGATCATGACGTGCGGCCACGAAGCGTCGCCACCGCGATGCGCCAGCACGATCGGGTGCACGTCGGTGCGCACGACCTCGACGGTGAACCCGAGCGAACCGAGTAGATTCGAAACGAATTCCTGCGCGCCCCGCATGCCGTCGCGGGCGGCCGAGTCGGCCGAGATGCTGGGATGGCGGATGAACTCCTTGAGCTTTTCGACGGGATCGAACATCCGAAAACCCTGATTCACGTCCGGCAAGTTCGCCAATCGGAAATCACCCGCCCCTCAAACCCATGCGCTTGCGAGTCTCCCCTCTGCCCGGCCGGTTGCTCTCTCTCCTCGCCCTGACCGTTGCTGCAACGGCCGCCGAGCCGGCCCGTCCCAATTTCCTCCTGATCATCGCGGATGACCTGAACGGTAGCGACCTCGGCTGCATGGGCAGCCCGGACGTGAAGTCGCCTCACATCGACCGCCTCGCCTCCGAAGGAATCAATCTAAGGCGCATGTTCACGCCGGCGCCGACCTGCTCCCCGCTTCGGCACGCCCTCTACACGGGTTTGTTCCCGGTTCGTAGCGGCGCCTACCCCAACCACACGATGGCCTATGACGGTACGCGGAGCATCTTCGGGCATCTGCGGGACCGCGGATACCGGGTCGGGTTGCAGAACAAATCCCACGTCGCCCCGGCGGCGTCGTTTCCCTACGAGGTGATCAGCACCAATGCGGACGACGTCGCGGCCTTTCGACGGTTCATCACGCGGGACGCAACTCAACCATGGCTGGCGGTCTTCGCGTCCAACGACCCTCACAGTCCGTGGGATCGCGGTCCGCGAGATCTTTATGACCCGGCGCGGATCACGGTTCCGCCCTACCTGCACGATAATGCCGTCACGCGCCGCAATCTCGCCGCCTATTTCGCCGAGATTTCCGCGCTCGACCGGCAGGTGGGCGACTGCCTCGCGGCACTCGACGCCTCCGGGCAGCGGGAGAACACCGTGGTCGTATTCCTCAGCGAACAGGGGAGCTCGTTTCCGTACGGTGGAAAATGGTCTCTCTACGATACTGGTATCCGCGGAGCCGCGTTCGTGCGCTGGCCGGGAAGGATCCGCGCCGGCAGCGCCAGCGACGCACTGCTCCAATACGTCGACGTTGTCCCCACGCTGCTCGAGATCGCCGGGGTCGATCCGCGGACGATCGACACCGGCTGCCCGGATGCCGACGGTAAGCGCGGATTCGACGGGAAAAGTTTCCTGCCCGTTCTACTGGGCAGCGCGGATCGCCTTCGCGACGTGGTCTTCGCCCAGCACACGACCGTCGGCATCAACGGTTACAAGGAGCCCTATCCGATCCGGTCCGCGCGCGACTCCCGCTACAAATACATCCGTAATCTGGCCCCGGAAAACACGTACACCATCTCGGGGATCCACCGTGGCGAAATCATTGAATCCTGGCAGGCGGACGCCCGTGGCAATCCATCCCTCGCCGCGCGGGTAGCGTGGCTCTTCAAGCGCCCGGCCGAGGAGCTCTACGATCTCGAGGTGGATCCGCTCGAAAGCCGCAATCTCGCCGGCGATCCAGCCCTGGCTGCGGTAAAGACCCGGCTCGGTTCCGCCCTCGACGCCTGGATGCGGCAGCAGGGCGACAAGGGAATGGAGACCGAGCTTGCAGCATCGAGCCGCCAGCCGCGCTCCGGAGCACGGACCGAGAAAACGGACCCCAGTCAAAAACGCGGGAAGAAGTCTTAGGGGGCGTCAGCCGGCCTTGTCCGCCGGCCCGGGGCGGGAGGAGTCATCAGACTGACGCAGTTGCCGCCAAAGCTCAGGGATAACCCGCTTCCATCCCGCCTGCTTCGCCGTGTTCCAGACATCGCGTCCGGCGAGCAGCACGCCGCCCCAGAAGAGGATCTCCGCGGCCACGAGCAGCCCGGTCGACCAGGCCGCCTTGCCGGCCGCGGTCGGTGCCAGCCACGCCGCGAAGGGCAAGGCCAGCCACGGCAGTGCGGACGCGAACATCAGGATGACGCCAATTTTTAGGAGCACCGATCGAAGCTATCCGCGTGTGAATCGTTTTCCGCAAGGCTCTCGGCGAACTTCGACCCTGGGTCGCTCGACGCCATCTCCTGCCGCCGAACCCCGATACTTCCACGCATCCGCCGCCGATGAGACATCGCAACACTCCTGTTACCCGAAAACCGACCGACTCTTCGGATCGAACCTCCCGATATCCGAGGAGCACCGTCAGTTGCACCAGCATCCGTTTCTCTGGAGAGAGCCGTGACGGTGTCCGCTACGGGTTTCGCTTCCCAGAGGTAGTCCCGAGCGTGAACGGCGACGCCGGCAGACCGGCGCCGTTGAACAGGCTCACCTCCGGCAGATTAGCCCACGCGTACCGCACGGCGGACGGCGCGGGAACCACCGGTGACGACACGATCACAGCGTCACCCGCCAGGCGCGCCTCGGCGGAAACCCACTTTCCATCTAACCCCGCGACCTCGAATCCGTGTAACGCACCGCCCTTTGCGACGAGGCCGGCGTTCGTGTGGCTGAAATGCACGGTGATCGCCCCGTTGCTCACCTCATGTCGCGCGGGCAGCGGCCCTGAAACGGCCGGCACCTCGCGGCGATAAACCATCCCGAGCGCCCAAAGCGCGAAACGACGCCCGACCTCCTGCTTGTTCTTGGGATGAATGTCATTCGCTTCGCCGACATCGATGGTGATGGCCATTCCGGTGCGCGGAAGGGCCAGGGTATTTCGCATCGCCTCGCGCACTCCAGGCCAGTCGCGGCCCGCTCCGGAGAAATTCGGCAGCTGTGCCCAAGCGAACGGAATTTCTCCGCCCCAACGGGCCCGCCAATCCGTCACCAACAGCCGCAGCTGGGCCTCGTAGAACTCCGCTTTGCCGGGAAACGTGTTCGCCTCGCCCTGATACCACAGCATGCCGCGCAGGGCGTACGGAATGAGCGGCGCGATCTTGCCGTTGAACAACCCGCCGACGTCGGACTTCCGGCTCGCGACTTCCGCGGGATCCTGGGGCCGGCGGGGCGCCTTGCCCTTCGTCTTCTTGCCCGCCTTCACCGCCTCCTCCCAATTGGCGAGATTCGCCTCGTAAGCCTGCCGCTCCTCGGCCGAAACCGGACGAGGCTTTTCAAGCCCGGTGAAGAAACCCTTCAATTCCGGCGCCGCGCGCTGCGCCTCCTCCGCGATCCAGCTTTCGATCGGAGTGCCGCCCACCGACGAGTTAATCAGGCCCACCGGAACCCCGAGTTTTTGGTGGATCTCCCGCCCGAAGAAATAGAGCGACGCCGAAAAACCTCCGACGGTCTCAGGTGCGCAAACCACCCACTTGCCTTTACCTTGCCGCTGTTGTGATCCGGCCCGGGGCGATTCCTCCTTGAACATCCGGATCGCGGGAAACTTCGCCGCCGCCTGCTCGGTCTCACGGTCCTTCGAGTTGGACACCGTCATCGCCATGTTGGACTGACCGGAGCCCAGCCAGACCTCGCCCACCAGCACGTCCTGAATCACGATCTCGTTCCTCCCTTTCACGGTGAGCGTGGCCGGAGCGGCGCTCGTCGTCAGCGGCCCGATCCGCGCCATCCAAGTGCCATCCGCGCCGGCGACAGACTCGACCGATTTCCCGCTGAAGGCGACGGTTACCCTCTCGCCGGGGTCGGCCCAGCCCCACACCGGTACCGCGACATCCTGTTGGAGAACGAGGTGGTCGGAGAAAATCGCAGGCAAGCGCACGTCGGCGCGCAATCCGGGAAGGTTGGCCACGAAACCTGTGGCGACAACAAGCAGGAAGGGGAACGGGTGCAGGCGCATGTTGGGCTGGGGTCGGCACGAGGAATCGCGGCGAGCCCGCGGCCCGCAATGACTAACCGCCGGCCGCCGCACCCGGATATGCTATTGACCCCCGCTCGGGCCGGCCGAAACCATCGCCGTTTGGACGGTCCGCGCTCGTCGCTCCGGCGGGGTGGCCTGTCC
>CAXRGI010000010.1:0-9929 GCA_964229935.1 Opitutales bacterium
GTGAGCAGCGACTTCTGCGGGTTGGCCCGCAAAGCGCGGCAAAAGGAGGATCCCGATTGCACGCACCTCTATTTCACCGGGTGCGCGGGCAACATCGCCGCGGGCAAGTACAACGACGGCAGCCCGGCGGCCCGGGAGGCGCTCACGAAGCGCATGATCCAAGGTATCGCCGAGGCCGAGGCCTCGCTCCGGCCGGAGCCCTTGGAGCGCGCGGCATGGCTCACGCGTGAACTGCGTCCCGAGGCGAATCCTGAGAGCGGACCGGCGGCGTTGCGTGAACTGATGGAGAAGCCGAAGGACTCCCTGGTCACCCGCCTGCGTCCGGCCTTCAAGCTCGCGTGCCTGCGCCGGGTGCAACGCGGTGATCCGTTCATCCTTTCCGCGTTGCGACTCAACGCCATGACGGCGCTGCACTTGCCCGCGGAACCCTTCATCGAGTTCCAGTTGGAGGCCCAAGCGATCCGCGGGCCGGAGCCCGTGGCCGTGGCCGCCTACGGCGACGCCGGTCCGTGGTATATTCCCACCCGCGCTGAATTTCCCGCCGGTGGTTATGAGGTCGATTATGCGTTTCTTGCGCCGGGGACCGCTGATCAGATACGAGCGGCCTTGAACGGAATGTTGGCTTGATGCGGCCGGCGTTCCGAAACGCCCCGGCGCGGCAGGTGTCCGTTCCGGATTTGCGCTTGCGGGAGCGTGGAAACGTCCGCAACTGTCTCCACGTCCGAGCCCAAGCGGGCGTAGTTCATCGGTAGAACGTGTGCTTCCCAAGCATGAGAGGCGGGTTCGATTCCCGCCGCCCGCACCAAAGCTGTCAGTACCAACCAAAAACACCCAAAACACACCCATGAAGTCCATCACCACGTTCATCGCCGCCTCCCTGTTCGCCGTCGGAGTCGCGTTCGCCGCCGCCGAGAGCAAGCCCGGCAAGTGCTGCGTCGCCGCCGAAAAGAACGGCAAGAAGTGCGACCACAAGTGCTGCGTCGAGGCCGCCAAGGCCGGTGACAACTGCACCAAGTGCGGCGGCGCCGGGAAGATCGCTCCCGCCAAGAAGTAAGTTTCCGGTCTTTCTAGACCTTCAAGCCGCGACGGTTAGCCGTCGCGGCTTTTTTATGTCGCGACGCCGGACTCCACGGCCGGACGGCGCAGCGAATTCCAGCGAACGAGCACGCGGGCGCGGATCACCTGCGGGGAAAGCCCGTGCTTGGCGCGCAGGATCTCCACGTTGGAACCGTGTTCGATGAAATCGTCCGGCCAACCGATGCGCTCCACGGCGGTCGGTCGCCCGGCCGCCTGCAGGGTCTCCAGCACGGCGCTGCCGAAGCCGCCGGCCAGCACATGGTCCTCCATCGTTACGATCAGCGGGACGGCCGCGGCATGTTCGAGGAGCAACGACTCGTCGAGCGGCTTCACGTAGCGCGCGTTGACGACTCCGACGGAGAGCCCCTCCGTCGCGGCGAGTTCATCGGCGAGGGCGAGGGCGTCCTGCACCATCGTCCCCAGCGCCCAGATCATGACGTCGGAACCGGCTCGGAGGGGCTCGGCACGGCCGATCGGCAGCGCGGCGGGCTGATCCTTGATTCGGACCCCGGTGCCGGCGCCGCGGGGGTAGCGGATGAACCCCGGGCCCTCGAGCCGAAGGCTGGTGTGCAGCATGTCGACGAGCTCATCCTCGTTGCGCGGCTGCATGATGACGGCGTTCGGCACGCAGCGCAGGTCGGACAGGTCGAAGAGGCCGTGATGCGTGGGACCGTCGTTCGGGGACAACCCGGCGCGGTCCATGCAGAAGGTCACAGGAAGATTCTGCAGCGCGACATCGTGGATCACCTGGTCGTACGCGCGCTGGAGGAACGTTGAGTAGATGGCGCACACGGGCCGAAAGCCCTTGGTGGCCATGCCGGCGGCGAAAAGCACGGCGTGTTCCTCGGCGATCCCGACGTCGAAGAACTGGCGCGGAACCGCCGCGGCCAGATGGGATAGGCCGGTGCCGCTGGGCATGGCACCGGTGATTCCCACGACGTGAGGATCCTGGCGGGCGAACCGCACGAGGGCCTCGCCCAGCACATCCTGGTAGTTCGGGGCCGCACCGGGCGCGGGCTTCCGGCCCTCACCGGTCACGGGGTCGTACGGACCGGAGCCATGGAACCGTTCCGGATGCGCGATGGCGGCCTCCAGTCCGCGGCCCTTCTTGGTGAGAACGTGGATGATGACCGGGACGTCGCAGTTCTTCGCGAACTCGAGGTTCTTGTGGAGCGCCTCGTAATCGTGCCCGTCGACGGGTCCGAGGTAGCGCAGCCCGAATTTTTCGAACAGCGAGGACTCCATGAAGAAGTCCTTCGTCTCCCGCTTCCACCGGTGGTACACGCGGTTCATCTCCACCCCCGTCGGAAAGCTGCGGAAGAACGCCTCGATGTCGTGGTGGAGGCGGTTGTAGGTGGGGCTCGTGCTGATGCGGTTCAGGTAGCGCGAGATGGCGCCGACGTTCTTCGCGATCGACCACTCGTTGTCGTTGAGGATCACGATCAGGCGTTTCGTGGCGCTGACGACGTTGTTCAGCGCCTCAAGGGTCACGCCGCAGGTGAACGCGGCGTCGCCGCATACCGCGACGACATGCTCCGCCGAGCCGCGCAGGTCCCGCGCCGTGGCCATGCCGAGGGCCGCGGAGAGTGCGGTGCCCGCATGGCCGGCGCCGAAGGCGTCGTGCGGGCTTTCGCCGCGGCAGAGGAAGCCGCTGGCGCCATCGGTCTGGCGCAGGCGTCGGAAAAACTCCCCGCCTCGTCCGGTGAGCAGCTTGTGCACGTAGCCCTGGTGGGCGACGTCGAAGACAAATTGATCGGACGGTGTCTCGAAAACCCGGTGCAGCGCGATGGTCAGCTCCACCACACCCAGGTTGGGACCGATGTGCCCGCCATTGCGGGCGGTGACCGCGATGAGTTCCTCGCGGATCTCCTGGGCGAGTCGGGACAGGTCGCCGGGCGCGAGCGCCTTCACGTCGGCGGGGCCGCGGATCGAGTCGAGCAATCGGGGGGAAGAGGAGGGACTGGCAGCGTTCATCGTGGCGTGGATCGGGCGTGGCGGGTTGCGGGGCCTCACGCCTCGCGGTCCGTGTCGAATTTCTCGAACACCACCGCCCCGTCCTTGGTCTTCTTGAGTTGCTCGATCCGCAATTCGGCCTCCTTCAGGCGCGACTCGCACACCTGCAGCAACTTGGTGCCCTGCTCGAAGCGGGCGATCAGATCGGCCAAGGGAACCTCGCCGGACTCCATCGACTCCACGATCGCCTCCAGCTTTGTCAGGGCCTCCTCGAAGGACGGTTGTTCTTTCTTTGATTCCACGGAAGGGACAACCGTTGCCGTCCGTTCCGGGCATTTCAACCCAGTTTCCTTTCCGGGCGTGGAATCACGGTCCGTGCCCGAATTTGAGTATGAAGCGGGCATCTTTGAACTGGCGGCGGCGTTCGAATAGGGTCCATTGGCCGCATGTCCCCGTTTCTTTGGATTGCGATCGGACTCTTGCTGCTACGCCTCGCGGCCTCGCTCGGATTGTCGGCGCTTAACCGCGCCTCCGTGCGCCGCCATGAGGGGCGCCCGCCCGAGTCGGTGGCGGCCATCATGGACGCGGAGACCTACGCCAAGGCGGGACGCTACACGCTCGCCAAGTCGCGTTTCGGAGATGTGGGCGAGATTTTCGACACGCTCGTCCTCGTGCTGGTTCTGGTGGGCGGCGTGCTCCCGGCGCTGTTCGATGAGACGGCGGTCTGGGGCGGGCCGGAGTCGGTGTGGAACCACGCGGCGTTCATCGTCCTCGCCGGTCTCCTGTTGTCGGTGCCTTCCCTGCCGTTCGACTGGTGGGAGCAGTTCGGCTTGGAGCAGCGATTCGGCTTCAATCGCAGCACGCCGCGGCTCTGGGTGCTCGACAAGATCAAGGGTACCCTGCTGGGAGTCGCGCTCGGTTTCCCCTTGTTGTGGGCGCTGCTCTCGCTGGTGCGTCTCGCGGGACCGCTGTGGTGGGTCTGGGGTTTCGTGCTGCTGTTCAGCTTCCAGCTGCTGATGATGATTCTTTACCCCAAGCTGATCGTCCCGCTGTTCAACAAGCTCACGCCGCTGCCCGCGGGCGAACTGCGGGACCGGCTCATGGCGCTGGGGGAGCGGACCGGCTTCCGGGCGAGCACGATCGAGGTGATCGACGGCTCAAAACGGTCCGGGCACTCCAACGCCTACTTCACCGGGTTCGGGCGATTCCGCCGGATCGTGCTGTTCGACACGCTGGTCACGCAGCTCACGCCGCAGGAACTGGAGGCGGTCCTGGCGCATGAAATCGGCCATTACCGCCGCGGCCATATCCCCCGCCTGCTCGCGCTTTCGGCCGGGATGATGTTCGCGGGCTTCGCCGCGATCGCGTGGCTTGCCGACAGCTCTTGGTTCAATCCTGCCTTCGGTTTTCCGCCCGCGCAGCTGGCGCCCTCCTTCCTGCTGTTCGGCCTGCTCAGCGGGAGCGTGACCTTCTGGTTCTCACCGCTGGGAAACCTGTTGTCACGACGGCACGAATACGAGGCGGACGCCTTCGCGCGCGACGCGATGGGCGGCCCGGCGTCCCTGGTTTCGGCTTTGCGCAAGCTGGCGCAGAAAAATCTGACGAATCTCACGCCGCATCCGTGGTTCAGCGGCTTCCATTACTCCCACCCGACCCTCGCCGAGCGCGAGGCGGCGCTCCAGCGCGCCTGAGGGCGGTGTCATGCGGCCGGGGTCAAGGGAGCGGCTGCTGCTTGCTTTAGCCGCGGCGTTCGCCGCCGCGCTTCCTTCGCCGGCCGCGCGGGAGGCCCTGCGGATCGCAACCTACAACGTCGAGAATTACCTGCCGGCCGACCGTATGACGGCGGCTGGGTTTCGTCCGGGTTATCCTAAACCGGAGCGAGAGAAGGCTGCCTTGCGCACAGTCATCCGGGAGATCGCGGCCGATGTGCTCGTGATGCAGGAGATGGGCCCGCGCGCCTACCTGGAGGAACTGCGGCGGGATCTGCGGGCCGAGGGGACGGGCTACCCTTATGCCGCTTGGGGCAGGGGCGCGGACGCGGAGCGGCATCTGGCGATCCTTTCGCGTCTGCCGCTGGAGACGGTGCGGATGCATGACGACCTGGCCTTTCCCTATCTGGGCGCTCGCGAGAGCGTGAAGCGCGGCTTGCTCGAGGCTTCCGTGGAGACCGCCGCCGGACCCGTTACGATTTTCGCGGTGCATCTCAAAAGCCGTCTGACCGAAAGTGACGGCGATCCCGCCTCCGCCATCCGGCGCGCGGCCGAGGCGGTTGCGATTCGGGACCGTGTGCTCGCGCGTTTCCCGGATCCGGCGTCGGCCCGCTTTGTCTTGCTGGGCGATTGCAACGATGGTCGGAACAGCCGTGCGGTGGCCGCCTTGCAAAAACGCGGCCGGGTTGAGATCGCGACCCTGCTGCCGGCGGCGGACTCACGCGGGGAATCCTGGACGCACGCATGGCGACGCGAGGACTCCTACAGCCGGGTGGACCTGATCCTGGTCTCCGGCGGACTACTGCCGTCGGTGTCCGATGGTGGGTCGCGGATTCACGACAGCACCTATGTCAGGTCCGCCAGTGACCACCGCCCGGTCTACATCGACATCAAGGCGCGCTAGGCGCCTTTGACCCGCTTCGTTCTTAGCGCGGGGAGATGGTCACCGGGACGGTGACTTCGCCGGCGCCAAAACCCTTGAGGTAGAGCGTTCCGTTGCCCGGTTTGCCGCCCTCGACCGTGACTGAAACACTGGTCTGGCCTTGGGGGACGATGACCTCCGGCATGATGATGCTTTCGGGGACGTCGGTGGCGACGTCGAGCAAGGTGCCGCCCGGAGGGGCGGGGTTCGGCAGAGAAAAGGTCAACGTGGTACGGTCTCCGGTGCGCAGCGAAAGCGAGGTCGGCGCCACGCTGATGGTGCTGGCGTCGATGCGGAATGTGCCCACGGGTGAAGTCCCGGCGGCGCTGCTCAGGGACACCTGGTAGTTGGCGTTCGCCGGCAGGGCCGGGACGAAGAAGCTCAGGGAGTTGGCGGACTCGAAGTTGGTGCGAGCCGGGCTGCTATTGAAGAGGATCCGGTCCTGCGGGGTGAAGCCGCGGCCGAGGACGCTGATGCGGGCGCCGACCGGCCCGCGGTTGACCTCGAGGGAGAGGACGTACCGGCGCACGATCTGAACGGTCTCGACCTGGGTGTAGGCCTCGCCCGGCGTCTGGACTTTGTTCCCCTCGACGAAGTAGTTTACCAGGAAGTAGTAGGCGACGCGGTCGCGGCCAGCGGGCAGCTGGTACTCGAACTCATAGAGGCCTTCGCCAACCGTGCCGGAGCGCATCGGGAAGCTGCGCCCGTCGATCACGATCGTCGGGGAGATCCCGGTAATGGTGTTGGAGCGCTTGGCCACCCGGAGGGTGAAAGTGTAGATCTGGGAGGGGTTCTCGGCGACCGAACGCGGGGTCAGGTCGGTGAGCGTGACGCTGTCGCATCCCACAAGCAGCAGGAGGGAGCAGACGGCGAGGGCGCGCAGGAGGATTTTCCTCGCGGCGGAAATTCGAGTGGTGTGCATTGGGCGGAGAATGATCGGGCGAACCGACGGAGGAATTTGAGTAATGACCGGGCGTGAGGCAGGGCAAGCCAAAGCTGGGTCGTCGGGGCTCCCGTCGCCACCGCTTTCGCTCGGGGTTTACGTCCACGTACCGTTTTGCGCGTCAACCTGTGATTTCTGCGCGTTTTATCAAGAGACCCCCACGGCGGGGGACGTCGCGCGTTATCTTGAGGGGGTGCGGCTTGAGCTGTCGCAAGTCGCGCCGGAACGACCGGTCGACACGGTTTTCTGGGGCGGGGGCACTCCGGGGCTGCTTGCGGCGCGGGATCTCCGCGAGCTCGGGCGGATCGTTCGCGAGGCCTGCGCGGGGGATCCCGCCGAGTGGACGATCGAACTGGCGCCAGGTTCCGTGACGGATGAACGGCTGGAAGCGCTCCGGGAGGTGGGAGTGACCCGTGTTTCACTCGGAGTGCAGAGCTTTCAGCCGGCGCTGCTGGAGGCGTTGGGCCGGCGCCATTCCAGGGAGCAGGTTTTGCGGGCGCACCAGCGGGTTCGCGCCGCGGGTTTCGCGAGCGTCAACCTTGACCTGATGTTCGCTTTGCCGGGGCAGGCTGATGAGTCGTGGGAGGCCGATCTGGGGGAGGCGTTGGCATTGGGCCCCGATCATCTTTCAACCTACTGCCTCACCTTCGAGGAGGATACGCGCCTTTGGGTTAAGCTGTCTCGGGGACAGGTCCGCCGTGACGCGGAAGCCGAAGCGAGGCTCTACGAGGCCACGTGGCGCCGGCTGGAGGCGGCCGGCTACCCGCAATACGAGGTTTCGAACTTCGCGCGTCCCGGCCATGCGTGCCGGCACAATGTGAACACGTGGCGGATGGGTGAGTGGATCGGCGTCGGTCCTTCCGCTGCCTCGCAACATCGTGGATGGCGTGGGGCCAACGTCGCCGACCTTTCCCGCTGGCTCGAAGGCCTCGATCGCGGGGAGCGGATGACCGAGGATCGTCGCGCCGTCACGCCGGCCTTGTTGGCCGAGGATGCGCTCGTGTTCGGTTTGCGCATGAACGAGGGCGTCGATCTCGGCTATTGGCGGGAGCGCGCTCCCGGCCTCCCGTGGTCTCCGGTGCTGGAAACATTGACCGCGTTGGAAGAGGCCGGACGGCTGGAGTCCCGGGGCAACCTGTTCCGTCTCACGCCCACGGGCCGGTTGGTGGCCGACGCGATCGGCGCCGAAATCATATCCGCGTTTTCCCCGGAGGCGGTGGAGGCATGAGTCCGTTCCGGGTTTTCTGTCCGCTGGTCGTCCTGCTGCTCTTGCTGTCCGGCTGCGCCACACCGGTGCAGCCAGGCAGTAGCGCCGGAAGGGTCGCGCGCTTTTTCCTGGAAAGCGGCGACGGTGAGGGGGAACCGGCGGTGCTGCCGAGCAGCGGAGTCGCTTTGCGGCTCAATCCGAAACCCGTGATCACCGAGTCGGACATCACGGGCGTTGACGTCGCCGAGGTTGATCTCGGGCGCTGCGTGCTTTTCCAACTTGCACCCGCGGCGGCGCGGGATCTCTACCGGTTATCGGTCGTGCATCAGGGGAGGCGGCTCGTGCTGCAGGTGGACGGGGTGTTTCTCGGCGCAAGGCGGATCGACGGACCATTGGCCGACGGGCGGGTATTTACGTTTATCGAGATTCCTGATGAATCGCTTCCGCGGCTCGTGGAGGGCATCAAGATCAGTTCGGCCGCGGCACGGAAAAAAGAGTTTAAATGAACCGGAGCCCTTGGAGCAGGAGCATCCTGATGTTGCTGTTGGTCTCTGCGATGAGCACCGCCGCGGCGGGCGCCGAGGGCAAATTACGGCTGGTCTGGCCGACGCCGCACCAAGGCTGGGCCGAGGGCGCACCGCCCTCGCAATGGCTGCAGCACGCGGGATCGGGTGATCCGGCGAGCGGGGGCTTCGGCGGGGTGAGAAGCGGGGGAACACGGTTTCACGAAGGGATCGACATCCGCCCCGTCGGCCGGGGACGCAACGGGGAGGCCACCGATCCGGTTTTTGCGGCGATGGCGGGCACGGTGCGGCACGTGGTCACATCCCCGGGACAGAGTGGCTATGGCCGACACGTGGTCATCGAGCACACGGGCCTCGCTCCTGCCATCTATACTCTTTACGCGCATCTTGCGCGCGTCGAGCCGGGCATCCGATCTGGCGTCCAGGTGATCGCCGGGCAGACGCTCGGGTTGATGGGGCACAGTTCCGGCGGGTACATGATCCCTCCGTCCCGCGCGCACCTGCATTTTGAGATCGGCCTGGCGATCACCAGTGATTTCCAGACGTGGTATGACCGCCGGCGGTTCGGATCACGCAACGAGCACGGCATGTGGAACGGCATGAATCTCATCGGGGTCGATCCGCTCGCGTTCTACGGCGCCTGGCGCGCGGGACAGCTGACCTCCGTGCGCGATTTCCTGTTCGCGCAACCCACCGCGGTGCGGCTGCGGATCGCGACCTTTCGTACGCCGGACTTTGTGACGCGCTACCCTGCGCTGCTCACCAAGCCGCTCCCGCTGGGACCGGTGGCGGGATGGGAGATCCGCTTCGCGTGGACGGGTCTGCCTTTCGCGTGGACACCACTTACTTCCGCCGAGGTGGCCGGTTTGCCCCCGGGACAGCCGCACTTTGTGGAGGTCGATGCCGCGATCGAGCGCCGCGAGCGCAGCAAGAGCCTCGCGGTGGCCCGGCGGGGAGGGTGGAGTTCCGGCAAGGATCTCGAGACGGTGCTGCAGCAGCTCTTCGGCATCCGCTGAAGTTTCCTTCGAAAGCCCTCGGGCTTTCCACTGCGGATGGCGCGGATTCTCCAGCGCGGCTCCACGGCAACCGAAGTGTCCTTCATGCCGCACCTCGCTGAGAGGGACGCGTGAGAGCGAGGTAGAATGGGGCAGTCGGCGGACAGCGTGTCCGAAGATCCGAGGGAGCCGGTGTTCGCCGAGCCTTCGGCTGATCAGCACCCTCGGGTAATGCGCACGCGCTTCTTGGAGGTGGTCGGGGCTGTTTTTCCGGACGAAAGGCATCGCGTGTAGCCGCGGCTGCTGTCGTGGAGAGTCTCGACGCAGATGCTGCCGAATGCGTTTCAGCGGAACCTCAGTTGGAGAGAAACAAAAAGGCCGCCATGGTAGGGTGGCGGCCTCGGTAAAAGGGAGGGGGAGTACCCGCTTACTTCTTCAGGCTGGCGCGGAGGTCGTTGAGCTGGCCGGCGCTGCCGAGCAGCTGGTTGCGGCTGGCGATGAACTTCGCGTACTCCTCCATGAAGACCTTGCCCGGCGGGCGGAAGTCGAACTCGGCGGGCTTGTCGCGGAAGAACTCGCGGTGCACGCGGGTCCAGACC
>CAXRGI010000011.1:0-3049 GCA_964229935.1 Opitutales bacterium
GCGGTGACCTTGAGGACGCTCGCCTGCGTGAGCAGGCCGCCGCGCACGCCGCCGGGAGGCAGACTCACGCGGCGCATCGCGATACCTTGCACCCCCGGGATGCCGTAGTGATCAGCGAGGCGTCCGTTCAGGTGGACGAAATCGGCGTCGACCAACGTACGCACCGGCAGGTCGCGTTCCAGCAACTCGGAAAAGAAGAGCCGGGTCTCGGCGACGGCGGCCTCGGCCAGCGCGTCGTCGAGGTAGTAGTCGTTGTACAGCGTCGTGGACGGCGTTGAGTCCTCCATCTTCCGCAGATCCAGCCAGTAATCGAGGAACGCCTCGCGGAAGCGGTGGGAGCGCGGGTCGGCCAGCAGGCGCTCCGTCTCGGCGCGAAGCACCTCCGGTCGCTGCATCTCGCCGCGGTCCGCGCGCGCCCGCAGCGCCGCGTCGGGGGGCGAGTTCCAAAGGAAGAGCGCCAGGCGCGTCGCGAGCGCGTGGTCGTCAAGCGCGCCTGGCTGGTCGTCGAGGAAGACAAAACCGGGAGACGCCAGCACGGCGGTGTACCCGGCGAGCATCGCCTCGGCGAACGAGAGCCCGGCCGCGCGGCGCTCCTCGACCAAAGCGATGAAGCGGTCGGCTTCACCCGGAGCCGGCGCTCGGCGATAGGCCCGCGCGACAAAGGCGCTAAGCAGCCGGCGGGCGTCGGCCTTGGGATCCTCGGTCGCGATATCCACCACCACGTCGATCATGGGCTCGACGCGCACGCCGGCCCGTCTGCCGGTCTCGCGGTGGTCACCGGGGGCGACCACCTGGATCGTGACGCCGGGTTGTCCGCGTTCGACGCGGCGCAGGGGCAGGTCGCCGAACAGCAGACGGTAACCGGCGTCGGTCTTCTCGTCGCTCAGCGGGCCCTCGATCTCCATCCAGCGGAAGGCGACGCTGGGCGCGCCCTCCTTGGTCATGAGCGGATTTCGGAAGTTGTTCGGCCGTGAACGGTAAAAGCGCGACGCGTCGGGCACGAGGGTCTCATTGGCGAGCAGCCAGACCTCGCCGAGATCGTGGACCGAGGGCTCCGGCGTGAGGTCGAACTCGCCGACCCGGCGGTTCATGATCCCGTTCCGCGTGTAGACGGTCACGGGCTCGGTGGTGCGACCGGGCGAGATGCGGTCGTAATCGGGCACGTTGGGGTTGGGTGGGCGCGGCGTCCCCTTGCGGTCGTTCTCGTCCGTGAACCGCATCGTGATCCCGCCCGGCGCGGCCCAGAGGGTGTAGCCGCTGAAGCGAACCCGGTAACGTCCGGAAACCGGCGCGCGGAAGCCGTCCCAGCGGTAGGTGAAGCCGGTCACGTAATTGCTGGAGACCCAGCCCACGGCCTCGAGGTCGCGCGTCGCCGGATCAGCGTCGCCCACGCTGAGGGGAGCCCGCAGCCAGCGGACATCGGGCTGCGGGGTGTGGCCGAGCACCGGATATGTCATCCGGTCCGGTGACGAGTTGAAGATGTTGCCGGTGAAGAGCCGAGTGAGCGTGCGCTGGTCGCGGGCGTAGTGGCGGGTGATCGTCGCGGGTCGGCGGTCGAGATGCGTGGCGAGGATCTGGCGCAGCGCATGATCGGCGGCCGTGAGATAGCGGGCGAGGTGAACGTGTGAGACGTCGAGGGCGGAGGCCGATTTGTTGTAGCGGTGGGCTTCGCCGTCCTCGGGAAATTGCCCGCGGATCTGCAGCCAGGGGGCGGAGAGCAGATCCCGGAGCGCGTTCTCGTACTCGTGGCCGTTCAAGCGGCGAACGAGGGATCGCCCCTCACGTGCAATACGCTCCCGGTCGGCCGCCGCGATCTCGTGTCCGAGAGCGCGGGTGAAATCAGCCACCGCGGAGGGGTCCGGGCGCCTTTTCTCGGCGGGCGGCATCTCGCCCGCGACGACGCGGTCATGGATCCGGATCCAGCGTTCCTGATTGGCCGGGTCGTCCGGCTTGAAGGCGAGAGCTTCGAGGTCGAGGCCGCCCTTGCGGTCTATGTCGTTGTGGCACCCTGCGCAGTGCGCCTCGAGGAAGGCGGAGCGTCCGGGCGCCGGCTGGGCGGCCGCGGGGGAAGCGACCACCGCTGCGAGGAGGCCGATGCCGAGAAGAAAACGCGACGGCGGGCGGCCCATGGACTCAGGCGGGCTCGAGCCCGCGCATCGTGCCGGTGGACGAGGCAAAGCGTTCGGTCTCGATCCCCATGCGCTGGAGCACGGAGACGAAGAGGTTCGGCAGCGGGTAATTGTTGGAGGTGTTGAACGCGAGGTGCTGTCCGTGGCGGAAACCGCCGCCGGCGAGGATCGTCGGCAGATTGAAGCAGGTGTGGGCGTTGGCATCGCCGAAGTTCGAGCCGTAGAGGACGGCGGTGCGGTCGAGCAGCGAATCGCCCTCCTCGCGCACTCCGTTGAGGTCGGTGAGGAGCTTGGCCAGCAGCCGCATATGCCATTGGTCGATGGCCTTCAGCTCCGAGCGTTTCTTCTCCGATTTTCCGTGGTGGGAAAGATTGTGGTAACCGTCGGTGATCGGGGTGTCGGCCAGCTCCAGCGCCGGCGTGCTGACGCCGTCGAGCATGAGGGTGATCGCGCGGGTGGAATCGGTCTCGAAGGCGAGGCGGGCGAGGTCGTACATCACGCGGACCTTCTCCATGTAGGCGGAAGGGTTGGCCGGATCGATGGGAGGCGCCGCCGTCACCGCTGGTTTGGGACGCTGTTCCCAGTCGCGCGCGGCCTGCAACCGCTGCTCAAGATCGCGGACGCTGGTGAAGTACTGGTCGAGACGCTCGCGGTCCCGCGCGGTGGCGGCGCGTTGGATCTGCTTCGCCTGGCCGGCGACGGTGTCGAGGATGCTGCGGCCGGTGTCGAGGCGACGCACCTGCGCGGCAACCTGGTCGGCGGACCCTTGCAGGAAGAGCTGGCGGAAAACGTCCGCGGCCTTGTCTTCAGGCGGAATCGCCACGCCGGTGCCGGTCCAGGAAAGGCTGCGAACGCGGGTGTTGACCGCGAGGGTGAGCGACGGGAAGCGGGTGAGGGTGCCGATGTGCTCCGCGATGTGC
>CAXRGI010000012.1:0-5991 GCA_964229935.1 Opitutales bacterium
TCATCGGAACGGAGGAGGAATTTACCCGGAGACCTCGCTCAGAACTTCTTCCGCAGGGTGAGACCGTAGCGCGCCATGCGCGGATCGGTGACACCGAAGCCGGCGTTGCCCTGGCGGTGCGGCGGTTCGCGGTTGAACACGTTGTTCACGGTCAGGGAGAGCTTCGTGTCATCCAACGGATTCCGCCAGAGGCCGGCGATCCCCTCGCGGCGGCCGCCCGAACGGTCGCCGAAATCATAGGAGGCATGCACATTCCATTCGATGACGCTGGCGAACAACGTCTGCGTGCGAGCGGCCTGCACCCACGAGTTCTCCTGGTAGAAACCACTGACGCCGCCGCTGTAGGCTCCGCGGGTGAGAAAGGCCTGCCACGACAGACGCGTGGGCCGGAGGTGCAGCGTGGTCACGGGCGCGGCGCCGGGGATACGAATGGAGTCCACGCGACGGTACTCGGTGGCGGCCACCCGGGCGCTCAGGTTGCCCCACGGGGTGGGACGCTGGAGGTTGAGCTGGTAATCGTAGGTCTCGATGATCTGGCGGGAGATGTGGGTGGAGCGGGTGTCGATCCCGATCACGCGGCCCGGCTGGGTCCCGGCGGTGTCGCGGATCAGCCGCTCGGGAAACAGGTCGGCCCACTCCTGCAGGGAGGAGAGCCCGGAGATCTGGTCGCGGTAATTCAGCTTCACGTGGTCGACCGAGATGGAGAGGCCGCGCGTGAGGCGGAAGGGGAGCTCGAAAACCACGCCGACGTTGTCGGAGACCGCGGTCTCGGGACGGAGGTCGAGGTTGCCGCCGATGCGCGTCTGGAGGATACCCGTGACCAGTTCGTTGCGCACGCGGTCGATGAAGCCGGAGGTGTTGGCGTTGGTGCTCTGGGTGACGGGGCGGTAGAGGGCCTGGATGCCCGGCGCGCGGAACGAGTGGTTGCGGGTGGCGCGCAGCAGCAGCCACTTGAACGGACGCAACTGGGCGCCGTAACGGGGACTGCTGTCGCCGCCCACGTCGGAATAATCGTCATAACGGATGGCTCCCGTCAGGTCGAAGCGCTGCACCAAGGGCACTTGCTGCGCGGCGCCGATGACGGGGACGCGGGTCTCGGCGTAGGCGGAGTTCAAAGTGCGGCGGAAACCACCGAGGAGGCTGAGGTTGATGGTGGGCAGGTCGGGGATCGACTGGGACGTCGCGATCTTCTCCGTGGTGCTCTCGACGCCAGCGGCGAGCTGGACGGGCCCCGCCGGGAGCCGGATCCAAGGAAGCGGGCCGTCGGCGGAAGCGGACCACGTCAGGGTGTCGGTGCGGTCGGTCGCATTGCCCGGACGCAGCATCGAGCGAAGCAGCGCCAGATCATTGGGCTGGGAGGAACGGCTGTCGTAGAAGAGCACGAGGCGCTGCGCGGCGATGAGCGGCGCTGAAACGCTGGTGTCGAGCACCGGGTCGAGCGCGCTCTCGTTGATCAGGCGGGAGCGGTTCCAGCTCGCGCCGAGCTCATAGCGCCAGCCGTCGCCGAAGCGGCCGGTAAGCGCGCCAGCGAAGTTCAGATTGGAGTTGGTGGTGAACTTCTCGCCCTGGACGGGGCCGAGCTCCCAGAAGGTCTTGTTGAGCCGCACCTGCACGCCGAATGGGTTGCCCGGGTAGTTCGCCGGCACGATGATGCTGTTCCGGAAGTTCACCGGCATGCCTTCGATATGGGTGCGGGTCTCGTTGTAACCGCCGCTCAACCGGAGCTGCGTGCCGCCCTTCAGGTCGTATCCGCCGCGGAAACCGACGGTGCGGGTGAATTGGGGCGAGATAAGGTTCACGTAACGCGCGCGGTCACCGGTGTAAGCGGGCACGCCAAGGGAGTCGCCAGCCACGGAGACGTAGGCCGCGGCGGGCTGCGGAGCGGCGCCGGCGCCGTCCGGGATCACCGCGAAAGGCGTGGTGCGGCCGGGCAGGTTGCCCGAGGAGGCCTGCACGATGCCCGCGCCGAGCGCGAAGCCGCCGGCCCCGAAGGACGGCCCGGCCGATGCGAGACTACTGGTCCCGCCCAACTTGCTCCAGTCATCCGTCGACGAGAACGTGCGGTCCACCGCGGCGAACGCGTTGCGCTGCTGGTAGGAGGCCGTGAGGGAGAGCGAAAGCGGGCCGCGGGTCAGGCTGTGGTTGAGGTTCACGCCCTTGACGGCGGTGTCGGAGGAGAAGGTGTTCTCGTAGGAGAAAGTGACCTCGGTGCCGGTGTAGTTCTTCCGCAGGATGATATTCACCACGCCGCCCAGCGCGTCGGAGCCGTAGATGGCCGAGGCGCCGTCGGTGAGCACTTCGACGCGCTCGATGGCGGAAACCGGGATGCCGGTGAGGTCGTAGCCGTCGGAACCGCGGATGTTGCCCGAACGGGACAAGCGGCGGCCGTCGACCAGTACGAGGGTGTTGGCCGCGCCGAGGCCACGGAGGTTGATGTTGGTCCGCTGGGTGAGCACACTCGCGATGGAACCGTCGGACACCTGGCTCTGCCCCTGGTGCTGGCCGCCGAAACCGACGCCGTCGTAGGAGCCCTGCGAGAACGCCTGCGGAATGAGGCGCGAGATCTCGCCCATGGAGGTCAGACCGAGCGCCTCGATCTCGACGCGGTCAAACTTGATCACGGGGCTGAAGTCAGCCTCGCCCACCAGCCCGCGGATGCGGGTGCCGGTGACCTCGAAGGACTCGAGTTGCTGGGCGGCACCGGCGGGAGCCGGCGCCGCGGCGCGGACCGCGGAGACCGCGGCGAGCGCGAGGGAAGCCCCAAGGGAGCGAAGGACCAGGGATCGTGGGAGTAGGTTCATGGTGATGACGGGATGCCGAGGTGCGACGGCGCCCACACGGTAACGCCGGGCGGCGCACTGCCAACGTGAAATCTGGAAACCCCTCGCGCCAGAGTGGGGCGCTTCCCCGCGCGTGAGGGTACCCTGAACGGATACGGCTCGCCTCGCTTCCGCCCGCGTGGCTTGCCTGCCGGGCACCGCCTGATGAAACCATCTTCCCCACCCAAATTGGCCCGACGCACCGTGACGTTGGTCGCGATCGCGGGAGGCAGCGGCTCCGGCAAAACGTGGCTGGCGACCGCGCTCCGCCGCCGCCTGCGCGGTTCGGCGGCGCTGCTCTCGATCGACGATTTCTACCGCGACCTCTCACACCTGCCGCCCAACCGGCGCACCCGCGTGAACTTCGACTCCCCCGCGGCGATCGACTGGGTGGCCTTCGAATCGGCCCTGCGGGCCATCGCCGACGGTGGCGCACCGGAACTGCCGCTGTACGATTTCTCCCGCCACACCCGCGCCGAGCAGGTTCGCCGCTGGCAGCCACGGGGAATCGTGATCATCGAGGGCCTCTGGCCCTGGGTGCGGAGCCGCCTGCGCGGACTGTTCGCACTACGACTCTACCGTGCGGCGGAAACAGAACTGCGGTTCGCCCGCCGGCTGCGCCGCGATGTACGTGAGCGCGGCCGCCAGCCCGCCGACATCACCCGTCAATGGCGCGAGCAGGTTGAACCGATGTTCACCCGCCACGTCGCACCGCAGCGTCGCCACGCCCACGCGATTCTCGGCACGAAGCTCACCGCCTCCGAGATCAACCGGTGGGCGCGGCGGATCCGCGAGCTGCATCGCGGAAACAGCGGACGAGGGAAAAGCTGAGGCCTGCGCTCAACGCGCGAACTGACTCAACCATTCGAGGTGGCGGCGCTTGAGGTCGGCGTAAACCGCGGGCTCGGACGCCGCGAGGTCGCGTGTCTCGCCGAGGTCGGCGTCGAGGTCGTACAGCTGGAACACGGTCTGCTCGGCCTGTCGCGCCGCCCGGTCGAAGCGGCCGTGGTGGTTGTCGATCTGCCCGACGAGCTTCCATTTCCCGTGCAGCGCGCCGCACTGTCCGTAGAGATCCCAGAACTGGTAACGGTCCGGCAACGGGTCCCGCGCTCCGGAGCGGAGATGCGGCAGGAGGCTCACGCCCTGCACGGGGAAACGGCCGTTGCGCGCAGGAACCGGCAGGCCGGCAGCGTCGAGCGCGGTGGCGAAGACGTCGTAGTGCGCCGCGTTGGCGTCGGAGACGATGCCGGCGGGGATGACAGCCGGCCAGCGCATCACCGCGGGGACGCGGATGCCGCCCTCGTAGGTCTGGCCCTTGCCGCCGCGCAGGGGTCCGTTGTTGGAGGGATAGCTGTGCAGGATGCCGCCGTTGTCGGAGTGGCAGATCACGAGCGTGTTCTCGGCCAGCCCAAGTTCCGCGAGCGTGCGCAGCACGTCGCCGATACGGGCGTCGGCGTGCGTCATCACCGCGTTGTAGTCGCGCCGGGGCTGCGGCACGCCCTTGCGCTCGTAATGGGCGAGCCACTCGGGGCGCGCGGAATCGGCGTCGCGCTCGGCGTTGCGCAGCGGACCGTGCACCGCGTTGAACGCGAGATAGCAGAAGAACGGCCGCTCCCGTTGCGCGCGAATGAACTCGATCGCACGGTCGGCGAACAGATCCGTGGCGTGGGCGCCGGGAGGAACGGGCGCGCCGTCGGTGACGACACGCGAATTGGCGCGCAGCCAGTAAGGATGAGCGCCGCCGAGAAAACCCGTGAAGGCATCGAAGCCGCGCGCCGCGGGCGAGTTCTCGGACTCGTAGCCGAGGTGCCATTTGCCGAAGGCGCCCGTGGCGTAGCCGGCCTCCTTCAGCAACTGCGGGAGCAAACGGAGATCGGCGGCGAGCCGTCGCTCGATCCGGGACGCGGGATCTTCGTCGTTGTCGGGATCCCCCGCCGGCCGGGCGGTGACCTTGGCCGCGCGTTTCTTCGCCTTGGCCTGCGTGCGCTCCTCCGAACGGGGCCCCTCCGAAGGGCCGCGCCACATGCCGGTGGCGAGGGAGTCGAGCCCCGTCATCACCGATGCACGCGTCGGGGCGCAGAGCGGGTTCACGCGGAAGCGGGTGAACCGCACGCCCGCGCGGCCGATCGCGTCCAGGTGCGGCGTCTCCAGATCGGTTTTCCAAAACCCGGTGGAGTCGCCGTAGCCCTGATCGTCGGTGATGATCAGGACGATGTTGGGGCGCGCCGCGGGGACGGCGGCGAGGAGGGGAAAAACCGGGAGAGCCAGCAGGGCGAGCAGGCGGATCATGGGGTGGAGGAACCCAAACAGGGAACGGCACGGCGGTCGAGCCGGCCGGCCGGGGTTTTGTTTGCCTCGCGTCGCGGCGCCCGCACACCTTCGCGCGACCCCGCCCCTCATGAAGCCGAAGCTCGTTTTCCTGTCCGCCTCCCTGCTCGCCATCGCCGCCACGTCGCACGCGGGAGAAAACTGGTCCCAGTTCCGCGGACCCACCGGCCAGGGCATCGCCGACGCCACGGGCCTGCCGGTGACTTGGAGCGAGACGGAGCACGTGAAGTGGAAGACCCCGCTCAAGGGCAAGGCGTGGTCCTCGCCCGTCGTCTGGGGCGCGCAGATCTGGGTGACGACGGCGACCGAGGACGGCCGCCAACTGGGAGCGATCGCCGTGGACCGTGAGTCCGGCCGCATTGTGCACGATCTTGCGTTGTTCACGGTCGAGCAGCCGCAGTACGCCGACAAATTCAACAGCTACGGTTCCCCCACGCCGGTGATCGAGGCGGGACGCGTTTACGTGACGTTCGGATCGGCCGGCACCGCCTGCCTCGACACCGCGACGGGCCAGGTGCTCTGGGACCGCCGAGATCTCCCGTGCAACCACTGGCGCGGCGCGGGCTCCTCCCCGACGCTGTGGGAGAACCTGCTCATCATGCATTTCGACGGCGCCGATCACCAATACGTCGTCGCCCTCGACAAACGCACCGGTCGCGACGTGTGGCGCACCAATCGATCGATCGACTTCCAGGACCTGACACCCGAGGGGAAACCGATCCGCGACGGGGATTTCCGGAAGGCCTTCTCCTCACCGCTCGTCGTAACTCACGCGGGCAAGCCGCTCCTCATCAGCGCCGCCTCGAAGGCGACCTACGCCTATGATCCGGTCGACGGCCGGGAA
>CAXRGI010000013.1:0-20488 GCA_964229935.1 Opitutales bacterium
CTCGGGGTTCTCGAGCCCGATCGCCCGCGCCGTCTGGTCGTCGGAAAAAAGGAAGACGATATTCGGCCGCGAAGCCGGCCCGGTGGCAGCGGCCGTGGTGGCGGCCACGGTGCCGGCGAGGAAGGCGAGCAGATGGAGGAAGATCGAGGGCCGGGTGTTTACCGTGGATTTCCCAGCGCGGCTCCGCCGCGACGGACAGGTTGTAGTTGTGTCGCGAGGACTAGCCTTGGGGTCGTGAGGCGCATCCGAACCGCTCCGCGAGGTGGCAACCACAGATAGACACAGATGAGGCAGCCATGGCTTTCTGTAGCCGCGGCTGCCAGCCGCGGACCCTGTCGTGAGCCTGACGGCCGAAGGCGGCTCCGAAGGTGGCTGATTTCTCACCGCAGATTTTACCGATGGCGCAGAAGGATGCGAAGATTCGTGCCCGCTTACTGCCTACCTGGCCTTCAGCGTCGCGATGAGGTAGGTGGTGGCGTTGGCATGTTTCACGCCCGGGGCCCCGGGGTAAACAAGCTCGCACGCGACGCCCGCCGCCGCGCAGCGCTCCTGCAGTTTCACGCCGAAGTTGGACGTGTGCGTGGGATCCTTCTGGTCCTGTCCAAGCGCCGGCGGGGCATTGTAGGAGAGGTGGACGGGCGCGTCGCCCGCGTTAACCAGCGCGTACGGCGAGTACTCGGCGATCCAAGGCAGGATTTTTTCCCGGGCGGCGAGGAATTGCGGGAAAGCTCCGACGCCGAACGCGTGTCCGCCGTAGCGGCTGTTCGGCGTCCACTCCTTCATTTGCAGCGGATCGAGCGTGGTCTGGGCGCCGTTGACGGCGGCGCAGAACAGGCGGGTGGACTCCCGTGCGACGGGGTCCGTACTGCGCGGGTCCGCGAGATCGCCGTGGAAGGCAAGCCACAGGCTGGAGCAGGCGCCCGCCGAGCCGCCGGCGGCGCCGATACGGACGGGATCAAGGTTCCACTCACGCGCTTTGCTCCGCACGAACTGCAACGCGCGGGCGGCATCGTGCAGCGGAGCCTTCACGGGGGGAACGACTCCGTCCGCCTCGGCGTGACGGATGAGCCGGTAATTGATGGCCGCGACCGAGATTCCCGCCTTCAGCAGCGCGGCGACATCGACGAAGCGATCAACGCGCTCCTTCTCCCCGCCCTGCCAGCCGCCGCCATGGATCACAAAGACGAGTGGCGTGGGCGAGTTGGATTCCGCCTTCCAAAGATCAAGCACGTGCCGCTCGTGGGCTCCGTAACGCACTTCGGTCAGCGTCGGCTTGGGCACGGACGCGGCGTAGGCGGCGGGAGCCGAAGTCTTCGTGGCGGTTTTGCCTTTGGCCTTGGTCTCGCCGGCGAAGGCGGCGGTCGCGAGGAGGCCGGTGAGGGTGAGGATCAGGGGTAACGGGATTCGCATGGGGAGCGTGCGCAGCAATGCGCGGATCGGAGATGTCCGGCAAGCGCCCGGTGCGCGGACAGGGCGGCTTTCCGGTTCCGGGATTGTGTCCCGCCGGGGCGGGTGCAGGGTGGCCGGCATACCCCGCGACCCATGTCCGCCCCGCAATCCTCACCGTCGTTCGAACCCTTCATTCCGGCGCACGTGGCGATGCGCGAGTTCACGCTCCGTGCCGTGCTCTCGGGCACAATCCTCGGCATCGTGTTCGGTGCGTCCTCACTCTATCTGGTACTGAAGGTCGGTCTCACGGTCAGTGCGTCGATCCCCGTCGCCGTCATCTCTTTGGCGCTGTTTCGAGCGTGGTCGAAAGTCGGCGGGCGCGACGCCACCATTCTGGAGCATAACATCACCCAGACGGCGGGATCGGCCGGTGAGTCGATCGCGTTTGGCGTGGGCGTGACGATGCCCGCGATTCTGATCCTCGGCTTTGATCTCGAACTGACGCGCGTTATGCTGGTCGGTCTCTTG
Source organism: Opitutales bacterium (assembly GCA_964229935.1). Classification (GTDB taxonomy): domain Bacteria; phylum Verrucomicrobiota; class Verrucomicrobiia; order Opitutales; family Opitutaceae; genus ER46. Next base: position 1,918 of record CAXRGI010000013.1, read on the forward strand.
GGTGGTTTGCTCGGGATCCTGATGATGATCCCGTTGCGGCGGGCGCTGATCGTGCAGCAGCACGGCGTACTCAAGTTTCCCGAGGGAACGGCGTGCGCGGCGGTACTCAAGGCTGGTGCGAACGAGTCCTGCCGCGCGCAGGCCTCCGACTCAGCGCGGGCGGAGATGAGGGCCGCCGAAGCGGCCGGCCTGGGGCGCTCGGCCGGCGCCAAGGTCGTCTTCACCGGGTTCTTTCTCGGGCTCGCCTACAAGACCGTGATGGTGGCGTTCAAGGGCTGGAAAGACATCCCCGAGAAGGTGTTTGGAGCCCCGCTCAAGTCGGGCTCGGTCGGGGCCGAGATCTCACCCGAGCTCCTTGGCGTGGGCTACATCATCGGGCCGCGCATCGCCGCGGTGATGTGCGCGGGGGGCGTGATGTCCTATCTCCTGCTGATTCCGCTCATCTCCTTCTTCGGCGCCGGGATGGCTGCGCCGCTGCCGCCGGGCACGAAGCTTATCTCGGAGATGACGCCCAACGGCCTCCGGGGCGCCTACATTCTCTACATCGGCGCCGGCGCCGTGGCCGCGGGCGGGATCATCAGCCTGTTCCAGGCTCTGCCCACGATTCTTCATGGTATCCGCGCGGGACTGGCCGGACTTTCCGGCGGCGGCGCGGCGCGCGATGACGGTCTCCCGCGCACCGATCGCGATCTGCCGCTCAAGTTCACGGGCATCGGCATCATTGTGCTGGTGACGCTCATCGTGCTCGCACCCGCCCTGCACATGAACCTGCTCGGCGCACTGCTTATCGTGCTTTTTGGCTTCCTGTTCGTGACGGTTTCCTCGCGACTGACCGGAGAGATCGGCTCCAGCTCCAATCCGATCTCGGGCATGACCGTTGCCACGCTGCTCTTCACCTGCCTGGTGTTCCTTCTGGTCGGCTGGACCGGTGGCACCCACTACGTGACCGCGCTCTCCGTCGGCGCCATCGTCTGCATCGCCGCCTCCAACGGGGGAACGACCTCGCAGGATCTGAAGACCGGCTTCCTTCTCGGCGGCACTCCGCGTCTGCAGCAGATCGCGATCCTGATCGGCGCTTTCGCCTCCTCGCTCGTGCTCGGCCCGATCCTGCTGCGCCTGAACGAGTCCGCCACGGTCTACGTGCCCGCGGCGCAGGTGGCCCCGGGTCTCCGGGTCGATACCGCGAAGCTCGGAGCCGAGCGGGAACGCCTGGCCGGTCCCCAGGCGAAGGATGACGCGGCCTCCTACCGCGTGTGGCATAAGCCCGAGGGTCCGGGCGGCCCGGCCGGAAAGTATCTCGTCAACGATCGCGGCGAGGCCGCGTGGCTCGTCGATCCCGGGATCAACGGTTCCCACAACCGCCGGCCCGATGGCACCGAGGTCCGCAAGTTTGACGCCCCGAAGGCGACGCTCGTGTCATACATCATCAAGGGCATCCTCGACCAGAAGTTGCCTTGGGCGCTCGTGCTGCTCGGCGTGATGATCGCGGTGACGCTCCAGCTCTCGTTCGTGCCGGCGCTGGCTTTTGCGGTGGGAGTTTATCTCCCGCTCTCCGCTTCAACCCCGATCCTGGTCGGTGGACTGATCCGCTGGATGGTAGATCGCCGCATGCGGCGCCAGGCCGCGCACGCGCGGATGTCGGAGGAGCAGTTCGCCGCCGAGAGCGACAAGAGCCCCGGCGTGCTGCTGGCCTCGGGCTACATCGCCGGCGGCGCGATCGCCGGCATCCTGATCGCTTTCCTCGCCGGCGTGTTGGGCGATTTCGACGCGGCGGTCGGCCGTTGGGCGGAGCAGAACAACCCTTTCTTCGCCGGTCCGCATGCCGATCTGCTCGCGCTGCTGCCGTTCGCGGGCATTGCGGGCTTCCTCTACCTGGTCGCGCGTGAACGCGTGCTGGGCCCGCGGCGGAATTGATCATCCCGCATCGCGCTCGCAATTTTTCCGGGGGCTGGCACTTCAGGAGACGCCGCCTGCCGGCCGCCATGAACGAAGATCGCGAAGCCATTCTCTCCCGCGTACGCGGCGCCCTCGCGCCGCTCCACCGTCGTGCGCCGCTGCCTGACTACGATCCCGAGATAGCCGTGCTGCGGCAGGTTCTTGCCGGCCGCGACCTCGCCGAGCTGTTCGCCGAGCGGCTCAAGCGCGTGGGCGGCCTGGCCTTCACTGATCCGGCCGCGCTCGCCGCTCACCTGCGCGCGGGCGGTCGCCGGCAGGGATACTGCGACCCGGCGCTCTGGCCCGCGTTGGGCGCCTTTCTGGGCGACGGCTTCACCGTCGAGCAGACGTTCGACCGCAAGCGGGTCGACGACTACACCTTCGGGATCACGCGGGCCGCGGGCGCGATCGCGGAGTCGGGTTCGATCATCCTCAACGATGCCATCTCTTCCTCGCGGCTGGCCGCCTTGGCGCCTTGGGTGCACGTCGCGGTGCTGCGGCGCGATGACATCCATTGCGACATCTCCCAGGCAGTGACGGCGCTGGGAGACGACCCCAACGTCATCTGGTGCACGGGGCCCTCCAAGACCGCCGATGTCGAGGGCATCCTGATCGAGGGCGTGCACGGCCCCGGCGAGCAGCTCGCGCTGATCGTCTGAGGAGGAATCCGGTCCTGCCCCGACCCGCCGGTACCGGCGCAAGCCCGCGAGGCGCCCCCGGTTTTTAACGTTCCGCGTTTCTAACCGGGGAGCGCGCGGACGCGGGGATCAGTTGCGGGGCGGCGAGGGCGGCAGCGGGCGCAGCTCGTCGCGCGTGAGCTTTCCGTCCTGGTTTTCATCCAACGCGCGCAGGCTGCCGGCCGCGTTGGCGATCTCCGCGGCGGCGAGGTTGCCGTCTGCGTTGGCGTCGAGGGCGAACATCACGGGATCAACCCGAAGCGGGTGGCCCGCGCCGTCGGGCGGCGTCCGGCGGGAGGCGAATCCCTCCGGGCGCATCGGCCGCAACTCGTCGATGGAGACGACCCCGTTACCGTCGAGGTCGAGGAGCGGCAGCACGGTCGGAGCCAAGCTGATTTCCTGCGCGGAGATCTCATGGTCGTGGTTCGTGTCGAGGGTGCGGATCACGGGGTTGCCGCGGCCGCCCGGTCCACCCTTGCCGGACGGGGCGTCGGCTCCGCCTCCGCGGTGGGCGGGGCGGCCGGTGTTTTCAGTGGTCTGGCCGAGCAGTGCGTGGGCGAAGGCGAGGACCGCGGCGGCGAGGAGACGATGATGGTATTTCATGGACGGATTTGTTGGCGCCGATCGCCACCCCCGGGTGCGGGGATGAGGAAACGACCGGCGTTCATCACGCCGCCCAGTCTGGGGTCGGTCCGTCAGGAAATTGTGAGGCTCACGCTCTTTTTTGTGAGGCGCGTGTAAATCTTTGGTAAACGACGCTAGCCGGCGGATGCCGTGGCTCGCAGGTGGGTGACCAGTTGGGCGGTGCCCGCGGCCATCGAGACACGCGGGACGTAGCCGAGCACGCGGCGCGCCGCACCGAGGGCGAACCAGTGGTCCTTGGCCAGCTCGGCGGCCACGAAGCGCGTCATCGGCGGTTCGCCGCGGAGGCGGAAGGCGCGCCACGCCAGCTCGCAGACCGCGCCGGCGGCGGCCGCGACGGGCAAAGGCACCCGGTGGGTCACGGGCCGCTCGCCGAGCGCGGTAAGCAGGGCGTTGATCCAATCCCAGAGCACGACCGGCTCGTCGTTGGTGATAAAGAAGGCGCGGCCGTTGGCCCCCGGATCGCTTCGCGCGAGCGCGGCTTCGGCGAGGAGGTGGGCGTCAACGGCGTTCGCGACGTGCACCATGTCGACTCTATTCCGACCCGAGCCGACGATGCGCAGCCGACCGGCACGGGCGCGGGAAAGCACGCGCGGAACCAGATGCGGATCACCGATGCCCCAAATCAGATGCGGCCGCAGGGCGGTGACGCGCAACTCCCCGCTCGCGGCCGCGAGCGCCTCGCTCTCGGCGGTGGCTTTGGTGACCGGATAGGGACTCGGACAGCGCGTCGTGAGAGGAAGCGACTCGTCGGCGCCGGCGAGATCGCGGCCGTTGTAGACCACGCTCGGGGAACTGGTGAAAACGAGACGACTCACTCCGTGGCGGCGGCAGCCGGCCACGACCGCGCGCGTGCCGAGCACGTTGGCTCGGAAAAATTCCTCCCGTGGTCCCCAGACACCGACCCGGGCGGCCGCGTGAAAAACAGTGCCCATGCCCGCGCAGGCGGCCGCGACGCCGGTTTCGTCGTCGAGTGCCGCGCGGATGAAGCGCACGCCCCGGCGTTCCAGGTCCGGCGCCGGATTGCGCGCGAGCACGGTCACCGCTCGTCCCTGCGCGAGCAATCGATCGACCAGATTGCGTCCGAGGAAGCCGGTTCCACCTGTCACCAGCACGGGGCGGGTGTCGGGCGGCGGCGAGTCGGACGGCGCGGTCATGGCGGGTGAGGCTTCAAACTACCCGGCGCGGGTAGGGGATCGACGGATGAACGCACTTGGGGCCGGTGAGAACCACGAAACACATCAAAGGCCCGGTCTTGAAACGCGGCCGGTGTAGGCGTGGCGGCAGCCGCGGCCGCCATGGGAGGGAAGAGGGAAACGGATGCGGTGGGATGAAATCCCCCGGATGCGTGGTAACACCCGCGGCCGTATCGAGCGGCTTTCCCCAATGCGCCAGCGATGCCTGGCGTCGCGCTGCACTGACCTTCGCGCTCTTCCTCCGCCTCACTCGTCGTCCGCGTCGTAAGCGCGGGCGCCGGCGGCCCAGCGGGTGAGGGTGAGGCGGTGGATCTTGGCGTTGTGACGAACGTCGACGGGAAATCGGGGGTGAAAGAAGAAGCGACGGATTCCAGCGGTATGCGGGTGGCGGAGGGCCAGCTCGCGCAACTCGCGGGCAAGCGCCCGCGCGGCACCGCGGTCAGTCACCTCGGCCTCGATCACGATCGCGGGCTCCTGGGCAGGACGCGCGCCGAGGCCGACCAGGGCGCAGCGTGCGACCGCGGGATGCGCGCGGAAAACCTGCTCGCAGGGTTCGGTGTGCAACGTTCCGGCGGACGCCTCGACCCGTTCCGCTTTGCGGCCGCAGAACCACAGGCGGCCGCTCTCGTCGAGGTAGCCGCAGTCGCCCATGCGATGCCAGACCACGCTGCCGTCCGGAATCTTGGCGGCGGCGGTCGCTCCGGGATTGCCGTCGTACTCCCGCGTCACGACCGGCCCGCGGACGATGATCTCCCCGATCTCGCCGGCCGGTAGCGGCCGGGCGGCGGCCGGCGAAGCGAGCGGCGCCTCGTCGAGCGCGATCACGCGCGCCTCGATGCCGGGCACCGGCCGGCCCACGCAGGCGCCGTGAACGGACGTGGAGTCGACTTCTTCAGCCGACACCGATGAGACGGGCAGGGCTTCGGTGGCGCCGTAGGGGCTGTGCAGCCGGCCGTTCGGGAGGAATTCGCGCGAGGCGGACCAGAGGTCGGCGGGAACGGCGGCGCCGGCGCAGAGCACGCGGCGCAGCGAGGGCAGGGTGACGCCCTGTTTGCGGCATTCGGCCGCGATGCTTCGCCACAGCGTGGGCGATCCGAAGGAGTTCGTGACGCGCTCCTGCTTGATGGCGCGGATGGCGCGGCCGGGATTGAACGCCGCCGGCCGCCGGGGATCGATTTCCGGCACGATGGTCGTCATCCCGAGGGCGGGGTTGAAAAGGGCGAAAACCGGCAGCAGCGGCAGGTCGATCTCACCCGGCTCGATGCCGTAGGCGGCGCGGATCAGCCTCACCTGCGCCTCGAACATGCCATGTTCGTAGCGTACTCCCTTGGGCGCGCCGGTGGACCCGGAGGTGAAAAGGATGGCGGCAAGGTCGTGCGTTTGGGTGGTGCGTACGGCGGGGGCCGCAACCCGCGAACCGGGCGTGGTCAGACGGCCGGTGAGCGAGCCGTCCGCCGGCACTCGCACGGTGACGGAGCGGAAGGATGGCCGGAAGATGCGGCTCGCGAGCCGCGCCGCCGGGATGCCCACCAGAACGCGCGGCCGCGTGGCGGCGACGCAGCGGAGGAAGTTGGCCAGCCCCATCCCGGGATCGATCACCACCGGCACGAGGCCGCGGTTGAACAATGCGAACACGCATGCGATCAGCGGCAGCCCGGGCGGCACCATCACGAGCGCACGGTCACCCGGCCGGAGGCCAGAGGCGTCAAGCCGCGCGCACCACGCGCCGACCTCGGCGTCGAGTTCGGCGAAGGAGAGGGAAAGGTAGTCGATGTCCCCGCTGCCGGTGGTGCCGCGCGGCACCTTGAGCGCCATGGCTTCCGGCCGGCTCGCGGCCATGAGGCCGAGATGGCGGGCGATGTTGGCTCCCGCGGCTTCCTCGGCGGCCGGTGGATGGGCGGGCGGCGTCATGGCGGAGGCGAACGTGCGGTGCGAGCGAGAGCCGGGCAATAAAAACGCCGCGACGGTGAGGTCGCGGCGCGGCGGGATGGGCCCGGTGGTCTTCTCAGTAGTCGTGGAGGGTGATGAGCCCCCAGAGCAGAGTGACCTTTTTCCCCGAGGGGCCATTCTTGCCGACGATGGCTGAGGTATCGGCGTTCACGGTCGCGGGTTTCACGGGTTGGAAGGAGTCGCTGGAGTACGTGACCGCACCCGCGAGCACGTTTGTCTCCTTGCCGCCGCTGGCGGTGTTGCGCGTGGCGCAACCGGAGGCGAGCAGGGCGATGAAAAGGACGGCGAGGAGGGGCAACTTGGGTTTCATGGACGTCAGGGAAGGACGCTGGCCAGCAGGGGGAAGTTTCGCAAGGGCGGGGTTTTGCTTGGATCGGTGCCGGTGAGTCGAGAGGAGTCTGGCTGAGTCTTGATTCGACGGGTGAGTCCCCGGACCACGGTTCAATGCGCGGCGCTCAAGGATGGTTCCGAACGCAGGAGATCCGCCTGCCAGGGCAGCAGAATGCGGTCGAGATCGCGCGGCTGGCGTGCGATCTGGGCGAGCAGCGAGCGGTTGGCGATCAGGGTGGGGTCGATGCCGAGCTTGGCCGCGACCCGGTCGCGGTCGGCTTTGATGCGGTCCTGGAATTCGACCTGTTTCTGGGTCAGCGAAACGTGGTTGGGGTCGCGTCCGGGCCGGCGGGGTAGCGTCTGCGGATCGCGCGTGAGGCCGGCGCGGATGGCGGTGGCGAGCGACGGAAAGATACGGTCGTGACGCTTGCCGAGATGGATCTGGGAAAGGATCGCGGACTCGGCCTCGCCAGCCTCGGCGGCCTCCGCGATCTTCAGGAGCAGGGCGTTGCCGCAGACCTTGAACGGCGGCGTGTCGATGCGCTGGGCCTGAGCCTCGCGCCAATGCCAGATGGCGTGGAGGACGGTGAGGCCGGGACCGCGCAGCCGCTCGCTTCGACCGATGCGCCAGTCGTTCTCGGTCGGCGGGGCGAAACCTTCAGCCCCGGAGCGGATCTGAGCCTCGCATTGCTGCTCGAGCCAACCGAGCCGGCCGAGTTTGCGCAGTTCCTTCGCCAGAATGTCGCGGAGGTCCGGCAGGTGCCAGACGTCGAGCGCGGCGTAGTTCAGGAGTTTGGGGGTGATGGGCCGGCGGGACCAGTTCGCCTTCTGGCCATCCTTGTCGAGCAGCACCCCGAAGTGCTCCTCCAGCAGGGCGGCGAGACCGAAGCGCTGCCGCCCGAGCAGCTGCGCGGCGAGCATCGTGTCGAAGAGGCTGTGGGGCGCGAAACCGCAGAGATCGTGCAGCAGCCGGATGTCGAAGTCGCTGCCGTGCATGATCAGGTGCTTGCCCGCCAGCGCCTGCCAGAGAGGTTGCAGGTCAAGGCCGGGCGCCAGCACATCCACGAGAAAAACCTCCCGGCCCACCATGAACTGCAAGAGGCAGACCCGCGTCTTGTAGTGGTACATGTTGTCCGCCTCGGTATCGAGGGTCACCTCTCGGACGGGCCCGAGGGCCTGCAGCAGCGGTCCGAGCGAACCGGGCTGGTCGAGCAGCAGATACGAGGGTGGGCGAGAGGCCACCTTCACGCCGAGGAGACGACGCACGGGAGGCGGCAGGAAGCGGGAAATCATGCAGATGCTTTCGCGGCCTTATCCCACGCTGCCAGGAAGGCATCAATCAGCAAAGGCAGGTCGTCGTGATAGCCGCCTTCAAGCACCGCGGCCGCGGGACGACGAGCCTGCCCGAGCCAGCTTCCCAGCGTCGCGAAGTCCTCCGCCTCCAGCGTCATCGACGTGATCGGATCGCGCGCGTAGGCGTCGAATCCGGCCGAGACGAGGATCAGATCGGGCGCGAAAGCGAGGACGGCGTCGAAAGACTCCCGCAGCGCCTTCATGTGCCGAAGACGGGGCGAGCGCGGCGGCACGGGCCAGTTGCGGACATTGGGCGTATGGTCCTGCGTGCCGGTTCCCGGGTAGGCGGGGTGCTGGTGGACGGAGGTGAAAAGCACCCCGTCACGCCCCAGCAGAATGGCCTCGGTGCCGTTGCCGTGGTGGGCGTCGAAGTCCCATACGGCGACCCGGCGCGCGCCAAGCGTTGTCCGGGCCACGAGCGCCGCGATGGCAATCTGGTTGAGGTAGCAAAAGCCCATGGCCTGCTCCGCGGTCGCGTGATGGCCTGGCGGACGCATGAGGGAGAATGCCGGCTCGGACGGTCGGGAGGAGAGGGCGTGGCGCGCGGCGCCGACGGCAGCGGCGACCGCGCGGCGCGCGTGGACGTCGATTTCCGGGAAGAACGGGGTGTCGGCGTCGAAATCCCGCGGCTGTGCGAGCCGTTTCAAGTGGGCCGCGGTGTGGGCCGTGAGCAGCGTGGCATCGTCACCGTCGGCGGCTGCGGGTTCCCTCCACGTCCAGTCCGGGTGGACCCGACGCAGGTGGGCGGCGGAGCGGATCACACGGGCCGGCTGCTCGGGTCGCATCGACGAGCCGTAGGCGGCGCAGCGCGGGTCGTGGAGGATGAGCATGGCGAAAACGGCAACGTACGCGTGCCGAGGGTCGGAACAAGCCCGTTGCATCCCAGCGCGGCTCCGCGGCAGCTGAAGTAGCATTCAAGCTGGTCCGCGTCGGGAGAGATGAGGGACCCGGCTTCGCCGATTCACTCGGGTGAATGAGGGTTTCCTTCCGCCCGCGCCGCGGGCCGGTCGCGGTTTCGTGGTGTTCGTGAATTTCGTGGTTAACCCGCGGTCTTACCTTCCGGTGCCCGCAGTCTTCTGCAGTTCCGTCCCGCGTGGATTTCGGGAAAATCGTTTCCGCGGGTGACTTTGCGGCGAGCCCCCGCCAAGTTGGGCGGGAATGAAGGTGATCGTGCTCTGCTCCGGCGGAATGGACTCGGTGACCGCGCTGCACTGGGCGCGGCGGGAGCATGACGTGCGTTTGGCGCTGAGCTTCGACTACGGCGCGAAACACAATGCGCGGGAACTGCCGATGGCGGCGGAGCAGGCGCGGCGGCTCGGGGTGGCGCATGAGGTGGCGGGCCTGGATTTTGTCCGCCGTCTTTTCCGGTCGGCCCTGCTGCAGGGCGGCGATGAGATCCCCGAGGGCCATTACGCCGATGAAACCATGCGCCAGACGGTGGTGCCGTTTCGCAACGCGATCCTGCTGGCGGTGGCGTGCGGCGTGGCGGAGAGCGCGGGTGCGGAGGGGGTGGTGATCGCCGCGCACACCGGAGACCACACCATTTATCCGGATTGCCGGGAAGACTTCATGCGCGCGATGGCCGAGGCGATGCGGACGGGAACGTACGCCGGCGTGCAGCTGCTCCGTCCGTTCATCCACCTCGACAAGGGTGCGATCGCGGCGCTGGGCGGTCGGTTGGGGGTGGATTTCGCGGCGACGTATTCCTGCTACAAGGGCGGCGAACGGCATTGCGGCGCCTGCGGTACCTGTGTGGAGCGCCGCGAGGCTTTCCTGCGCGCGGGGCTGGCCGATCCGACCGACTACGAGACGCGGCCGCCCTTGCCCCAGGGACCGGCGGGATCGCGGACCTGAGGACGGACCGATGCTGGTCGCGGAAATCTTTCATTCCCTGCAGGGGGAGGGTGAGCTGGCCGGAGTTCCGTCGGTTTTTGTGCGGGCGAGCGGCTGCAATCTGCGCTGTACCTGGTGCGACACCCCTTACGCGTCCTGGAACCCCGAGGGCGAGGCCCTCACGGTGGCGCGGATCATGGCTTTGGTGGAGGAACATCCCGCGACCCGCCATGTGGTTTTCACCGGAGGTGAACCGATGATCGCGCGTGATGCCGCGGAGCTGGCGGCGGCGGTGAAGGCCAGCGGCCGCCACCTCACGATCGAGACGGCGGCGACGGTGGCACCCGCGGGGATTGCCTGCGATCTGGCTTCGCTCTCCCCGAAGCTCCTCAACTCCGCGCCCGACGCCGCGCAGCACGCCACGTGGCGGCGCCGGCATGAGGCGACCCGCTGGCAGCCGGATGTCGTCCGCAGCTGGATCGACGCCTACCCCTATCAGTTCAAGTTCGTCGTCGCGCGGGAGGAGGATATCGACGAACTGGAGGCGATGTTGACGGCGTTGCGGCGCGACATTCCGCGCCACAAGGTGCTGCTGATGCCGGAGGCGACGACGCCGGAGACAATGCGGGCGCGTTCGGCGTGGCTGGCGGAGGCGTGCAAACGGGGCGGCTACCGCTACGCGCATCGATTGCACCTCGAGCTTTACGGCAATCGCCGCGGAACCTGATTTCCTCCCACGATGCGCTCGCCTGATTCCGACCCGTCCGCCCCGCCTCCAGCCCGCCTCTCGGCTGAGCTGCATCAGCTGGCGGAGACCTTCCGGGAGCGGACGGTGACGCTGCGCGAGGTGATCGCGACGTTGGGCGACAGGGCCACGGCGCTGCTGGTGGTTATCCTTGCGCTGCCCTTCTGCGCACCGGTGTCGATCCCCGGCCTTTCGCTGCCCTTCGGGGCGGTGATACTCTTGTTATCGGCCGGTTACGCGACGGGGCGACCCTTATGGCTGCCGGAACGGCTGCTCGCGGTCGAGTTGCCGCCGAAGTTTTTCCGCGCGCTCCTCGAGGCCACGAGCCGCCTGCTGGGCTGGATCGAGCGCCGGATGCGTCCCCGCTGGGTTTGGCTCACGGCGGGCCGCGGCTGGTTGCGTCTGCACTCGCTGGCGGTGTGCGCCGGCGCCGCCCTGCTGTTGCTGCCTCTGGGCGGCATCCCTTTCACCAACACCCTGCCAGCGCTGGTGGTGGTGGTGGGAACGCTCGGGATGCTGGAGCGGGACGGGGCGGCGGTGGCGGCGGCCTACGGGCTGCTGCTCGCCACGCTGGCCTACTTTTCCCTGTTCGCGGGGGTCGCTTTCGAAATCACCCAGCGGATCATGCGGGCTTGGTCGGGCTGACGTCCTTCTTGGGCGGGATCAACCAGGAGGCCGCGACGGAGGCGCCGAGCAGGCCGCCGATGATGCCGAGCGACCAGGTGATCGGGAATTTGCCGCCAAAGAGCTCGTTCAGCCAAGCCATCTTGAGGCCGACGAAGATGAGCACGAGACCGAGGCCGTACTTGAGGAAGCGGAACTTGTGCACGATGCCGGCCAGCAGGAAGAACATCGAGCGCAGGCCGAGGATCGCGAAGATGTTGGAGGTGAACACCACCAACGGCTCCTTGGTGATCGCGAAGATGGCCGGGACCGAGTCTACGGCGAAGATGATGTCGCTGAACTCGATCGCCGCGAGGGCGACGAGCAGCGGGGTGCCGTGCCGCACGCCCTTTTCCATCACGAAGAACTTCTGACCCTCAAAGCGGGTGGTGATCGGGACGATGCGCCGCAGGAGGCGGAGCAGCGGATTCCGCTCAGGGTCCATCGGTTTTTCCGGGGCGAACAGGATTTTCAGGCCGGTTAGGATGAGGAAGCCGCCGAACACCCAGATCACCCAGTGGAACTTCATCAGCACCGCGCCCAGCGAGATGAAGAGCACGCGGAAAACCAGCGCGCCGAGGATGCCGAAGAACAGCACCCGGTGCTGGTACTGGGAGGGGATCCCGAAGAACGTGAAGACGACGATGAAGACGAAGATGTTGTCGACCGACAGGGATAGCTCGACGACGTAGCCGGTGAGGAACTCAAGCGCCGTCTGCCGGGCGAGGCCCGTCGCCTCGGCCGCGGTGAGGCCCGCCGCGATCAGCCGGGGGTCTTGCGGGAGTTTCCATTCCGCGTAGCGCCAAAGCCCGAAGCAGAACGAGAGCGCCAGTACGCACCATACCACGGTCCACCCCAGCGCCTCCTTGAAGGAGACCTCGTGGGCCTTCCGGTGGAACACTCCGAGGTCGAGTCCGAGCAGGCCGATCACCCCGACGGTGAAAAGCGCGTAGAACCACCAGTAGTCGGCGAACGGGAACAGGGGGATGGATTGCATGAAAGGGAGGACGGTGCCCCAGGAGGCACGACGCTCAAGGTGAGCATTGGTGGAATTTTCCGCAAAGGTTCCAAGTGTTTTCCCGTCGAACCGGGTTCGACTTCCTCCCGCGGTCGGCTCGGGATTCGTCATGGACTCTGCTCCCCCCGCCGCCGTCGACGGTCTCGCCCAGATCGCCCTGACCATGACGGATGTGCCGGCAGCGCTGATATTCTACCGGGACACCCTTGGCTTGCGCCTGCTGTTTTCCGCGGGTCCCGATCTCGCTTTTCTGGAGGCTGGCGGCGTGCGCCTGATGCTCACGACCCCGCGGGGGCACGGAGAGCCGGGGAAGAATTCCGCTCTCTACTTCCGAGTCCAAGATCTGGCGGCAACTTACGCCGCGGTGGTGGCGCGCGGAGCGGCACCGGAGCGGGCTCCGGCGCTGACGGCGCGGCGGCCCGACCACGAATTGTGGATGGCCTTCGTGCGTGACCCGGAAGGCAACCTCGTGGGGCTGATGAGCGAGGTGCGGGCTCCCGCCTGAGCCGAGCGGGTTCGTCAGCGGGGACCGTCGGTGAAAACGCGGCCGGCGACGACCGTGGCCGTGACGTGCGTGGTGTACTCGAAAGGATCGCCATCGAAGAGCGCGAGGTCGGCGTCCTTGCCCTCGGTGAGCGAGCCGGTGCGACCGTCGATCCCGAGGATCCGGGCGGCGTCGAGCGTGACGGCCGCCAGCGCCCGTTCGAAGCCGAGGCCGCGGGAGGCGGCCACGGCGGCTTCAAACAGGACGACGCGCGTCTTCGGCACATAGCTTTCGTAGCCGCTCTGCAACGCGAACGGGATGCCGGCCGCCGCCAGTCGTGCGGCGGTGTCCATCGCGAGGTTCTCGGTGTCCTCGCTCGCGCGGGCCATGGTGGGGTGCAGGATGACCGGGAAACCGGCGGCCTTGATCTCTTCGAGCACGAGAGGCGCATCGGCGCAGCCGTCGAGGACGATGCGGAGGTTGAACTCCCGCGCGAGCCGGAGCGCCGCAAGGATATCCTGCTGGCGGTGGGCGGTGATGAGGAATCGCTGCGAGCCGTCTAGGCCGCGGGCCAGCGTCTCCAGCCGCAGGTCCCGCGCGGGCCGCTTGGTCTCGTCCTTCGCCTCGCGTTTCCGCGCGTATTCCTGCGCCTTGATGAGCTCCGCCCGCAGCATGGCGACCGCCTTGGCGCGCGTGCCGGGGGACTTTGCGGCCCCGCCCGCCGGACCTTCCGCGCGGCTCACCGCGTTGCCGCCGAGCGAGACCGTGATCATCGCGGCGGGGTTGATCACATCGTCCTCCACGCTGCGACCGGCGGTGCGCGCAATCATGGTCTGGCCCGAGACCAGCGCGCCCGGGGCGTGGCCGGTGTTGAGGACCGTGACGCCGAACGACCGTACCCAGGTCACGAGCGGATCGCGGGCGTTGTAGGCGTCGATCGCCCGCAGTTCCGGTTGCAGCGGGGCGGAGCGATCCAGCATATCCTGATCCTGTGCCTGGTTAAGGATGCCGGAAAGGCCGGCGGTTGCCCGGGCGTCGATCAGGCCCGGCGTAACCACTTTGGCCCGCAGCATGCGGTGGTCGGCAGGAATGGTGCGGCCAGCGGCCGGGCCCGCGTAAGCGACGCGGCCTTCACGCACCAGAATGAGGCCGTCCTTGATCGCGGGTCCGTTAAGGGTGTGAACCGTCTCGCCGAGGATGGCGACGGGTTGAGAAGTTTCCGCGGCGGTCAGTGCCGCCGTTCCGGACAGAGTAAGGATGGCGATCAGGGCTTTCATGTTCAGTTCCCTCCGTTCGCCGCCATGATGATGTCCCAAGCGCTGCCGAAACAGCAGAGCGGTGAGCGGCGGCTTTCGCCGGCGCCGGGTCCGCCGCGGGCGTATAGGCGGTCCGTCGGGTCCGATAGGTCGAAGACTTTAACGCCGTCGACCCAAGTCTGCTCTACGTCGGTGTAGACGCTCAGAGGATCGCCCGACAGCAGGATGAAGTCGGCGTCCTTGCCCGGTTCGAGCGTGCCTACGCGGGTCTCCATTCCGAGCATGCGGGCGTTGGCGATCGTCACGGCGCGGAGCGCGCCCTCGCGGGTCATGCCGGCGCGCACGGCGAGCGCGGCGGAGCGGAGGAAGAGGCGCGAGTCGGTGACGCCGTCGTCGGTGTGCAGCCCGACCTCCGCCCCGGCGCGCTCAAGGGCGGCGCAGTTCTCGAGGGCGAAGTCGCGCGCCTCCAGTTTTCCCCCGGGGGAATCGATCATGATGACCGAGCTGGGGACGCCGGCGGCGGCGATTTCCGCCGCCACCTTGGCGGCCTCGCTGACGTGGTGGAGAACGACCTTGAACCCGAATTCCTTCTGCAGGCGCAGTACCGTGAGGATGTCGTCGTGGCGGTGCGTGTGGTGCTGGACGATACGGCGCCCCTCCAGGACCTCGACCAGCATCTCAAGCGCCAGATCGCGGGCGGGGAGTTTCTCCGCGTCGTTGCCGGCGCGGTCCCGGCGGGCTTTGTACTCCTGCGCCTTCACGAACTGCTCGCGGACCAGTGCGGCGGACTTGGCCCGGGAACCGGGGAACGGCCCGCCCGGACTGCGGATGGAGTTGGTGCCGTTGGCCATCTTCAGCCCGCCGGCGATCGTACCGTCGGGCAGGCGGACGAGCAGGTCGTCGATCACGCGTCCGTCGCGGAGCTTCAGGTAAAGCGTCTGGCCGCTGATGAGGTGACCGGAGCCGGGCATGACGTTGACGGTGGTAATGCCGCCCGCCTGCGCCTTCTGGATACTGGCGTGGCGCACGTCGATCGCGTCGAGCACGCGGACTTCGGGCTGCACCGGGCTGGCGCCGTCGGCCCCCGAGGCGCCCCCGATGTGGCTGTGGGAGTCGACGAGGCCTGGCATGATGACCTTGCCGCGGGCGTCGCGGACCTCGGCGCCGGCGGGCAGTGCGGTCGAGGCGGCGGGACCAACCGCAAGAATGCGTCCGCCCTGCACGATGAGGACGCCATTTTCGACGGGTTGCCCGGCGATCGGGATGATGCGCGCGCCGGTGAAGGCGAGGGGTTTGTCCTGCGCGGAAACGTGGGTTCCGACGGAGAGGAGAGCGGCCGTGAGGACGGCGGTGAGACGTTGGGGCATGGCGGAACGATGCGGGTGGACGGTGCGCGGGCAATGGATTTGCCGCGGTGCAGCCGCGGAGCGGCCGCGGTTCATTCCGGCCGGCGGTTGCGGCCGGCGCAGGCGCAGCCGTCGTGGCAGCCGGCTCGTTTGCGCCGGCGAAAAGCGCGCGCGATCAGGACGGCGGCGGCGAGCGCGACCAAGGCTAGCGCGACGATCCGCTGGGTGGAGGCGTCCATGGTCAGAAACCGAGGGCCCGGCCGGTTTGATACACGACGAGACAGACGAGCCACGCCGTCCCGGTCATGTACGCGACTTGAAAAAGCGGCCACCGCCAGGAGTGGGTTTCCCGGCGCACGACCGCGATGGTGCTCATGCACTGCATCGCGAAGACGTAGTAGATCATGAGCGTGAGGCAGACGAGGGGCGTGAAGAGGGGTGATTCGTCGGGCCAGGTCGCCTTCAGCATCGCCTGGCGGAGCGGCGCGGTGTCCTCCTCGCCGGCTTCCACGCCGAAGATCACGCCCATCGAGCTGACGAATACCTCGCGAGCCGCGACCGAGGTGATGAGCCCGATACCGATCCGCCAATCGAAGCCCAGCGGCTGGATGACCGGCTCAATGAGCCGGCCGGCCTGCCCGGCGAAGCTGTACGCGATCCGTGCGTCGGCCGTGGCCTGCGGATCGGGGTGTTTCGGGTAGGTGGTGAGGAACCAGAGCACGATCGAGATCGCCAGGATGATGGTGCCGGCGTTGCGCAGGAAGAGCCACGCCCGTTCCAGCATCTGGCGGAGGATTTCCTTCAGGCGGGGAGGTTGGTACGGCGGGAGTTCGAGGATCATCAGCGGGTGGCCGCCACGGAGGAAGGTGCGTTTGAAGAGCCACGCGAAGGCGAAGGCTCCGCCCGTGCCCAGCGCGTACATTAGCAGCATGAGCCCGGCTTTCGTCGTCGCCGCCACCTCGCGTCCCGGCAGCAGCGTGGCGATCATGAGCAGGTAGACGGGCAGGCGCGCGGAGCAGCTCATGAGCGGCGCGACGAGTATGGTCGCAAGTCGGTCCTTCGCGTTCTCGATGGTGCGCGTGGCCATGATGCCGGGGATCGCGCACGCGTAGGACCCGAGGAGCGGGATGAAGGATCGGCCGTTCAGGCCCACGCGGCTCATCGGGCCGTCCATCAGGAAGGCCGCGCGCGCCATGTAGCCGGTGCTCTCCAGCAAGCCCACGAAGAGAAACAGGATCAGGATCTGCGGCAGGAACACCACGACGCCGCCCACGCCGCCCACGACGCCCTCGGTCAGCAGGTCGCGCAGATCGCCTGGCGGCATCGCGTTCCGGATGAAACCGGCGCCGTCGGACACCAGCCCCTCGATCAGCGCCATCGGATGCTCCGCGAGCGTGAAGATGGACAGGAACATCGCCGCCATGATCACGGCGAACACGAGCCAGCCCCACACGGAGTGGACGAGGAGCGCGTCGATCCGGTCGGAGAACGATAGGCCTTTCGCCACGGGGCGGTCCACGACGCCTTGGCAGAGCACGTTGATGGCCTCGTAACGGCTCCTGATCAACGCTCCCGACCAATCGGTGCCCTCTGCGCCCCAGCGCCCGCGCCACGTTTCCAAGGCCGCCGCGGTCCGGGGACCGAGCGGGGCGGAACCGCCCACGCGCACGGCGTCGAAGTCAGTGAGCAGCAGCAGTGCCTCGGCGCGCGCGACCAGCGGGGGACGACCCTCGGCGACCAATCCCGCCTGCAGCTCCGCCACCGCCGGGGCGATCGGGGTCGGTATGTCCCAGCGATGGCGGGCCAGGGGTAGTTCGGCCCGGCTCATCGCTATGCGAAGCTCGACGACGCCACGTCCGTTCACGGCCTCGCACGCGATCACCGGCACCCCAAGTTGCTCCTCGAGGCGGCTGACATCCACGGTGACGCCCGCCCGGCGGGCGAGGTCCATCATGTTGAGGACCACGATCACGGGCCGGCCGAGATCAAGGATCTGGTGGGCGAGGTAGAGGTTTCGCTCCAGATTGGTCGCGTCGAGGACGCAGATGATGCGGTCGGGCTGCGGTGTGTCGGCGCGGCGGCCGAGCAGCACGTCGCGCGTGACCGCCTCGTCGGGCGAGCGGGCGGCGAGCGAGTAGGCTCCCGGGAGATCGATGACCCGCATCGGCTTCCCATGCTGGGAGTAGGCCTCCCCCATCTTCTTTTCGACGGTGACGCCCGGGTAGTTCCCGACTTTTTGGCGCAGTCCGGTCAGGGCGTTGAAGAGGGTGGTTTTGCCGCAGTTCGGATTTCCCACCATCGCATAAACCGGGGCGCGTGGCGCGGCGACGGGCCGGCGGCGAACCGGTGAGGTCGCGGTGAAGTGCGCCGGCAGGGCGGCGCGCGGGTCTCCGCCCGCGTTGGGCTGGCTGGCGTCCGGTCCCATGGCGGGCGGGCAGTTCCTCAGCGCGCCTGGGCCGGCAAGTGCTCGACCACGATGCTCATGGCGGCGCGATGGTTGAGGGCGACGCGCATGCCGTTGACGAGGCAGAGGCTGGTGGTGGAGCCGGAAATCTTGGTCACGACCGCGGCTTCGCCGAACCCCATTTCGCGAATCCGCTGGCAGAAGCTGGCATCGCCCGTGAGCTTGAACACTCTAGCCGTGGCGCCGGCGGGTAGCTGGCACAGCGGCGAGAGAGGCAGCGGCGACGATGACATTTGGAGTGAGACTCGGTATCAGTTAAGCAGCGAACCGATGGCCTCGGGATTTGCCAGCGGGAAGGTGGGAGTCTTCGGACGAGGGGACAGGTTAGTTGTGCGGAAAGATTCTGAGTCCCGTGGCCTCGAAGACCGTTCGCGAATCTGTTCCGGTGGGGGCAGTTCCTCCTGGGGTAGAGTAGTTCGCGATGGAATTACCAACCTAAGCGACTGTTGGAGAGTAACTAATAGAGCTTTAAGAGTTGGAGGTGCCATGCGGTGCGAACGCGTTGCTTCGGCGGTGCGCACCAGCTGCTTCAGGTAACTGAGTAGCCGGGCGTTCAAGGGACAGGCTGTGCCGCGACAATCGGCCGTACCCCCGCCATCGCCCAGCCCGTCACCACGAGTCGATTCCGCAAACCGGCGCCGCGGCCGGCGCGCTTGTCGGTCGTTTGGACGGTTCGAAG
>CAXRGI010000014.1:0-11015 GCA_964229935.1 Opitutales bacterium
CCGGCGCGCAGCCAGAGCGGGATGGTGAGTATACCGACGGCGGTGGTGCCGACGACGATCTGCACGGCGGTACGCGGATGCCCGCCGTAAAGCCGCGCGAGGATGACGGGCACCATCGCGGAAGGCATGGCGGCCTGCACGACGAGCACGCGCTTCAGTTCGATCGAGCAAGGAAGCACCAGGGCGAGACCGATGATCGCGAGCGGCAGCACGGCCAGCCGCAGCGCGCCGGCGGCCAAGGAGACACGGGCGTCGAAGAGTTCGCGCGGCGAGGCCAAATGCCCCGCGAGACTCACGCCGGTCATCACGAGCCCGAGCGGGATGCCGCACAGCGCGAGCGCATGCACGGTATCGAGCAGCACCTTGGGCAGGTGCGGGAAGACGCCGGCGAGATTGCAGCCGACGGCGACGACCAGCGTGACGAGCACGGGGCTCAGCAGCTTCCGCCAGCCGTCACGCAACGACTGCCCGCTCAGCACCAGGAGGCCGACGGTCCAGATCGCGACCTCGACCCCGACGTTGTGCACGAGGAGCAAACCGCGGCTCTGCGGCCCCCAGATCGCCTCCATGATCGGCAGCGGCAGGAAACCATAGTTCGCGATGCCGGCCGTGAGCGCGAAGGTGCGCAGACCAGTGCCGACCTGGAGTCCGATCGCGCGGGCCACCGCGCGGCAGAACAGGATGCCCGCGGCGGTGACGCCGAAGCCCAGCAGCGGCGGGAGAAGAAGATTACCCGGCGTGCGCAAAGCCGCGTTTCCCGCCACCGCCTCGAAAGTGAGGCACGGGTAGCAGACGTTGACGGTGAACCGGATGAGGCTCGTCTCCGCGTCACCCTCGATCCAACGCACCCGCCGGACGGCGACGCCCACGCCGATCAGCAGGAAGACCGGCAGGACGAGGAAGAGCAGTTGGAGGTAGGTGGGAATGGGGAGACGGAATGGGACGCCGCGGCGGCGCGTTCAAGCGGAGGCTGCCACACCGGCGGGAACACTCTCCGCGCCCGCCGCCATCGCGCGGCCGGCGATCCATCCCGTGGTCCAAGCGGCCTGGAAGTTGAAGCCGCCTGTGACGCCGTCGATGTCGAGCACCTCGCCGGCGAAATGCAGCCCGGGGCGAAGGCGGCTCTCCATCGTGCGGAAGTCGACCTCGCTCAGACGCACGCCCCCGCACGTCACGAACTCATCCTTGAACAGGCTCTTGCCCTCGACCTTGAAGTCCGCGGCGGTGATCTGCCCAGCGAGCGCGCCGAGCGCGGCATTGCCGACCGAGGTCCACGTCGCCGCGGCCGCGACGCCCGCCGCCGCGACCAGTCGCTCCCACAGCCGGAGCGGAAGACCAAGCGGGCACCAGGTGGCGAGTTGCTTGCGCGGATTGGCCGCGCGCGCGGCCGACAGCTCGCGGACGACGTCCTCGCGCGAGCGGCCGGGCGCGAAGTTGATTCGCACCGTTAATTGGTAGTTCCGCGCCGCCAGCTCGCGCGCGCCCCAGGCGGAGAGCTTGAGGATCACCGGACCGCTCAGGCCCCAGTGCGTGATGAGCATCGGACCGCGCTCGGCGAGCTTCGTGCCAGGGACGGTCGCGGCCGCATCGGCCACGCTCAGGCCGGAAAGTCCCACCAGCCGCGGATCGTCGCTATGGAACGTGAAGAGCGAAGGCACCAGCGGCTCGATCGTATGCCCGAAGGACTCGGCGATAGTGAAGCCCGCCGAGGAACGATTGCCACCCGTCGCGAGCAGCAGCCGTTCGCAACGCACCTCGGAACCGTCCGTGAGCGTGATCCAGAAGGAGCCAGGGCCCGCCGCCTCCGCGCGGCGCAAGCCGCTGGCCGTGAGCACCCGCACCCCGGACGCGTCCGCCGCGCGCCGGAGGCAATCAACGATTGTGCCGGAGTCGTCGGTGACGGGAAACATCCGCCCGTCCTCCTCGATCTTGGTTTCGACGCCGCGAGCGGCGAACCACGCGACGGTGTCGCGCGGCTGCCAACGGTGGAAGGCACCGAGCAGCTCGCGCCCGCCGCGCGGGTAGCGCCGGACGAGTTCGCGCGGCTCGAAGCAGGCGTGGGTGACGTTGCAGCGGCCGCCGCCGGAGATGCGCACCTTGGCAAGCGGATGGGCCGTCGCCTCGTGCAACGTGACCTCACCCGCCGGGCCGAGCGCCTCCGCGCAGGCGATCGCCGCGAAGAAACCGGCGGCTCCCCCGCCGGCGATCACCACCCGCCGCTTTTCCTGCATGCCGCGAAGTTGCCGGCGCGGGCCGGCGTGGAAAGGGCAATCTCATCCCGGCTCACACGGGCAAAAAAAGGCCGCCGCGGGCTGCGATCCGCGGCGGCCAACTAACACCAACCCCTGACAAATTCAGCGGCGGCTCAGTTGCCGCCCTTGCGACCGCCGCCCCCTCCGGGACCGCCGCGCCCCTGGCCCATCTGGGCCATCATCTCGTCGTACTTCTTCTGCTGCTCCTCCGTGAGCACCGCGCGGACCGCGCGGCCGGAGTCGCGCATCAGCTCCATGCCCTTCTCGCGCCGCTCGTCGTCGGAGAGGGCCTGCATCTTCTCGGAAGTCTTGGCGTAGATGTCCTTGATCTTCGCCTTCTGGGCGTCGGTGAGCTTGCCCACCGCCTCCTCGAGCCGCTCGATGCGCTGCTCGGCGCTCATCATCCCGCGACCACCCCCACCGCCGGGTCCACGACCCTTCTTGGCATCCTGGGCGTTCAGCGCGGGCAGCGCAGCAACGCAGCCGAGCACGACGAGGCGGAGGAGAAGCGAGCGGATTTTCATGGCAGTAACTAGGGCGGGGGTGATTTTGGCGCCGCCGGCCGCGGGGCACGGGGCGCGCATCGGGCAAGACGGGCGACTCCGGGAAGAGTTGCGGAATTTTTCAAAAACCACGCGCGGGCGTTTTTCGGATTTGCCGCGGGCAACCGGCTCGCCGACCAGTCCTCCATGAATCAGGAGCGCGACCGGCGACGGCGAAACAAACTCCCGCGCGGCGGCGGCGCGAGGGGCCGCCGCGAGGTCCGCTCCGCTGGCGGCGGAGATACCCATGCATGGTGAGCGACTGACCCGGTTGGCCGCGGACGCGGTGGGTGCGGCCCAGCGGCAGCTGCCCCCGGAGCTGCGCGCCCTCGCGCGCGGCGTCGCGGTGCATTATGAAAGCAAGCCCGCGGCCGATGTCATCGACGAGGGTTTCCCGCCCGACATCCTTGGCCTGTTCACCGGAGCGGCGCACGGCACGGAGTTGAGCGCCGACAACCCCACCCCGCCGCAAATCCTACTCTACTTGGACAATCTTTGGGATTTCTCCGAAGGCGACGAGGCTGTCTTCCGGGAGGAAGCCGAACGCACGTATCTCCATGAGCTCGGCCACTATCTGGGATGGGACGAGGACGAAGTCTCGGCCCGCGGCCTCGATTGAGCCGGGCCCCGGGGCAGGCACGGAGGGAACCCGCCGCAATCGGCGCTTTCCAAGCGGCCCCGCGCTTGTGTATTGTCTCCGACTTCCGATCTTCCGCTCCGCCATGAAGAAATTCCTGTTCCTCCTGCTCGCCTTGCTGGCGGGCGCCCCGCTGGGCCGTGCCGATACGACACGCGCGGATCTCGTGGCCCGGGTCGAATCCTGCGAGGCGATCCTGCAGGATTTCCAAGCCCGCTCCCGCACCGCAATCCCGGCCGCGGTCTGGCAGCGCGCCCGCGCGGTCATCATCCTCAACCAGTTCAAGGCCGGCTTCCTCCTGGGCGTTCAGGAGGGCTACGGCGTGATCATGGTCAAGCGGGCCGACGGCCGCTGGAGCATCCCGGTGCTGATCAGCGCGGGCGAGACGAGCCTCGGCTTCCAGCTGGGCGCCAAGGCGGTCGAGAGCGTGTTCATCGTGACCGATGACGCGACCCCACGCATGCTGTTCAACCGCCGCTTCAACGTGGGCGTCGACGCCAAGGCCGTGATCGGCCCGAAGGCGGCGGAGGCCGAGCGCGTGAACGAGGAGCTGCTGCGCACGCCGATGCTCGCCTACGTGAAATCGGCCGGCGTGTTCGCCGGCGCGACGGTGAAGGCGGGTCGCATCGCACGGAACGACAAAGCCAATTTCTCACTCTACAACACCCGCTACACCATGCCGGAGCTCCTCTACAGCGACTGGGTGCAGCCGCCCGCGGAGGTCCAGCCGCTGATGGCAATGGTGCAGCGCCTCGCGCCCTGAGGCCGGTCAGCGCGAACGCAGGCGGTCGACCAACAGCGCCAGGGCCGCATCGGCCACTTTTGTCTGGGCCTCGGCGCGCACCGCCCCGGCGCACTCCACGCGGGTGACCCGTACCAGCCGCGAGGAGCCGCCCGACGACTCCGCGAGCGCCACCCATGCGAAGGGATCGGTGACGCCATCGGCGGGCGAAGGTTCGGCGTATCCCGTCGTGGCGAGGGCGAGCTCCGCGCGGAACAGGCGGCAGGCGCCCAACGCCATCTCGCCGGCGACGCGCTCCGAGACACAGTTCACGGCGGCGGCGTGCGCCTCGTCGACGCCCAGCAGGGCGACCTTACGGTCAAGGGTGTAGGCGGTGATCCCGCCGAGGAAGAAGCTCGAGGCGCCGGAGATTCCCGTGATGCGCGCCTGCAGTCGGCCGCCGGTCATGCTTTCGGCGACCGCGAGGCGCGGGCGCCCCGGGGCGCCGAGCAAAAGTGACTTCAGATCGGCAGGCGCGGCGTCCATAGCGGATCAGCCAAGCTCGAGCCCGACGGGGCAATGGTCGCTCCCGCGCACATGCGGCTCGATCCACGAGCGCCGCAGCCGGGGGCGGAGCGCGGCGCTGGCCATCACGTAGTCGATGCGCCACCCGATGTTTCTCTCCCGCGCTCCCGCGCGGTAGGTCCACCAGCTGTAGTGGCCCGGCCCGGGCTCGAAAACGCGGAACGTGTCGATGAAGCCGGCCCCGAGGTAGGCGCGGAAACCGTCGCGTTCCTCATCGGAAAACCCCGGGTTGCCCACGTTCTCCTTCGGCCGCGCGAGATCGATCTCCTCGTGGGCCACGTTCAGGTCACCGCAGAAGAGCACCGGCTTCCGCTTCTCCAACCGCCGGACGTAGGCGAGCAACGCGCGGTCCCATTCCTGCCGGAAGGCGAGCCGCGCCAGTTCATGCTGCGCGTTCGGCACGTACACGCACACCACAAAGCAGTCCGCGAACTCGGCCGTGATCGCCCGGCCCTCGGCATCGTGCTCGGGCCGGCCGATCCCGTTGGTCACCGCCAGCGGACGCTCCCGGGAGAGCAAGGCGGTGCCACTGTAGCCTTTCTTGCCCGCCGCGTTCCAGGCCACCTCATACCCGCGCGGCCACTCCACGTGCTGCACGTCGCCGGGCGTGGCCTTGACCTCCTGCAGGCAGATCACGTCGGCCCGGGAGGCCCGCATCCACTCCAGCAGGCCCTTGCCGAGCGCCGCACGCACCCCGTTGACGTTCCACGAGAGGACCTTCATCGCCGGCAACATCCCGCGCGGGCCGCCGTTCGCAACGCTCTTCTTGTCCCGACGGCAAACACGACGCTGTTGCCTCGGTCCCGCCCGCGCGCACGCTCTGCCGCCTTTTCTTCATGGCCGTCTTCGCCCCTCTGAAACTCGGACAACGCATCCCCGGCGGCCCGCACTCGGTGTCGTGCAGCCTGCCCACGATGCGCGACGTCCGCGGCTACGAGGAAAAGGATCCCGAAACGATGCGCGCCCTCAGTTCCGGCTACCCGCGCTTCGTCGTGCATCCGTTCGCCCGCCAACTCACGGAGCACCTGGTACGGTCCGACCCCGGGCTACGCGGCCGCGACTTGTGGCTCGTGCCATCGGCGGCGGCGTCGAAGCGCCTCGCCGCACACCTCGGGCCCGCTTCCGACGCGCGTCTCTTCGCGCGCGACGGCCTGCACGGGGTGTCGCATCCGCTCTCGCCGGAGCTTTCCCCGCGGGCGAAGACCTACCTCCAGAACACCGGGGGCTTCCTCTCCTCCCGTCAGGCCGAGTATCAACTCGTGCGACTCGGACTGCTGCCCGCGGCGCACCCCGAGGCGCTGTTCGCGGGTGACGCCGAGGCGCGGGTGCGTGATGACCTGCGCGAGGCCATGCCGGCGGCGGCCGAAGCCGACCTGTTCCTCGCGCCCAGCGGCATGAACGCCATGTGGGCGGCTTTCCGAGCCGCGGCCGCGCTGCAGTCGGCGCGCGGCCGGACAATCTGGGTCCAACTCGGTTGGCTCTATCTCGACACCATCGCGATCCTCCAGCGTTTCACGGGCGCCGCGGGCAACCATGTCCATGTGCGCGATCCGCTGGATCTGGAAGCCATCGCCCGCCTCCTCGCGGACCACGCGACGCGCGTCGCCGGCGTGATCGCCGAGGTGCCCACCAATCCCCTCATCCAGACTCCGGATCTGCCCGCGCTCGGCGAGTTGTGCCGGCGCCAAGGCGCCATGCTGATCGTCGATCCCTCCATCGCCTCGATCCACAACGTGGATGTGTTGCCGCACGCCGACCTCGTGGTGTCGAGCCTCACGAAATACTCCGCGCACGAGGGGGATCTCACCGCGGGGGTGGTGGCGGTGAACCCGGCCGGGCGCGACGCCGCCGCGCTGCGATCGGCGGTGCCCCGGGAACTTGAACCCGTTTACCCGCGGGACCTTTCTCGCCTCGCGGCGCAGATCGGCGGCACGCGGGACACGCTGGGGCGAATCCATGCCAATACCGCGCGGGTCGCGGCGTTTCTAGAATCGCATCCCGCGGTGGGCGCGGTCCGCTGGGCGCTTCAGACCAGCTGCGCCGAGAACTTTGAGCGCATCGCCCGACGTCCCGGCGCCACCGGTGGCGTGATCACCTTCACGCTGCGGCGGAAGGGAGCTCTCGAGGCCTTCTACGACCGGCTGCGCCTGCCCAAGGGTCCCAGCTTCGGCATGACGACCACGTTGATCTGCCCGTTCATGTACTTGGCGCACTATGATCTCGTGACCACCCCGACGGGTCTGGCCGAACTGGCGGCGAGCGGCGTCGACCCCGACCTGCTCCGCCTCTGCTGCGGCACGGAATCCGCGGAGGAGATCATCGGAGCGCTATCCGAGGCGCTCGGCGCCGCCGCGTGATGCCCGCGTCCTGCACGCTGGCGATCAAGGTGGTTCCCAACGCCCCGCGCAGTGCCGTCGCCGGCTGGCTGGGCGAGGCCCTGAAGGTGAAGGTTCACGCGCCGCCCGTGGAAGGACGCGCCAACGAGGAACTCTGCTCGTTCCTCGCCGCCCACCTCGGGCTTCCGCGCCGCTCCGTCACCGTGCTGCGCGGGGACTCGTCGCGTCTGAAGCTCGTTCGCATCGAAGGGCTCGCCGAGTTTGACGTTCGGTCTCGTCTGGCCTCCGTGGCCCTTTGACACGGCGTGCATCCCGCCCCGTATCCCATACGTAACCCTTCCATGATCCGTCCTCTTTCCCGACTCCTGCTGCTTGCGGCCGTCGCCGCTTTCCTTTCCCCCGCCGCCGTCGGCGCGTCCGCGCCGTCCGGACGCCCCGCCTCGGCCCGCATCTCGCTCGCGCTGGAATCCGGCTTCACCGGTCAGACGGATCTGGAGGCGCGAGGCGCCGCCGCTGGCGGAATCTCGATCTTCCAGACCAGCGCGCGGATCAACGTGCCGCTGCCGCCGCTGAGCGCCCAGTGGTTCCCCGGGGTGAGCCTGCGCTACCGCCACCACCGTCTCGATCGCGAGGCGGGCACACCGCTCCCCGGCGACCTCCAGAGCCTCAGCCTGGGTCTGAACGCCTACGGCGTGCTTTCTCCCGACTGGACCTTCATCGGCACCGTGAGTCCGGGAGTGGCGGGAGCCGGCGGCCTCGGCTCCCGTGGCTTCGGGGTCGGTGTCATGGGCCTTGCCCTGCGGAAATTCAGTCCCGACCTCAGCGCGGGTTTCGGCCTGCGGTACGACTCGCTGGCCCGCGGATCCACGCGGATCCTTCCGATCGCCACCTTCGACTGGGCGCCCGCGCCGGGCTGGAAGGCATTCCTGGGCTTCCCCCGCACCGGCGCCTCCTGGCGCATCGACAACTCGTGGTCCGCGGAATTCACCGCCGAGATGGACTTCGGCTCATTCCAGATGAACGACGACCCGCTCCCGGCGGGCCGCAACAAACCGCCGCTGAACCGCACCCGGCTGGAGTACAAGGCCGTGCGCGTGGGTCCGGCGCTGAAGTGGGAGGCCTCGCCTGACCTTTCCGCGCGGCTCGGAGCGGGGATCGTGCCTTTCCTCGAGGCCGAGTACGAGCAGCGCGGCTACAAGCTGAAGTCCGGCGGGGCGACCGGCTTCGCCAGCATCGAGCTCGACTGGAAATTCTAGGCGACCGCCGGTCGCGTGAGGCGCGCAAGCCGCGCCACGAGGAAGACGGCGGCGAAGGCGAGGCCGCCCGCGATGCCGACCCAGACGCCGGCGGCGCCGTGGCCCGCCGGGAAACCCAGCCCGTAGCCGAGCGGAAGCGCGATGATCCAGTAGGCGACGAGGGTGATCACGGCCGGGATCCTCACATCCATGATGCCGCGGAGCGCGGCCGCGGCGATCACCTGCACTCCGTCGGCCAGCTGGAAGACGGCCGCCACGCCGAGCAGCTGCACCGCGAGGGCGACCACCGCCGCGTCCTGGACAAAACGACGCGCGATGAAATCTCCGCCGATCCAGAACATCACCGCGAAGAACATCATCACGACGAGCCCGAGCGCGGTGATGCCGAACGCGATGGGCCGCAGGCGGTGGCGTTCGCCCGCGCCGGCCGCGCGGCTCATCCGCATGCCGGCCGCGATCGAGAGGCCGAGCGGCACCATGAAGGCGAAACTCGCGCACGTGATCGCGATCTGATGCGCCGCCAGGGGCACCGCCCCGAGCCAGCCGACCATGATGCCGGAAAACGCGAAGGCGGTCGTCTCGAACAGCAGCATGCCCGCCGCGGGGGCGCCGAGCCCCAGCATCCGCCGGAAACGCTCGCGCGAGAAGGCTCCGCGCCACGAGCGCGGCCACGCCTCGCGGATGGCCGGGTAACGCGTGAGCCAAAGAAAGATCACCAACGCCCCCAGCGTGCGCGAGACGAGCGTGGAGATGCCCGCCCCGGTGAGGCCCAGCGCCGGCATGCCCAGGCGGCCGTAGATGAAAATCCAGTTGAGCAGCGCGTTCAGCCCCACGCCGGCCAGCATGATGAACATCGGCACCCAGGGGTGGCCCATCGCCTCGGCGAATTGCCGCAAAGCCAGATAAACGAGCACCGGCACGATCGACGCCGCGAACAACAGGTAAAACGGCGTGACAATCGCCAGCACCTCCGGCGGCTGGCCGAAACGGTGCAGCTGGGTCGCCAGCAGCGCCATCACCGCGAACTCCGCCACCCCGATCACCAGCGCGAGGGCTAGGCCGTGCCGCAGGTACTCCGCCGCTTCCGCGGGCTCCCCGGCGCCCCGCGCGCGGGAGACGAAGATGGACACCGGAATCATCCACCCGATGCCAAACACATAGAAGATGTTGAAGATGTTGCCGCCGAAGGCCGACGCGGCGAGCGGCACCGTGCCGGCGTGCCCGATCATCACGCTGTCCGTCACCCCCATGAGCATCTGGCTCAGCTGCCCGACGACAATCGGCGCCGCCAACGCGAGCGTCGGCCGCAGCTCGCGCAGATAATCGGAAGAGGACGGCATCGCCGCCGATCCGATGCGAAACCGCCCGCGTCGTCGAGCACCGCCCCGCGGTTGCCACCGCCGCGCGGGAGCTGCAAGGTCCGCCCCATGTTCCCCTTCCCCGCCCGCCGGCGCGTCCTGCTCCTGTTGATCGCAGCCCTGTTGCGGCCGGCCTTCGCCGAACCCGTCTATCGCCAGCCGAGCGCACCGCTCGCCGCGCTCGTCGACGCCCCCAGTTCGCCGGTGGCCGTGCTGAGCCCGGACCGCACCCGTTTGCTCCTGCTTGATCGCCCCGAGGCGCCGTCCATCGCCGAGCTCGCCCAACCCGAGCTGAAGCTCGCCGGGCTCCGCGTGAACCCCGCGACCAACGGCCGCAGCCGGGAGGCGACCTACACCGGGCTCTCCTTCCAGCCCC
Source organism: Opitutales bacterium (assembly GCA_964229935.1). Taxonomy (GTDB): domain Bacteria; phylum Verrucomicrobiota; class Verrucomicrobiia; order Opitutales; family Opitutaceae; genus ER46. The sequence goes on from CAXRGI010000014.1 coordinate 10,064, forward strand.
TGGACGGCGGCCCCGCGCGCCGCGTGACGGGCCTGCCGGCGGGCGCAAGGATCGCCGGCTACGAGTGGAGCCGCGACGGCCGTCACCTCGCGCTTACCCTCCTGTTCACCCAGGGTTCGGCGCTCTGGCTGGTCGATGTCGCCACCACCGCGGTACGCCGCCTCACCGACCCCGTGCTCAACGGCTTCTTCGGCGATCCCGTGGTGTGGCTCGATCCCGAAACGCTGCTCATCCGGCGCATCCCGGCCGGCCGCGGACCGGCCCCGGTGGAGCCCGCGGTGCCCGCCGGACCGGTCGTGCAGGAGAGCAAGGGGACCCGCGCGGGCGCACGCACCTACGACGGGCTCCTCACCGGCCCGCACGACGAGGCGCTCCTTGAGCACTACGGCACCAGCGAGCTCGCGCTGATCGCTCTGGACGGCGCGGAGACCTTGCTGCCCGTGCGCGGGCTGCTGTCGTCGGTGCTCCCCTCGCCCGACGGGCAACACCTGATCGTCGAGACCCTGCAACGCCCCTATTCCTATCTCGTGCCCGCGAGCCGCTTTCCGGTCACCGTCGATGTGCATGACCGCGCCGGTCGCCGGGTGCGCCGGGTCGCCTCCCTGCCGCTCAACGAGGGGTCCGACAACGGCAGCGTGCGCCCCGGACCACGCGGCGTGGGGTGGCGGGCCGACGCGCCGGCAACGCTCAGCTGGACGCAGGACCTGGGTCGCAACGCGAAACAGCCCGACGGCAAGACGGCACGCGATGCCTGGTTCACCCACGCGGCCCCCTTCACCGGCCAGCCGGTCGAGCAGCAACGCTTCGAGTACCGCGTGACCGGCGTCAGCTGGGGTGACGACGGCCTCGCGCTCGTTTCCGAGACGTGGACCACCACCCGCGTGACCCGCCTGTGGAACGTCGCCCCCGGGCGGCCCGGCGCCGCGCGCCAGCTGCTGTTCGAGCGCAAGAC
>CAXRGI010000015.1:0-2930 GCA_964229935.1 Opitutales bacterium
GAACACGCTATCGTCGCGATCCCCGCCGATCCACGCGAAATGCGTGCGGTCGAGGTGCGCCCGCACCTCTTCGAGTTTCACCCGCGCGTGGCCGTCGGCCACGTTGCCGGTGTGCAGGGCGATCAGTTCCAGCAGCGCCGCCCGCTGCCTCGCGTCGAGCGATGTCGCCGGGATGCCGGCGTAATCGAGCACCACGTTGTCGCGGAACGCCTCGGTGAGGTTGTCGTTGCCGTCCTTCTCCGGCCGGAGCACCGCCCGGCGGCGTTGCTCTTCGTTGAGCGACCGGCGCAGCGCCAGACCGGCGTCCTGCTCCGCCCGCAGGATGGAAACCCCGCGGTGCAGGCCGGCGCGCGCGGTCACCGGCTCGGAGCCGACGAATACCGGCGACATCACCACCTGATCGCCGAGCACAAAGTAGTTGATGATGAGATGATGCCCGTCGACCTGCCAGCCCCACGGCCGATCCGCCGAGGGCTCGCCCATCACGGTGATCCAGTAGAGCCACTCGCCGTACTCCTCGAAATTATTGTTGTTCAGCTCACCGAGGGTGTGGTTCAGCCGCATGATATCGCGGGCGAGGTTGAGGCCTTTGGCGCTCAGGCCCGCGCGCATCAGGCCGAACGCCGCGGCGCGCTGGGTCTCGCTCATCTCCTGGAAACTCACGCCTTGGCGGACGTAAAAGTGCTGATTCATCCACTTGCGCCACTCCGGGTCGTCGACGGGAAAGACCGTCTTCGACCGCTGGTCCGGCGTGAGCGCGGCCAGGAAGGCGCGGGCGGCCTCACGCACGGGCCCGGTGCTCACGCCCGTGGAGCGCACGGGAAAAAGACCGGGCTCGGCGGCGCCCTTGGCGGTGATGCCCCGGAAGGGCTCGGCCAGTCCTTTCGCCTCCGCCTCGCGCGACTGGCGCGTGAAACGCTGGAAGCGCGTCTCACCGGACGGCGCGGGTTGGGCGGGCAGGGAAACGGCGACGGCAAGCGCCGCGGCGGCGAACAGGATCCTGGGGTTCATGGGAAAAAATGCTTTGGGGCCGGTAAGCCGGATTCTGTCCCGCGCCTTGCGGCGCGGTGGTCGTCATTTCTCTCGACCCGGCCTCGCGGCCGGACGCCCGGGGCCGGACCGCCGAAGCGGGACGACACCGGATGCGACTTACCCGTGGCTATGGGACGGGCCGCCCAGCCACCTATTTAGTCTTGCACCGGACGGGGTTTTTCCTGCCGCCGCGCTCGCGCGCGACGCGGTGGGCTCTTACCCCACCTTTTCACCCTTACCCGCCGCGGACCCGAAGACCCGCGGCCGGCGGTATATTCTCTGTGACACTATCCATCGACGCGCCTTGAAACGCGCCGCCCGCGCTTGCGGTGAAGCTCGCGCGGCATCCTGCCCTGTGGTGTCCGGACTTTCCTCTCCGAATTTCTCGGCGGGCGCGGCGTTACCCGCGCCTTGGGATCAAAGAACTCGGAGCGACGGCCTGGCCCCAAAGCACCGTAAGGGGAGCCGCGATCGGGCACGCTGGCAAGCGCGCCGGCGGACACGTGCCGTCAGGCCTCCCAATAGACGATGCGACCGCACTGGTCGCAGGTCGGGAGCTGGGCGACAGGATCGACGGTTTTTCCGCGGGCGGCGGACTCAACCTCGCTGGAAACCTTCAAGTGGCAGCCGCCGCACTTACCCGCGTGGATGGGCACGACGACGGGGAAGTTACGCGCCGCGATGCGGTCGTAGACGCGAAGCCGCATCGGCTCGACGGGCGTGCGCGCCGCGGCGACCTCGGACTGGGCGGTGGTGAGTTCAGCCCGGAGATTGGCGTCGCGCTCGCGCAGCGTGGCGATGCGGGATTCGTGGCCGGCGATATTGGCCTTGAGGACGGACTCGGCGGCGGCGAAACGCGCCTTGGCGCCGTCGATCGCGTACATCACCTCGAGTTCCTTGCCCTCAAGGTCCGCGATCGCGGCCTGGGTCTGCTCGATCTGGTGGCCCATGGCCTGATACTCGTCGTTCTTGCGGATCGACAGCTGCTGGGTGCGGTAATTGGCGAGCTTGGTCTCGGTGGAGCCGATTTCGTTCTCCAGGGACTTCTTGCGCACCTCGAGATCGCGCAACTCGGTGCGGGCGGCCTCGATCGCGGCCTTTTCGGAGGCAATCTTGCGTTCCACCTGAGCGACCTCCTCCGGCACTGCCTTTAACTGCGTCTCTAGGGCGTGGCGCTTGAGGTCACGGTCCTGCAGAATAAGGAGGCTTTGCAGTACCGGGGTTAGCATGAACGACGACTCTGCCGGCGGCCTGGGACCGGTCAAACGAAAGCTGGTTTCCCGCCGTTATCTGTCCCCGCGAACCACCCGCCATCGTGATTCACCCGCTCGAGAGGTTCCGAAGGCTGGTATCGGTCCAAAGGCACAAAAGACCAAAGGATCCAAGGGACCGGATCCGTGTGAATCCGCGCCCATCCGTGGTTACCCCCCGCGGGGCGATACGGGAGCGCATCACGATCACCCGAGCTTGGAACAGAAGGCCGGGACGTTCGGAAAGGCCTACCGCCGTTTCCTCATCCGCGGCAAAAGCCGCGGAGCGATTCGGAAACGCCTTCGGCCGTGGAGCTCACTTCATTGTCCGGGGCAAACAGCCCCGGCTACATCAAGCCGCTGCCATTTTCGTGTCCCTTCGTGTCCATTCGTGGTTCACCCGCTGGAAAAGGTCCAAGGGCACAACAGACCAAAGGACCAAGGGAATGGATCCGTGTGAATCCGTCCATCCGTGGTTGCCCCCTCGCGGAGCCATTGGGAAGCCGTCCTGAACGACGCTGCGGTTGCCCGACCTTCGTCACGAAACGCGTGCGATGCAGCCGAGGGTGCCACCCGCGGATCACCGGAAACTCCTTCCGCCTATTCCTCCTCGCTTACTCTCGCTTCCTGCCCTCCGTACGCTTGGCG
>CAXRGI010000016.1:0-11741 GCA_964229935.1 Opitutales bacterium
GCAATCACTGGCGCGGTGCGCCTCGGCGGCAGAGGGGTCGTCACCGACACCCACGTTGCTTGGACAGTGACGCGCAATGTACCGAACCGACCCTCGCCGATCCTGACCGGCGACCTGCTCTTTATGGTCGATCAGGACGGCGGCGTCGTCACGTGCCTTGAGGCGCTCACGGGCAAGGAAATCTGGAAGGAGCGCCTGCCCGGCGCGGGCAGCTACTCGTCCTCGCCGGTGCTGGCCGACGGGCGACTGTACTTCTTCAACGAGAACGGCCACGGGACCGTCATCGAGGCCGGGCGGGCCTTCAAGGTCCTCGCGGCGAACAAGCTCGACGGCGGCTTCATGGCCTCGCCCGCGGTCGCGGGCCGCGCGCTGTTCGTCCGCAGCAAGACCCATTTGTACCGGCTGGAGAAGTGAACGGGGCGCCACCGCGCTCGGCATCCCGCCAGCGCAGACGGAGTCGCTCAATTCGCCGCGACCACCCGCTGAGCCCAGCGGCCCAGTGGCACCATGAGCGCGCCGCGGAAGGCAGGCGCCCAAGCCCCGAAGGAAAGCAGCATACCCGCGTCAACAAAGGGGATGAACGCGAGCAGCCGGCCAACGGATCGGCCGATCTTCGCCGCCGGTGCGCCGGGCAGGTATTCGCGCCGCGCGAGCAGGCTCAGGGCCGCGATGTACACGAAAAGAATCGCGAGCCACGCGAGGAGCGCGGGCGTGAGGCCGTGTCCCGGAAGAGACGCTACCGTGATCCCCAACAGGACCCGACATCCGGCCATCAGCACGACGGACCCGGTCCAGCGTTTGTGCGTCCAGTCGTACGCCAAAATGACCGCCGCCAGCGACGCCGCCCACAAGGGGGATGCACCGACGAAAATCAGCAGCCCGAGCCCCGTCGCCATCTGCACCGTCGCCACCCAGGCGGCCGCGGAGCGCGAGACCAAGCCGCGCGGGATCGCGCGTTCCGGACGATGCCGCGCATCGAACCCGGCGTCGGCCACGTCGTTGAAGGTCGCGCCTCCCGCGTAGATCAGCCACCCGGCGAACACCGCGAGCGCCAGGGGAATGGCCGCGGGAAAAGCAAAGCCCGGCGCGGAAAGGACCAGGGCGGCGAGCACGTTGCCCGCAACCGAAGGAAGATTGCCCGCGCGGGCGAGATCGAGCCAGACGCGTGCCTTCATCCAGCAGGGTTCCCTGTCACGCGCGGGCCGCGGCCTGCGCCAGCTCACGCGGCGCGAGCCCGCGCCGCGCGAGCGCGTCGAGCGTCCACGCGTATTCGCGCACCAGCTGGTCCTCGATCGGCAGCCGTAACGCGGGAGGCAGAACCTCCCAGGTGTAAGTCTCCATCTCGAGATGCGCGCAGGCCTCGGGACGCGCCGCCAGCCAGTCGAGCGCACCCTCCAGGTGATCCCGGGTGTCCCGGAAGGGTTCTCCCGGCGACGCGTGCAACGGCACATGGAAATGCACGCGCCACTCCTCGCCGGCAGGCGCGGGCTCCCGTTCCGCAAGCGCGTCGGGCAAGTCAGTGAAGCGCCGCCGCACTTTTCCACTCACGGGATCCCCGGCGACGACCTGGTGCAGGTACACCGGCTCGACAAACGCCGCGAGCGCCGCGCGGCCCGCCGCATCGGGCGTCACCCGCAGGGCGGAACTCAGGTGGAGTTTGCTCAGCCGCAGACCAGCGCGCGCGAGGCGATCCCGCGCGGGCTCGGCGGACTCGAATTCCACCGCGAGGTGGCAGCAGTCGTAGTTGACCCCGACGTGACGCAGGAGCCCCTCCCGGTCGACGGCGGGCTCGGCGGCGCGCCACGCCTCGAAGAAGGCGACGGTCTCGGCGGTGGTCTCGATTTCGCAACACGGCTCAGGCTCGAGGCCGAGATGGAGATCCCGCCCCGTGCGGGCGGCGAGCTCGGCGATACCCCGGGCGCACTCCGTCAGGCGCGCGAAGATCCGCGCACGGCGGGCCGGCTCGGCGGCGACGAAGGCCTTGAAGGAGGCCGGCACGGTGCTGACGCTCGCGGCGGAGCCGGGCGGAGCAAACTCGGCCAGGAGGGAAAAAAGCCGCAAGGTGTACTCGACCCGCTCGGGCGTGGACCAATCGGGCGCGTACACCTGCTCCTTCACCCGGGTGCCGTGGAAGCTGCCGTAGGGAAATCCGTTGATGGTGAAAACGTAGCAGTCGTGTCGCTCCAGCCAGGCGCGGAACGCGGCAAGTTCCGCCGGCCGCGCCAGCTCGTCCGCCGCGCGGCGCCCGAGGCGCAGGCCGATCGCGTAGGAACGCCCCGGCGCCACGCGGCGGCGCACCGGCAACGTGTGGCGCTCCAGCGCGGCGAAGGTCTCGGCCCAAGTCTCGCCCCGGTGCACGTTCGTGCAGTAGGCGAGGTGCAGGCCGGACGAGAGTTGCATCCGCGGGAGGGGGCGGAGGGCGCGGCCTCAGGGGGCGTCCGCGACCCGGAACCGCGGGCACTGCGAAAGAAAGCGCACCGGGTTACGGTAGAGGACCGCGTCGACAAAGTCCTCGCTGTGGCCACGACGGCGCATCTCCAGCGCGGTCTTTGGCACGGCGAGCGGATCGCTCACCCCCCAGTCGCAGGCCGAGTTCAGCCAGATGCGTTCGCGGCCGCAGATCTCAAGCATGTCGACCGCGCGCGGCGGGGAGGATTTCGAGTCGGGGTAGAGCGTGATGCCCGCCCAGAAACCGCGGTCGAGGACGTGCTCGATCGTATGCTCCTCGACGTGATCGATGATCACCCGTTCCGGGCGCACCCCGCGGTGCGAGGAAAGCAGGTCGAGGATCAGGCGAGTGCCCTTGAGCTTGTCCTCGAGGTGCGGGGTGTGGACGAGGATCAGCTGGTCGTGGCGCACCGCCAGCTCGACGTGGTGCTCGAGCACGGTGAGCTCGTTACGCGTGTTCCGATTGAGGCCGATCTCGCCGATGCCGAGGACGTTGGGCCGCTCGAGAAACTCGGGGATGAGGGCGAGCACGTCGCGGGCGAGCGCGAGGTCCTCCGACTCCTTCGGGTTGAGGCACAGCCAGCTGTAATGCGGCAGCAGGAACTTCGCGGCGCGAGCCGGCTCGTACTCGGTGAGCTGGCGGAAGTAGTCGCGGAAACCGGAGACCGACCCGCGGTCAAAACCGGCCCAGAACGCCGGCTCGCAGACCGCGCGACACCCGGCGGTGACCATCGCCTGGTAGTCGTCAGTCGTGCGGCTCACCATGTGGCCGTGGGGCTCGATGTAGCGCATGGCGGGATCAGCGGCGGCGGACAGGGCGAGCCGAAGGCACGACCGGGGCAAGCCACGCGCCGAGCGCGGCCTTGCCGGAAGAGACGGCCTCCGGCGCGGTCGTGGGATCGCTGAGGTGTTCGAGGATCCGGCGCGCCCGCTCCGGGCGGCCGTCGGCGAGCAGGGCCGCGGCCTCGCGCAGGGCGGCGCAGCGGAAATCATCCTCGACGCCATGGCGTTCGACGCGGTCGAGGAAGGCCGCCACCTCGATCAGTTTGGCCCGCACGGGGATGAAGCCGTGGTCGACGACCGCCGCTCCGGCGGGAGCGGTTCGTTTGGAGCGGGAGGGTTTCTGGCGGGAAGCGGCCAAGGTCGGGCGCGGGGACGCGGAACCGAAGCCCCATCGCGCGGAAACATCAAGGTTGCATTGGGACGTTGGAGGCGTGCTCTCTCGGTCCGTTCGCCATGGCTGCGGGAATCATCCCGGCGGCCCTCCCGGCGACGTCCGCCCCATGTCGCTCATCCTGTTCCTCGCCGTCTCCGGTGTTGTGCTCGCCCTCGCCTACCGCTGGTACGGCCGCCTCCTCGCGCGCTTCCTCGAGCTGGACGGAACAGTCCGCACGCCGGCCCATACGCGGCGCGACGGCCTCGATTACGAGCCGGCCCGAACCTCCTGGCTGCTGCCCCAGCATTTCTCCGCGATCGCCGCCGCGGGACCGATCGTGGGCCCGATTCTGGCCGCGACCTACTTCGGATGGCTGCCCGCGTGGCTCTGGATCATTTTCGGCGCGATCTTCATCGGCGGAGTGCACGACATGATGACCCTCGTCGCCTCGGTGCGCCACGACGCGAAGTCGATCGCCGAGGTCGTGCGACGTTACATGAACCGCCGGTCCTACGTGCTTTTCCTCGCGTTCATCTGGATCTCGCTGGTGTACGTGATCATCGCCTTCGCCGACGTCACCGCGGGAACGTTCGTCCAGAAGGCCTCCGTGGCGGACGCCGCGGCGCCCGGCCCCGCGGTCGCCACCTCTTCCATCATCTACCTCGGTCTCGCGATCGTCATGGGGCTCTGCATGCGCCGCTTCGGGCTGGGCGAGGGCAAGGCCCAGCTCATCTTCCTGCCTCTCGTGCTGGTCGCGATCGTCGCCGGACCCTATCTGCCGTTCGACCTCGGAGCAGTCACCGGCAGCGCCCGTCCGCAACTGCTGTGGGACTACCTGCTGCTGGGTTACTGCTTCCTCGCCGCGCTATCCCCGGTGTGGCTGCTGATGCAGCCGCGCGGGGCGCTCGGCGGCTATTTTCTCTACGTCATCGTGGTGGTCGGCGTCGTCGGTGTCGTTGTGGGCGGGCTGAGCGGCAACGTGTCGATCGTCGCGCCCGCGGTCTCGCAGGCCGACCTGTTCGGCTTCACCGGCGCCACCCCTCCCCTCTTGCCCGTGCTCTTCATCACGATCGCCTGCGGGGCCTGCTCCGGTTTCCACTCGATCGTCGCCAGCGGCACGACTTCCAAGCAGCTCAACCGCGAGACCGACGCGCGAGCGGTGGGGTACGGCGGCATGCTCCTTGAGTCCTTCCTCGCCTGCCTGAGCCTCGCCACGGTGATGATCCTCGCCAAGCCCACCGGCCGACCCGATCTCACCTACGCCGACGGCGTAGCGATCTTCATGAACCAGGCCACCTTCGGGCTGATCTCCGTGGAAGTGGCCCGGCAATTCGGGCTGCTGTGCTTCGCCACCTTCGTCTTCGACACCCTCGACGCCTGCACCCGCCTCGCCCGCTATGTGTTGATGGAACTCACGGGCTGGACCAGCCGCCGCGGGATGGTACTGGCGACCGGACTCACCCTTCTGCTTCCGGCGCTCGTCGTCAGCCTGCCGCCCGCCGTGGTGGGAGGCCAGCCGCTGCCGGTCTGGCGCGCCTTCTGGAACCTATTCGGCACCTCCAACCAGTTGCTCGCCGCCCTCGCGCTTCTCGGAGTCACAGTCTGGCTGCACCGGCGGGGCCGGCCCGTCTGGATCACCCTGGGGCCGACCATCTTCATGCTGGTGATGACCCTGTGGAGCCTGCTGATTTCCGTGCAGACCCATCTCGGCCGGGTGCGCACCGGCACCGCCGCCGCGGTGCACCACGTGGAGTTCAGCGTGGTGGTGCTGTTATCCGCCATGGCGGTCTGGCTCGTCGTCGAAGCATTCCTGCTGGCCCGGCAGCGCCCGCCGGCCGCGCCGCTTGTGCCCGAGCCGCGCGCGGCCTGAACGGACGGCCGCCAAGCGGGCCCCTGCGCCGATGGCTGCTTTGTGGCGACTGGCGTTACCGCTGCTGGCCACAGCGGCCGCCTCCGCGGCCGATATTCGTCTCAGCCCATGGCGTCCGATCCATTCGGGCGTCGAGCTGGCCTCCGGCGAGACCACGGCCCCCGACGGCCGCCCGCAGCGCGCAATCGCCGTGCGCATCGACCTGCGCGCCTCCGGCATCGAGTTTCTGACCACGGAGGAAAACGGGGAAGCCGGCGGCGAAACCAACAGCGAGACCACGACCGATTTTGTTCGGCGGCACGGGCTACAGGTGGCGATCAACGCCAACCTCTTTTCCCCGTGCTGTACGCCCGGCGAGAAGGACCTCTCCGGTCTGGCCGTTTCCCGGGGCGAGGTGGTCTCCCCGCCGGTTCGTCTCGGCCCGGGCGATTGCGTCCTCGCCATCACCCGCGACAATCGCGCGGTCATCACCCGCAGCGGGAAGGACTTCAACGTGACCGATTATTGGACGGCCGTCGCCGGCACGGGGATCATCGTCACCGCCGGAAGGAATGTCGCGGCGCAGAATGACACCGGCGGAGACAAGGCGCACCCGCGCACCGCGGTCGGCTTGGACGAAACCGGCCACCGCCTGTTTCTTCTCGTGATCGACGGCCGGCGGCGCGGCCGCAGTGAAGGAGCGACCCTGTCGGAGCTGGCCGACTGGCTCCTGCGGATCGGCGTGTGGGAGGGCCTTAATCTCGACGGCGGCGGATCCACCACGCTCGTGCTCGAGGAAGATGGCAGGCCGGTGGTGCGGAACGAACCGGCGGGCGGCGGCTGGCTGCCGCTGCTCGGAGGGACGGCCCTGGCACGCGAGGCCGCCCAACGCTCGAACGGCAATCACCTCGGAGTCCGGGCACGGCCATTGGGCGCCCGATGAAAAGTCCGGCCAAATCGCGCCAAAAAAAAGGCCCGGGCGGCGAAGCCCGGGCCTGATCATTAAATCGCACGGATACCTTACGGCAGCTCGTAAACCTCAACCAGGGCGATACCGGAGGTCCCGCCGGCGCCGGTCACCAGCACGGTGTAGTTGCCGGGGGCGAGCGTGGCGATGAGGGCCGAGTCGCCGGCCGACAGCGCGAAAGCGCCGGACTGCGAGGAGCCGGCGGTGATCGCGTCGCGGTCGGCGGAGGTCGTCCAATTGGTGTTCTGCGCGACGATCGTCGCACCCGACTGCAGTTGGAGGACGGGCTGGGCCAACACCCCGGTCACGCCGAACAGGGTCAGGCCCGGACCAACCGCGCGCACGAGAACCCGCTTGCTGGCGCCGGCCGGCACGACGAATCCCGCGATGAGGGTGTTGTCGCCGGACCCCGCGGACGCGCGCGTGGCGATATTGAGCATCTTCTGCCCGGCGGCCGTGGTCGAAAGGTCGTACACCTCGATCAGCGCGATGCCCGCAGCGCCGGAAGTCCCGCTGACCTGGGCGGTGTAATTGCCCGGCGCCAGCGTGGTGAGGATGGCGGCGTCGGTTCCCGCGGAGCCGAGCGCAAAAGCTCCCGCCTGACGCCCGGCCGCGTCAATCGCGGTGCGATCGGCGGCGATGCCGGAGTTCACCGCGAGCGAAGCGGCGCCGCGGAACAGTTCGAGACGCGGTGCGGCGAGGACACCGGGACCGTTGAACGGCGCAGCGCCCAGCGTCGGACCGACGGCACGGATCAGGACGGGCTTGGACTCCTCGCCCGCGATCACAAAACCGGCGATGGCCACGCCGTCTCCCGAGCCGACGCGTGCCCGCGTCGAGATGTTGACCAGGCGCTGGAGGCCGAGAGCGGACTCGCCGCCACCCGCCAGCGTCGCGTTGATCGCGCCCGCCACAGATCCGGTCAGTAGACCGGTCGAGGCGTTGATCGCGGCAGTGACGACATTGCGGCTGGTGGTCACCGAAACCGCACCGGAGGTCGTCACGCTGCCCGAGGCTCCATCGGCGGACGTGCCCGCGGTGACCAGCGCGAAGGCGCGGCCGTCGGGACCCACGATGATCTGGGCGGAAGCGCCGCTCGCCGCCGCCCCCGCTTTGTAGAGACCGGCTAGGATTTGCGTGGCGCCGGCGGAGGCGCGATTGGCGGAGAAAGAAACTGACACCGTGCCACCGGTGGTGCCCGTGACGGATCCGTCGGCGGCGATCGTGCCGGCGACCACGAGCGAGACGCCGCTCGACTGGGCGAAGGAGAAGGCCCCCGAGTCGTTAACCGTGAAAGACTGCCCGATCACCGGGATGGAGGATCCCGATACAAAGCCGAGCATGGAGCCCGAGTTGTCCTCGCGCACGAGCAGGGCGAGTGAACCCTGACCGGACGCGAACGTGCCGAAATAAACCCCGGCGTAACTGCGCGCGGCGACCCGCAGGGCCGCCGTAGACGAGGTGACGGAACCAGCCGAATTGCTGATCACAACGTCATAGGCGCCGGCGTCGGCGACCTGCGCGGCGGACAGGGATAGCACGGCATTGGTGGCGCCCGAGAGGGGGGCGCCATTTTTGCGCCACTGATAGGACGGTGCGGGGAAGCCAACCGCGCTTGCCTCCATCGAAACCGCGCCACCGGCGATGACGGACCGGGCGGCCGGCTGGAGCGTGATCACCGGAGCGGAAGCGGCGGCGGCGACGGATACCTGCGCCACCGCGCTGGTGGTGGTGCCGAGGGAGTTGCTTACTTGGACGTCGTAATTGCCCGCGTCGGCGGCGGAACCGGCGAGCGCCAGACTGGAGTTGGTGGCGCCGGCGACAGCCACGCCGTATTTGCGCCACTGGTAAGAGAAGCTGCTGCTGCCCGTGGCGTTCACGGAAAGCGTCGCCGTTGAACCCGCGAGCACCGCGACCGAACGCGGCTGCTGCACGATCACCGGGGCGGTGTTGACCGAAAGCGCGGCGGCCGTGGAGGTGACGGAGCCCGCGGAGTTGGTGATCGTGACCGTATAGCTGCCGGCCGCGGCGGACTGGACCGCGGAGAGCGTGAGGCTTGCCGCGGTGGCGCCCTCGATGGCGACGCCGTTACGCCGCCACTGGTAGGTGAACGGCTCGGTGCCGGTCGCGGTCACGCTGAGCGTCGCGTTCTGGCCCTGGTTGACCGTGATCGCGGCCGGGGCGGTGGCGATAGTCGGGGGAAGAACCGCCGGCAGCACCGTGAGGGTGAACGTCTGGTTTGTCGCGATGCCGTTGCTTGCCGTTAGCGTGATGGTGAAAGGCGAACCCGTCGTGTCGGGCGCGGTGCCACTGAGGACTCCCGAAACGGCGTCGAGGCTGGCCCAGGAGGGCAGGCCGGTCGCGGAGAACGTCGCGGCGGGGGAAGCGGTGGCCGCGACCGAGAAGGTGCCGGCAACCGTGGCCCGGAAGGAGGCGCTCGCCTCGCTGGAGAAGACGGGGGCGGATCCGATCCCGAGCGCGGCGGACAATGAGGTGGCGTTCGCGCCGATCAGATTCGAGACCACGACCTGGAAGCGGTCTCCGGACATCGCGGAAGTGACGTTCGAGACCGTGAGCGTGGCCGTGTTGACCCCGCCGTAGGTGCTATCAGCCGAAATGACCGAGAACCCGGTGGTGCCGGCCGGCTGACGCATCCACGTGAAATACGTGGGGGCCGGGGTACCCGCCGCCACTACGGAGAAACTGGCCGAGCCGCCGACCGCAGCCAGGGCTGACTGCGGGTGCACCGTGATGGACGGAGCCTGAGCGACACCCGACCGGCGCAGGAGATGGTTGCGCGTGTCAGCGATGTAGATCACCCCGGCGGAATCGACCGCGAGGCCCGTAGGCTGGCGGAAACGCGCGGCGGCGATAACACCATCCGCCGAGCCAGCCTGCCCGGCCGAGCCGGCGAGTGTAGTCACGACGCCGGCGGCGGACACCCTGCGAATCGTCTGGTTGAGCGTATCGGCGACATAGACGACGCCGGCGGAGTCAACCGCGATGCCGGACGGCTGGGAGAAACGCGCTGCCGCGCCCGTGCCATCGGCCGAACCGGCGCTGCCGGCGGTGCCGGCGAGGGTCGTGACGGCAAGCGTGGTGTCCATACGGCGGATCACATGACTGCCGGAATCCGTGATGAAGACGTTGCCGGAAGCATCGATCGCGACGCTGTTCGGCAGCGAAAAGCGCGCGGCGGTTCCGGTGAGATTGACCGAGCCTTGCGATCCAGCCTGGCCCGCGATCGTCGAAACGGTGCCGTTGATCAAAACCTTACGGATGGTGTGGTTGAAGGTATCCGCGACGAGAAGGTAGCCGTCGGGAGAGTACGCGATGCCGGAGGGGAACGCGAAGCGAGCGGTCGAGCCGGTGCCGTCGGCGCTGCCGGAGGAACCGGCCAAGCCCGCCAAGGTCGACACGGTGCCGTCCGCGGAAATCGCACGGATGGTGTGGTTGTAGGTGTCAGCCACGTAAACAACACCCAAGGGCGAAACCGCGACCGCCGAAGGACCGCTGAAACGAGAGACCCCGGCGCCGCCGTCGGCATTGCCCAACTGTCCGGCGACACCCGCCAGGGTGGAGACCACCCCGGAGGCGGAGACCTTGCGAATGAGATGATTGGAGCTGTCGGCGACGTAGAGATTTCCGAGGCTATCCACCGCGATGGAGGAAGGTCCGTTGAAGCGGGCGGTGGAGGCACCGTCGGCGGAGCCCGCCTCGCCCGCCTTGCCGGCCAGCGTGGAGATGACGGTCGAGTTCACCACGGTGAGCGTGGCGGACGCGCTTTGCACGGTACCGGCAGCGTTCGTGGCAACGACCCGGAAGGCGTCGCCATTGAGCCCGGAAACCAAACGGGGGATGCTCAAGGTGCCGGTCGCAGTGCCGCTGAAAGTGCCGTCGTCGGCGAGATCCACGAACGCGGACCCTCCCGCCGGCTGGCGTTGCCAGCGGAAACTCGGCGCGGGATATCCGGACGCCACGGCGGTGAAGGAGACCGTTTCGCCCAGCGAGCCGGAGGCGTTCGAAGGATTGGAGGTGATCGCCGGAACGGTCATCACCAGGAGGTTGAAGCTCTGATCCGTCGCGGTGGCGGCGTTGGTCGCACGAAGTACGAGCGCCACCGTCGTGCCCGCGGCACTCGCGGGGGACCCGCTGAGGGTGGCGGTGCTGGTGTTACCGGTGGAGGATGTGGCGGAGAGTGTTACACCCGTCGGCAGGCTGCCTGAGGCGACGGTGAGCGTCGGGGCGGGTTGACCCGTTGCGGTCACGGTGAACGTCCCGGCCGTGTTGAAGGTGAAACTTGTCGTGGCGGCCGACGTGAAGGACGGAACCACTTGCACCGTCAGGGTCACCGCGTTGGAGGTGGCCGTGCCAGCGGTGCTGGCGGCAACCGCCCGGTATTGCACGCCGTTCATTCCCGCGGTGATGGCGGAGACCGTGAGCGTGGTGGAGTTCACCCCGGTGTGATTGCCATCCGGCGTGAGGGCCACCCATCCGGAAGAGCCGGAGTTGAATTGCCATTGGATGGACGGGGCAGGATCGCCACTCGCGGCGACCGTAAACGTCGCGGAGGTCGTTCCGGGCAGGTTGACGGTCGCGGACGACGGCTGGGTGGTTATCGCCGGCGCCGTCTGGGCCTGCACCGAGGCGGCGAGGAAAAGTGCGGCAAGACCCGCGAGGAGCCGCGCCACCGTGGGTGCCGCGCCGAACCGACGAACCAGCTTGGTTGGGATTTTCATGGATGACTTGGGTTAAAAACAGGGAGCGGCGGAGCTGAATGCTCCCGCCGCGACGCTCTGACTATCGCCGTGACGCGACTGCGCGCAAGACGGTTGTGGGACGAAGCAAAGCCGGGTCACCGTCTGGCCCGGCGATCCGGTCAAACCGGGTACTCCCAGCCCTTCCGGTATTCCCTACGCAAAAGCTTCGCGGCCTCGGCGTCGCCCGGAATGACCTCGCGCACCGGGTCCCACCCGACGCTGCGACCGGCTTTCAGGCTCACCATGCCCAGCAAGGCGCACGTGGTGGCGCGGTGCGCATCGGCGATGTCGCAAGCCGGTTTGGCCCCGGTCTCGATCGCGGCGAGGAAGTCCGCCCAAAGTTCCCGGATATTCTGCGCGTCGGGCTCATTGAGCGACGCTTTCTCAACCTGAGGCGCGCCTCCCCCCGAGGGGTAGTGTACCCATCCACCCCGGTGCCCGAGCTGCAGCGTGCCCTTGGTACCGTAGAAGTACATACCAGCCACGTCGCCCTTCTCCGCTTCATTTCCGCCGAAGAGCCGTGATTCCCAGGTGAGCGTGAAGCGGTCGAACGTGTAGTGG
>CAXRGI010000017.1:0-7366 GCA_964229935.1 Opitutales bacterium
CAGCACGCGTTCTTCGACGACCTCATCGAGCGCCTCGATCGCAAGGCCGACCCCAACACCCGCACCGAGGTCATCTACCTCAAGCACGCCAAGGCGACCGATGTGGTCAACGTGCTCAGCAAGATCATCTCCGGCACCACCACCGCCCTCCAGCGTCAGGGTTCCGCCTCGGTTCGCCCGGGCCAGACGCCCACGCCCACCACGCCCGCTACGCCGGCCGCCCCCGCCGCTCCGACCGTCGTCTCGGCCACCAACGCCGCCAATGCGGAGGGGGCGAACGAGTTCAGCGCCCTGATGACCGTGGTGAACGACGACCGCAGCAACGCCGTCGTCGTCTTCGGCACCGCCGACGACATCCGCCTCGTCCGCGCGCTGATCGACAAGCTCGACATCGTGCTACCGCAGGTGCGCATCGAGGTCGTGATCGCCGAGGTCACGCTCGACGACCAGAGCGCTTCCGGCATCAGCGCCCTCGGCCTGAAGGTGGAGGGCGACAAGCTCGTCGGATTCTCCGGATCGACCGTCGGGGCCAGCGTTTCCAGCGGCACGATCAAGCGGCCGGGTTCCACCGGTCCCCTGGACCTCGCGGCCGAAATCTCGATCAACACCACTCCGCGCAAGCGCCAGAACTCCATCACCACGGTTCCGACGGTCGTCACCAGCCACGGCAAACAAGCCAAGTTTTTCAACGGTGAGACCCGCCCGGTCGTCACGGGAACCATCCAGTCCGCCGCTGGAGTCAGTACCGGTCTCGCGTCCAGCTCGACGGTCACCCAGCAGCAGATCGGCACCACGCTCACGGTCACGCCGTTCATCGGCGTGGATGGCGCCGTGCAGCTCGACATGGTGCAGTCCGTCGAGGACGTGACGGGGGAGGTGCTCGTCGACCAGAACAAGCAGTACGTCATCGGCCGCCGTGAATCCACCAACTACGTTTCCGCCAAGTCCGGCGACATCATCGTGATCAGCGGCTTCCGGAAGAACTCGAAGCTCAGCAGCTCCAGCCGCTTCGGGCCGATCCCGATCATCGGCGATCTGCTCGGATCCCGATCCAAGGGAGACACGGCGAGCGAGCTGGTGTTTTTCGTTCGTCCGGTGGTCCTCGCCAACAACCCGGGGGTGGACAACGCCGAGGCGATGCGGCGCATCGAGGCCTGGCCGTCGCGTGACCAGGTGAAACAGGAGATCGATCCGCGTTTCGTCCCGCCGAAGAAATCCATCCTCGAGAAAATCCTGCCGTGAGCGCGGCCGTTGATCCGGAGGTCCTGCCGCCGGCGCTCGCGGGGACCCTGTCCGATGAGCAGCGCCAGGCGGTGCTCGAGGCGCCGCGCGAGAAACGGCTCGAGGCGCTCGCCTCCGCCTTGGCCCGGCCGGAGCCCGAGGTGCTCGCGCATCTCGCCCAGGCCGCGGGCCTGGACGTCGCCAGCAATCTCGAGACGGATCCGGGCGCGCGCGGACTGCTGCCGCCGCGTTTGGTGCACGAGTACCAGATCATCCCGATCCGGCACGGGGAAACCCCGGAGCAGGGCGAGCCCACCCCCGCCACGCCGCTGCACATCGCGACCGCGTGGCTGCCGGATGCCCTGATGGCGGACTGGATCCGCACCTTCACCGCCCGCCCGCTCGCGTGGCATCTCGCGGTGCCCGAGCGCGTCCACCAGCTCATCATCGAGAATTTCGGCGTTGGTTCCGGCTCCCTCGACGACAGCGATGAATCCTACGTCGCACCCGAGGCGCAGAAGGAGGCGGAGGAGGTGGTCGACGAGGATGCCGCGGTGGTGCGCTTCGTCACCGATGTCATCTCCCAGGCGATCAACGACCAGGCGACGGACATCCATTTTGAGCCGCAGGAGGGCCAGCTGCGGATCCGTTACCGCGTGGACGGCCTGCTCGTGCCGGTGCCGGTCCCCGAGAACCTGCTGCGCTTCCAGGACGCGATCATCTCGCGCCTCAAGATCATGGCGCGGATGAACATTTCCGAAAAGCGCCTGCCGCAGGACGGCCGCATCAACTTCCGCGCCGGGGGCGTGGTGCTCGACATCCGCGTTTCGACGGTCCCCACGATCTACGCCGAGTCGATCTCGCTCCGACTCCTGAACCAGAAGAAGGAGGCGTACACGATGGACCGCCTCGGCATGAGCGCGGAGGAGCAGGGGCAGATCACCAGCATCCTCGATTACCCGCACGGCATCATCCTGGTCACCGGACCGACCGGCTCGGGCAAGAGTACCTCGCTCAACGCCTTCCTGCGGAAGATCAACTCCACCGACCTGCGCATCATCACGATCGAGGACCCGATCGAATACGAGGTGCCCGGCGTGAATCAGATGCAGGTGCGGCCCGAGATCGGGCTCACGTTCGCCGACGCGCTGCGCCATGTGCTGCGGCAGGACCCCGACGTGATCATGGTCGGTGAAATCCGCGACAAGGACACGGCGGAGATTGCCATCCGGGCCTCGCTCACGGGCCACCTCGTCTTCTCGACCCTGCACACCAACGACGCGCCGGGTGCGATCACGCGTCTGGTCGACATGGGAATCGAACCGTTCCTCGTGGCGTCCGCGATCGAGCTCGTCATCGCGCAGCGGCTGGTGCGCCGGCTTTGCACGGAGTGCTCGCGGCCGGTCTCGATTCCCCGCGTGAAGCTGCAGGAGAACCTCGCGATCCTCGGCTGCGATCCGGCCGAGGCCGAGGTCGCCGCGAATCTCCGCGAGCCGGTTGGTTGCGATCGCTGCCGCGGCACCGGTTACCGCGGCCGCATCGGCATCTTCGAGATCTTCCGGCTGAACGAGGAGATGCACCAGCTGGTGCTCAAGCGCGAGAGCACGCGCACGCTGGCCGATTGTGCGCGCCGCAACGGCATGCGCACGCTGGGACAGAGCGGCTGGGAAAAGGTCCGCGCCGGTTTCACCACGTTCGACGAGGTGCTGCGCGTGATCACGATCACGGAGAAGTGATGCCGCGGTTCGCCTACAGCGCCCGCGATGCCGCCGGGAATCCGGTTTCGGCCGAGTTGGAGGCGCCCGGCCGCAAGGACGTGCTCCGCATCCTGTCCGCGCGCGGCCTGCGGGTCTCCTCGGTCACCGAGCTAACCGGACCCGCGCCGGCCAAAGCCGCGGCGCGCGCCGCCGCGGGCAAGCCGGCCGCCCGTTCCACCGCGGCGCCCGCCGCCGCCCCCCGCCCGGCCCGCGGCGCCCCGTCGCGGCGCGAATGCCTGCCCTTCCTGGAGGCGCTCCACGACCTCGCCACCAGCGGGCTCTCCGCGGGCGAGGCCGTGCGCCTGCTTTCGGTGCGCATCAAGGAGCCGCGGCTCCGCGCCCTTTCGGCCGGGATTTGGGAACGCATCAGCGAGGGCGCCCCGTTGTCGCGCGCGATGGCCGCGTTTCCCGCGGTGTTCGAGACTTCGGTCACCAACCTCATCCAGGCGGGTGAGGCCACCGGTTCGCTCAACGACACGCTGGCGCGGCTGATTTCCCACCTGACCGAGCAGCGCGAGCTGCGCCGCCAGCTGGTCGCAGCGCTCGCTTACCCGCTGTTCATGGTCGCGGTCGCCTTCGGCGTGATTGTCTTCTTCCTCGTCTTCCTGCTTCCGCGCCTGAAGACGCTGCTCACCTCGCTGGGGGGCAAGATGCCGTTCTCCACCCAGCTCCTGATCGGCTTCTCGGAGTTCGCCCTCAGCTTCTGGGGAATCGCGCTGGTCGCCGGGGCCTTCGTGGCGGTGAGTTCCTTCCTCGGCTGGCGACAGACCGCGGCGGGCCGTGCCGCCACCGACGCCTGGCTCCTGCGGGTCCCGCTGGCGGGGCCGTTCATCGTCTCGCAGACGGTGCTCGCGTTCGCGCAGACTCTTTCGGTGCTGCTCGAGAACGGCATCACCGCGGCGGAGGCGCTGCGGATGACGGAAAAGCAGATCGGCAACACCGTGCACCGCGAGGCCTTCAACAGCGCCACCGGCCGCGTCCTCGAGGGAGAGGCGCTCTCCGTGGCGCTGGGTCGCACCGGCTGCTTCCCGGACCTCGTGCTCGACCGCCTTTCGGTCGGCGAGAACACCGGCAACGTCGTCCCCAGCCTCAAGCAGATCGCCTCGGCCTACCAACGGCAGATTTCCGCGCAATTGAACCTTTTCACCAAGGTCATCGCGAGCGGCGTGCTGATGGGCGTCTTCGTCTTCGTGGGCTTCATCGCCTTCGCGATCGTGAGCGCGGTGTTCCAAGTCAGCGCCAGCTTCCGCCTCGGCGGGTAAGGGCTGAGGGACGAGGGACTAAAGGACTGAGGGACGAAGAGACCAAGGGACCAAAGGACCAAAGGACCAAGGGACCAAGGGACGGTGGGCGATCGGATGGCGGTCGATGTAGCCGGGGTTGTTTGCCCCGGAAAATGCCGAATCGCCTTCGGCCGGGATGCCTCGCGGCAACGCGCTCGGACCCGCTCCATTCAACCACGGATCACTCGGATCACTCGGATGGCACGGATGCTTCG
This sequence comes from Opitutales bacterium, assembly GCA_964229935.1. Lineage (GTDB taxonomy): Bacteria > Verrucomicrobiota > Verrucomicrobiia > Opitutales > Opitutaceae > ER46. The sequence goes on from CAXRGI010000017.1 coordinate 4,477, forward strand.
GATGTGAGTGCTTCTGGGTATTCCGGGTGTCCCGTGGGCCCTGCGGCTTGCGTGGCTTACGCCTGATTGCGGGCCAACTCGAAGGACGGCCGCAAAGATGCGCATGAGGTGCGGGGCTGGCCGAGGTGGTTCTGATCGCCGGGGCCGCGGGACCTATGGTTTTTTCCGGGTATTCCGTGGGCGCAACTCGGTTTAGCAATTTTCGTGCGTTTCGTGGTAAACCTCCGGCCGAAACGTCACGCCCCTCGTGAGCGACTTTCTTGTCTCTTCCGCCTCAGGGTACCTCGTAGACCTCGACGAGCGCGGCGCCGCCGGCACCCCTGCCGATCACCTCGGTGGTGTACTTTCCGGGGGGCAGCGTGATCAGCAGCATGGCGTCGTTCGAGGCCGGGTTGCTGACCGCGAACGCGCCCACCGCCGCACCGGTGGCGGTGAGTTGGGCGGTGCCGCCCCAATTGTCGTTCGCGGCGATCACCGCGGAATTGGCGCCGAGGAGTTTCAGCTCGGGATCGGGCATGGTCTCCGGGACCCCGAACACCGCCAGCCCTGGCCCGATCGCCCGGATCAGCACCGTGCGAGAGGTGGTGCCGTCGATGTAAAAACCCGCCACGAGGGGACTGCCTTCGGGAATATTGCGCCGTACGGAGACGTTCACCAGCCGCGGGGTGCCCGCTGTGAACGAGGCTTTCGGCGTGGAGTCGTAAAGCTCGGCGATGGCAAAACCGGGGCTGCCGGCCCTGTCACCGAGTTCCACCGTGTATCCCCCGGCCGCCAACGCCGGCTGATAGATGGCGGCGTCCCTGGAAGCAGCGGAGGCATACGGGAATGCGCCCACCGCACTGAAAGCCGTCGCGAGCGCGGGTTCACCGCCCCAATTGTCGTTGCTCGCCACCACCGGTCCGCCGGCGCGCACCAGGGCCATCTGCGGATCGGGCATGAACTGCGTCACCCCGAGCTGTGCCAGCGACGGGCCCGCGACCCGCGCGAGCAAAGCCTTCGTGCCGCCGGTGCCAGCACCGCCGAGCACCGTCCCCATCGTCATCTGCTCGCCCGGGGCGAAAATCGACAGGATCGACAGGTTGATGAGCCGCCCCGTCTCAGCGGCGGTCGCGGCGATGAATGAGACCGTGGAGGTGTCGCTGGATACGCTTCCGTTCGAGTTCGTGACGACGCAGCTGTAAGCGCCGGCCTGCGCCTCGGTGGCGCGGTTCAAAACCAGAGTCGGGGCGTTTTCACCGGGCAGCGGAACCCCGTTGCGGCGCCATTGGTAGCTGGGAGCCGGGCTGCCCGTCGCGGCGACCGCCAGGGCGACGGTCGGCGTCGTGCCTGCCGCGAGTCTGACTGTCGGCTGCGGCTGGCTGGTTATCGCCGGTGCGCGGGCGGCGTTGGTGCCGGCGACCGAAACGGATACGGATGCCGCGACGGTCGCTCCGTTGGTGTCAGTGGCGGTCACGTTCACGGTCGCGACGCCACCGCCGACCGGCGAGAGCACAAGGGTGGAGCCGTTCACCGTGGCCGAGATCACCTCCGCATTGGAGGACGTCGCGCCGAACGAAAGCGCCGCGAGCGGGCCGTCCCCGGGGTAGATCGCCGCCGCCGAGACGGAGTTTACCAGAATGAGATTGGCCGCGCCGACATCTCCGGAGGTGAAGTTGCGGACCGGGAGCTCGTTGAATGGAGAACCGGCGTTCACGCGCGGCAGGGCGGCGATCGCGTCGACGACCGCCATGCCATTCCCGATCACCCGACCGAAAACCGTGTAACCTCCGCCGTTGGTGGGCCCCAGGACCGTCGAGTTATCGCGGACGTTGAAGTACCACTCGCTGGTGGCGCTGTTGATGTCCGAGGTGCGGGCCGCGGCGAGGGTGCCACGGGCGTTGGGCAGATTATATTCCAGGACCACCGGTGACTGCTTGGCGACGGTCGAAGTGCCGGAGGCTCCCAACAAGTAGCCGCCGCCCTGGACGATGGAGACCGCGGTGCCGTCGAGCGCCGCCGAGCGGTGGAAGAAGGTTCCGGCGTAGGAACGCGCGGCGACGTAGGCGAGGAAGTTGGCGACGTGCTTCGGCGCGGCGTCGGGGCGCAGCTCTACGTTGAAGCGTCCGAGGGACGTGTCGAATTGCACCAGCGGTCCGCTCACGCCGGGCAGGTTGAAGTGGTTCCGCAGGTCGATCGTCACGGCCGGTCCGCCGGCGTTGAGCGACTGCGCGGGCGGCTGGGAGGTGATCGCCGGTGTGCTAGCGGCGACGCGCCCGGAAATAACCGTGAGAAAATTGAGAAGGAGGAGTGAAACGCGGCGGGTGCGCATGGTCGCGCAGCGTGCCGATCGGCGGACTTCCGCCAACCCCTTTGTTTCGTCCCGCTGGACCCCGGCTCAGGGTAGCTCGTAAACCTCGATGATCGCGTCGCCGGTGAGACCGCCGACTCCGCTCACCTGCGCGGTGTAGCTGCCCGGGGGCAGGGATACGACCAGCGCGGCGTCGCGGCTGCCCGCGGGCAGCGCGAAGGCTCCCACGCTGCTGAACACCGCCGCCAGGGAGGCGTTCCACGAGTCGTTCTCCACCACCTTGGCCCCGTTGCCGTCGAAGATTTCGAGCTTCGGGTCGGCGAGCGTGCCCGGCACCCCGAGCGCCGCCAGCCCGGGTCCGACCGCGCGGATGAGCAGCGGCTTGGGTCCGCCGGTGCCCGAGATGTTGAAGCCCGCGATGAGGATGTCATCGCCCGTGCCGACACGATTGCGCGCGGAGACATTGACGAGCCGGGCCGCGGAGGGGGTGCCGGTGTCGTAGGCCTCGACGAGCACCACGCCGGCCCCGGGGCCCTGGGCCATGATTGAGCGCATGCCGTCCACGGTCTGGAGGAAGCCAGCGTCCTTGCTGCCGTTGCCCAG
>CAXRGI010000018.1:0-12239 GCA_964229935.1 Opitutales bacterium
GGCCTCGGCCTCCGCAACAGCTTCTATTTCCGCTACGACCAGCCCGAGCTCATCACCACCAAGGAGGAGTTCGCCAAGGGACTCGGCAGCGTGAAGGTGCAGTGGACATTCTCCGGCGCCAAGATCGGCTGCGAATTCGCCTACACCGTCAAACAGCAGGTCACCCTCGACAAGTTCCGGTACTGTCTCGTCATCGCCGCGCCGCACTCGAAGTACAACGCCACCGGCGCCCCGACCCTCGGCGCACAGGGCCTCCGCTGCAGCGTGGCTAAGGATGACTTCCAGGCCAATTGGCGAGAGACCGAGGTCGTCAGTGCCGACCCGACTTACCGTACCAACTACGGCAAGATCCACTACGTCCAGACCCTCGCCCGCGAGCACCCGCTCATCATGCGCCCGGGCCAGGTCTACCGTCTCGCCGTGAACTTCGAGCCCGACGTCGCCCGCATCGGGTGACGTCCCACGGCCGGCCGGTCCCCTCCGCGCGACCGGCCGCCCGCTCCTCATGCTCTCGCGCCGGATCATACCCTGCCTGGACGTCAACGCGGGCCGTGTCGTCAAGGGCGTGAAGTTTCAGGAGCTCCGTGACGCCGGCGACCCGGTGCAATGCGCCCGCGCTTACGACGCCCAGGGCGCCGATGAGCTGGTGTTCCTCGATATCACGGCGTCTTCCGACAACCGCGGCATCATGCGCGACGTGGTCGCGGCCACCGCGGAGCAGTGCTTCATGCCGCTCACCGTCGGCGGCGGTCTCCGCTCCGTGTCCGACATCGAGGCCATGCTCCGCAGCGGCGCCGACAAGGTCTCGCTTAACACCGCGGCGATCAAGGCACCGTCGCTGGTACGCGCCGCCTCGGATCGCTTCGGCGCGCAGTGCATCGTCGTCGCGATCGACGCCAAACGCGAGCCGGGCGGCGGCTGGCGGGTTTTCACGCATGGCGGCCGGAATCCCACCGCGCTTGACGCGGTGCGTTGGGCCGCGGAAGCCGCGGCGCTTGGCGCCGGCGAAATCCTGCTCACCAGCATGGATGCCGACGGCACGCAGGCGGGCTACGATTGCGAACTCACCCGCGCGGTGAGCGACGCCGTCGGAGTTCCCGTGATCGCAAGCGGCGGAGCGGGCACACCGGAACATTTCGCCGAAGTCCTGGAGCGTGGCCACGCCAGTGCGGCTCTCGCCGCGAGTCTCTTCCATTTCGGCACCCTAACCATCCCGCAGGTGAAATCCCACCTCGCGGCCCGCGGCTTGCCGGTGCGGACCTGAAACTCAGGCGGAAGCCGGCGCCGCCGGTTCCGCTTCCGGAGCGGCGGTACCGCCCGGAGAAGCCGTGGGAGCCGGAGCGGGCGCAGCGGACTTGGGCGCACCGACGAGCACGGTGAGTTGTTCCTGCACCGCCACAAAGAACTCGGCGGTCAATTCGCCCGCCGGCACCTCGAAGATCACCTTCGACTTCGCGTGCTCATAGCGCTGCCGCAGGCCGTCGGCGCTCGGACCGCGCGGCCGGAGAATCTTCTTCCGCTCCAGCATCAGGGCGAGGAACTGCAACAGGCGGGTGTTCTCCGGCGTCGGCTCCGTGGTCGGATCCGCGAGGGTCACGAAGAGATTCTCCGCGGTGAGCTTGAGGGCGCGGTCGGGGTTTTCACCGGCTCGCCGCGGCTTGAAGGGCTGAACCCAGCGACAGGCGACGAAGCCCTCGGGCCGGAAATCACCGATATGCGTCTCCAGCACATCAAAGCGCACGATCTCAAGGGCCGCCCCCATCCGCACCAGGTGGCTGGCGACGCGCGCTCCCGGGGTGAAGGGCTCGCCGGACACGGCGCACTGGGTCGCGAGGGGCTGCAGCTGCAAATCCATGCGGATGTCGTTACCGGCGGCGAAGGCGGATGCCAGCACTTTCAAAGCAGCGCTTCTCCGGGGCGAAAAAACACTTCCCCGCTCCCGCGCCCCCACCCACTGTCGCCCGAAAAGCCACCGCGTTGTCCGAAGCCACCGCCACCACCCTCCTGCTCGCCGTCGACCTCCAACCGGCGTTCCTTGCCGCCATCCCCGGCGGGGAGCGGACGTTTCGGCGCGCGGCGTTCGCGGTCGCGGCGGCGCAGGGGCTCGGCTTGCCCGTCGCCTTCACCGAACAAGTGCCGGCCAAACTGGGCCCGACCGCGCCTTCGCTCCTCGCCCTCGCGCCGGGCGCGCCGGTTTTCGCCAAGGAGACATTCTCGGCCCTCGCCGACGAAATCATCCGCGGCGCGCTGCTCGAGGAGCGACGCATCGGCCACCTGCTGTTGTGCGGAATTGAAACTCCGATCTGCATCCATCAGACCGCGCTCGACGCGCGTCGCGCCGGAATCGAGGTCACCTTGCTGAGCGACGCGATTGGCGCCCGGCGCACCGAAGATGCGGAGGCTTGCCTGGAAGCGTTACGTTCCGCGGGCGTGCACGTGATTCCCTCGGAGACCGTGTTCTACTCCCTGCTGGGCTCCGCCCGGCACCCTTTCTTTCGTGACTTCACCAAACTCGTGAAGGCGCACGCTGAACCCGCCGCGACCTGACCCGCCATGCCCGAGGAAATCCCCGTTCTTACCGTCCGCGATCTGAAGGCCCTCGAGACCGCCGACAACGGTCGCGCTTTCCTCGCCGTACTTGTGGTCCGCAAGTTACAGGCGAAGACGGCCAGCAACGGCAACACCTACCACAGCGTCGACCTCGGGGACCGCGGCGGAGTGTTCAGCTGCACGGTGTTCGGCGACAGCCCCGTTTCGGAGATTCTGCGCGCCGCCGGCGAGGGCGCGGTCGTCCGGATCGAGGGCAAGGTGGAGTTCTACCAAGGGCGTTTCTCTCCGCGCCTCCAACGCGCGACCCCTCTCGACGACGAAGCGCTAGCGGCACCCGGGGTGCTGGAGTCGCTGGTGGAGACGGCTCCTGAGGACGCGGAAGCGATGTGGAAGGAGTTCAACGACTGCATCGACGCCATCCGCCACGACGAACTGCGCCTCACCGTGCGCGGCGTCTTCGAGGAAGTCGGTTCCGTTTTCCGCTGGGTGCCCGCGGCGGTGGCGATGCACCACGCCTACCGCCACGGCCTGCTTGAGCACACGCTGCACATGGCCCGCGCCGCCCGCGCGCTCCTTCCGCACTATCCCCAAGTCGACGCCGACCTCGCGCTCGCCGGCATCCTGCTGCACGACACGGGCAAGTGCATCGAGTACGAGGGCACGCTCGCCACGCGGCGGAGCCGCAAGGGTATCCTCCAGGGGCACGTGGTCCTCGGATACCAATTGACGCGAAAGCACGGCATGAAGGCGCGCCTCGACGCGGAGCGCCTCGAACGCCTCGAGCACATCATCCTCTCCCACCAGGGCGAACCCGAGTGGGGCGCGGCCGTCTACGCCGCCACGCCGGAGGCCGTGTTCGTCTCGATGGTCGACAACCTCGACGCCCGCCTCGGCATGGTGCAGCGCGCGCTGCGCCAGGCCGGGGAACGCGAGGAGTTCTCCGAACGACTGCCCGGCCTGAGCTCGCCGCTCCTCACGAAACCTCTGCCGCCCGCGACCTGATCCCGCCGTTCCACGGCCGATCCCCTAAGACGGTTTCGCGCCGGGCCGCGCGGAGCGACGGCACCGCGGCAGGGAAACACCCTGCGACCGGCGGAGGCGGTTCACTGCAGGTTCAGCTGCACGCGCGGACCCGACGGCGGCTTTTCCTTGTTTCCGGACTGCGCGAGAAAAAGACGCTCCGCGCTGATTCCCTCCGCGATGAGATGGTCGCGGACGCGCCGGGCCCGCGCGTCCGCCAGGGCGCGCAGATCGTTCTCGCCGACGATAACCGCCTCCGCGAGCCGCCCCTCCATCTCGGCCAGCGGAAGACCGGTCGCCGTGGCGGCCGCCACTGCCGCTTGATGAGCCGCCGCGCGTCGCTGGTTCTCCTGTTCCGCGGCCCGGCGCTCGCGGACCTCACGACCGGTCAAAAGAGAGGTCGCCCGCTGGATAATACCCTGCGGAGGCGGCGGCGGGGGCACGATCGCGGGCGGGGGCGGCAAGGGCGTGCCGAACTTCGTGCCGGGCGGGAACGCGGTATTGAATTTCTCCCGGATCAGGGCGGCGTTATCCTCCGGGCTGACGACGAGTCGGTCGGGCGGGGGCGTGGCCGGATCCGTCTCGCGCCGCCGCTGCCAGATGGCGCGCCGGACCTGGTCGGCGAGCAGCACCCGCTTCAACGCGTAGGTGTCGGCCGCGGCATCGAACCCACCCTCGAGCTCCACTCCGAGACCGGGACGCTTGGTGAGGGCTTCCCGCAGGGTCGCGAGTTTCTTGAGCTCCGCCGGCTGCAGATCCGAAGATCCCGGCGCGAACTCCTGGAACGCGAGCTCCTCGCCGCCGCCGAACATCGAGCCCAGGAGCGAGAACGGTGACACCGCGGCCTTCGTGAGCAGATTGACGATCACCCGAAGCACGACCTGGCCGATCCGGAACTCGGGATCATCGAGACTACCCGCCACCGGGAGATCGATGACAATCCGACCATCAATGTCCTTCAGCAGCGCGACACCCAGCCGGACCGGCAGCTTCGTCGCCTCGGGGCTTTGCACCACCTGGCCGAACGTGAACTGATTTAATATCAGCTTGGGCGACGCCGCGACCTTCCGGTCGGCCAGCTGGATCGCGGCCTCGAAGCCCAGTTTACCGCGGGCGATCTCGTAGCCGGCGAACTTGCCGCTGTACGGACTCAGCGGAAGCAGCTCCACGTTGCGCAGGTCGAGCTTGAGGTCGACCGACTTGCTCGGCCCGAGCGGATCTAGGCGACCGCTGATTGCGACCGGCCCCGTGCCGTCGACCGCCGCCTTCAGGTCGATCTCGCCCTTGCCCGGCTTGGTCGAGGAAAGGCCCGTGACCGCGCCGGTGATCGCGCGCACGCCGAGTTGCACGTGCGGCTGGATCGAGCGGTCGTTGAAATGAAACGCGGCCTGATCGAGCGAGATGCGACCAATCTCGATCTCCGATGCCGCGGGAGCCGCCGGAGACGAAGCAACGGCGGATGCCGGCTGAGCGGGCGCGGGGGCTGCCGGGGGAACCACGGACGCGAGATTCAGACCGCGGTCCTCGTGCACGATGATCCGCACGGAAGGCTCGACCAACGCGAGTTCTCCGATGGAAGCCGTGGTCTTCGCGCCCGTCGCGGCACGCAGTCCACGGATGGCAACCGATTTCCACGCCAGCAGGTCGTCGTTCCGCGCGGCGTCCACCACGCCTAGATCAGCGATCGTGACGTCGCCCGCGACCGTGGCGGGCAACGGCCCGGATGCGGGGAGGGCCGCCGCGATTTCGAGCGAGGTGGTGAGCCTGCCCTGCGTGAGTCGCGCCCGCACCACCTGTTCCAAATAGGGACTGAGCGGCAGCAAATCGATCGCGTCGGTCGCGATCTTCAACTTCGCGGAAACCGGCTCGAGGCCCACCTGCCCCTCGAGGCTGAACCTGCCGTGGTTCGGCCACGAGAACCCGAGCTGCAGCGGCATCGGCACCGGACGGGCCAGCGAGAAGTCGCGCAACGACACGGCGAGGTTCGCGAACGTGAGGTTGACCGGTCGCGGAGCGGCCAGGTCGCTGAACTCAACCGTGAAATCCTTGAGCGCCACTTCACCCACCGAGACATCCGACGGGGCGGCGGGAGCGGCCCCGGAAGCGGCCGCCGAGGCCGGCGTCGAAGGAGGCGGCGGCACAAACGAGAGCAGGTTGATGCCGCCATCCTTTTCGCGCCGGACCTGAATCCGGCCTTTCTCCAGCGTGACGGAGCCGACGCGCGCCTTCAGCGGAAAAACCTCGGCGGCCACGCCGGCCACTTCGAGCCGTCCCAGCTCTATCGTGGGCTCGCTCCGGTTTGCCTCCAGCAAGCGCAGACCTTCCAACCGCAGGCTTCCCTCGGACACCGCGGCCTTGGTCTTTTCCCCGCCCAACCCAGCCTCGAAACGCACGCGCGCGCCAACTTTGCCCGCGGCCAATTGTCCTCTGAGGTGCGGTTGATAATAGGGGGCGTATTTCGGCAGCACCAAGCCCTCGACCCCGGCCTCGCCGGAAACACGCAGGCCCTCGGGCACGAAGGACCCTTTGCTCCGGAACGATTCGCCCGCCTCCGTGACGGCCGCGAACTCGAAAGTCGTCGGCAACCGACCCGCGGAGCGGAACTCCGCCACGGAGAGCGTGATGCCCGAAACCGTGGTGGCGAACGGAGCCGCCAGGGATTCGTCGCGGAACTCCATTTTTGATTCCGCAACCGCGATACGGACGATGCGGAGCGGCCGACCCGGCTCGGCGGGCTTAGCCTCCGCGGGGGCGGAAACCTTCGGCGCCGGCGCGGCGGCGGGCGCGAACTTCGCGAGCAGATCGGAAAAGTTGAAGGTCCGGTCGCGGTTGATGGCGACCCGCGTCTGAAACCCGTCGAGCCGGACCTCGCTCAACACCCACTCGCCGCGCAGCGAGGAAAGCAGATCAAAATCAACGTGCAGACGCCTCCAGCCGAGCCACGGCGTGCGGCCGTCGGCCTCGGCGATCGACAGCCCCTCGGCGGTGAGGGTTAGCGCATAGGGATTAACGCGGACCTTCTCCACGGAGATTTTTCGGCCGAGCTCGCGGCTCGCCCGGCCCTCGAGCTGCGATCTGACCACGAGGGGAATCACTAGGAAACCCAAGGCGGGAAAAACCGCGGCGATGACCAACGCTAGAATAATCCGCTGACCGCGGGAGCGTATGAGACCAGGAAAGAGAGACATAAGGGGTGGGAGCGCGAGGGAATGTCTGGTCGACGTCTTTTACTGCCAAACGAATGCTGTGAGCGGGAACCGCACGAAGCCAGCCATTGGGGAGGAGGTCCCGCGAAGGCAGACAGAGCTTGCGCCCTGACGGGCATCATCCTGTCTCGGGCAGAGCCTCCCCTCTCCCGTTCAACCCATGGCCAAATCCCCGAATTCGCGGCAGCAGCGGGACGGAGGTTGCGCCGCTAGGGCTGCATCGCTCAAACTCCTGCTGTTTCTCGCGTTGAGTCCGGCCGCGACGATCGAGGGCGCCGAGCGGGGCGGAATCCGGGACAATTGGGACCAGTTCGCCACACCCGTCTTTCACGAACTGACCACGAGGAACGGCCTGCCCCACGAGACGATCAGCGCCTTGGCCAAAGACTCTTTGGGTATTCTCTGGATCGGCACTTTCGGCGGAGTAGCGCGATGGGATGGCCATCGCTTGCGCCGGACAGAAAACCAAATGGCCATCCCGACCGGCATCGGCGACAGCTACATTCGCGCCATCCTGCCTTTGCCCGGCGGTGGAATGCTGCTCGGCACAAACTCCGGAGGTTTGGTTCGCTACGACGCGGAACGGGAAACCTTCCGAACCTACCGCGTCGGTCCGGGCGGAACCTCCCACGCGAAAATATTCGCCTTGGCCGCGGCCCGCGATGGCGGCGCTTGGATCGCAACCGAGGGCGGCCTGGACCGCTGGGACCCGCATCAGGATACTATCAGCCCGGTACCCCTTTCGCTCGACCGCGAGGAGACCGCGCCGGTCCGGCTGTTTGCGGTCCTGGAAGACACCCGGGGCAATCTGTGGGTGGGAGGAAGCGTCGGACTGGCGGTGCGCCGGGCGGGCCGAAACACCTTCGAGCGCGCCACGTCGAATGAGGAGGCCGGCAAGCGGATCCTCGCCGGAGAATGCTGGTCCTTGATGGAGGATGACCAAGGCCGAATCTGGTTCGGGACGGCGGCCTCCGGCGTGGCTTACGCCACGCCCGATGGGGTGGTGACCCGCCCCGCAGCTCTGGCCGAGATCCCCGGGATGGGGCTTTGGCGCACAGTCCGCTGCATTCTCCAGATCACAACGGGGCGCATCTGGTTTGGCACCGACGGGGCCGGCATCATCAGCTACGATTCGGAACGCGGACGGGTCGAGCGGTTGGCCCATGATCCGGCCGTGCCCGCAACCCTGAACGGGGATTCCATCCGGGCGATGTTGGGCGATCCGCACGGAAACGTCTGGGTCGGCACCCACCGGGGCCTCGAACGCCACGACCTGGGGCCACGCACCGTCCGCAGCGTGTTCGCATCGCCCAACAACCCACGGGCGCTCTCGGACAGCAATGTCTACTCGATCCTCTCCGATCCGCAGGGGCGGGTCTGGACCGGCCTGGCTTCAGGCAGGCTGGACGTCTTCGACCTGCGTTCGGGTCAGGTCTCCCGCCTGCGCCTGCCGGCACCGCACGCCGACCGCGATGTGCAGGCGCTGGCGCTCGGCTGGGATGGCTCATTGCTCGTGGGATCACTGGGAGTGTGCCGAGTAGACCTGAGCACCCTGAAAATCACGCCGTCAGCGATTCCCTGCGTTGATGACCGGATCGTGCTCTTCATCGGGCAGGATGGCGCGGACTATCTCGTCGGCACCTACAGCGGCCTCTACCGCTACACCCCGGCCACGGGAGCATGGTCGGCCAGCCGGGCCAATTCGAGGATGCCCGGCGCCCTCGCCGACGATCACGTGCGCGCCGCCCTGCGCCTCCCCGACGGCCGCCTGCTGGTGGGCACTGCGGGCGGCATCAGCATTTCCGACCCGGGCTCCCCGGGATATCGCAATCTACTGCCGGACCGGAGAGGGACCCAATCATTGCCGCACGGATACATCACCCACCTTGCGCTGGATGCCCGCGGTACGGTCTGGGTCAGCATGTCGGGAGGCGGGATCGCGGTGGCACCGGCCGCCGCCTTCGCGGGCACGCCCGAGTTCACCTCAATCGGATTATCGCTCGGACTCCCCAACCTGAAAGTCGAAGGAACGGCCCTAGACTCCGAGGGTAATCCCTGGATCTCGACCCCCACGACCCTGGCCCGGGTTGAGGCGCGCAGCCTGCAGGCGCGCGCCGTCGGCGAGCGGGAGGGCCAAACCGTGACGAGCTACTTCATCCGCTCCGCCGCCCGGGGACCTTCGGGAGAGCTGCTTTTCGGCGGCCCCGGGGGGCTATCGGTGGTTCTGCCGAGCGACTTGTCTCCCGCGCGGTCCTCCGCCCGCCTCGCGATAACCGGCCTGGTCATTGGCGGGAGACGAAAGCCCGCCTCGGTACTGCCAACGCCCTCCCAGCCGATTGACCTTCCCATCGGCGATCGGACGCTGGAGGCCGAAATCTCCCTCCTGGATTACCGCGCGCGCAGCGACCTTTCCTACGAGGCGCGGCTGGAGGGACTTGAGACGGAATGGACCAAACTTCCCGGCGACCAACCCGCAGTGGTTTACAAGAACCTGCCCCCCGGTCGCTACCGACTGCAGATCCGCGCCCATGCCACGGCATCGGGTGTGCGTCTGGCGGGTTTGGAACACCCGCTCACCGTTCCCCCCTTCTGGCACGAGACCAAAACCGCCCGCGGCGCGGCGGTACTCGCCGGGATCCTGCTGATCGTCGCCCTGATGCAAGGCCGCACCGCGTGGCTGCGCCGGCGCCAACGGGAACTGGAGGAAACCGTCGCCGCGCGGACCCGGGAGCTGCTCGCGAGCAACGAGAAGCTCGAGGCGGCCCGCCGGATCGCGGAGGAGGCGACGGAGGCCAAGACGGCCTTTCTGGCCAACATGAGCCATGAGTTCCGGACCCCGCTCAACGGCATCATCGGCTACACCGAAATGCTGCGGGACACCCACCCGACCTCTAAGCAGGAGGAGATGCTCCAGGTGGTGCACGACTCGGGGAGGGCCCTGATGCTCGTGCTGAATGATCTGCTCGACGTTTCGCAGGCAGAGGCCGGTCGCATGTCCCTCAATCCCGCACCTTTCGCGCTCGCCGAACTCGCGCACGGATCCGCCCTGATCATCGCCCCCGCCGCCAAGGAAAAAGGACTCGACCTGCGGGTGGAGCTGTCTGCCGACCTGCCGGGCCTAGTGCGGGGCGATGCCCACCGGCTTCGTCAGGTGCTGCTGAATCTGCTGAGCAACGCGGTGAAGTTCACCGATCAAGGATCCGTCATCCTGAGGATTTCCCGCGCCGCAGAGGCCATCCGTTTCGAAGTCTGCGACACGGGCATCGGCATACCCGCGGAACGGATGGACCGGCTGTTCAAACGCTTCAGTCAGATCGACTCCAGCACGTCCCGACGCTTCGGCGGCACGGGACTGGGCCTCGCGATCTGCAAGCTCATCATCGATCTGATGCGGGGCCGCATCGGAGTGGAAAGCACCCCGGGTCGCGAAACGAAGTTCTGGTTCGAGGTGCCGCTACCCGGGGTTACCGCGAAGGATTAGAGGCCGGCGCGCCGCGTCACCCCGCGACCAGGCTTTCGCCGGTCATCTCCGCGGGCTTCGGCAGGCCCATCAGGTGGAGCACCGTGGGGGCGATGTCGGCCAGACGGCCGCCTTCGCGCATCCGGGTTTTACCCGCAACGAAGCCTTCGCCGACGACGAAAACCTCGACGAGGTTAAGCGTGTGCGCGGTGTGCGGGCCGTTGACCGTCGGATCCCACATCTGCTCCGCGTTGCCGTGGTCGGCGCACACCACGGCGCGACCGCCGCGCGATGCCAGCGCCGCGAGGAGCTCCCCCACCCCGCCATCCGTCGCCTCGACGGCACGGATCGTCGCGGGCAGCGAACCGGTGTGCCCGACCATGTCAGGGTTGGCGTAATTCACGACGACGAGCCCGTACTTGCCGCACAGGATCGCCTCCTTCGCGGCGCGCGTCACTTCGGCGGCCGACATTTCCGGCTGCAGGTCGTAAGTCGCCACCTTCGGGCTCGGCGGACACGCGCGGTCTTCGCCGGGAAACGGGTCCTTGCGGTAATTATTGAAGAAGAAGGTCACGTGCGGGTTCTTCTCGGTCTCGGCGCAGCGGAACTGCGCGATGCCCGCTTTGCTCACCACTTCGCCGAGGATGTTTTTCAACTTTTCGGGTTTCGGCGAAACGACCTGCACGGGCAAACCCGCCTCATACTCGGTCATCGTGGCGTAATAGAGGTCCAGCTTCCGTCCGCGATCGAAGCCCGCGAAATCGTCCTGCACAAAGGCCCGCGTGATCTCGCGCGGACGGTCTCCGCGGTAATTGTAGAACAGAACTGCGTCGCCGTCGGCGACCGTCGCGACGGGCTTTCCGCCGGCGCCCAGGATCCACGTGGCCGGCACGAATTCATCGCCGATCTGCGTGGGGCTGAGCGGGCGGTCATAGTACGACTGCACCGCGGCCTCGGCGCTCGCCGCGGTGGCGACCGCCGCGCGGCCGGTCAGCATGTCGTAGGCTTTCTGCACCCGTTCCCAGCGGTTGTCGCGGTCCATCGCCCAGAAACGTCCGCACACGCTCGCGATCCGTCCGACGCCGATGGCCCGCATCTGCTCCTCGACCTGGCGCACATAACCGAGCCCCGAGGACGGCGGCGTGTCGCGCCCGTCGGTGAACGCATGCAGATATACCTCCCGCAGGCCGTCGGCCTTGGCCTGGCGCAGGATGCCGTAAAGATGCTCGAGCATCCCGTGCACGCCGGCGTCGCTCACGATGCCGAACAGGTGCAGCTTTGCACCCGGACGGCGCGCGCGTTCCACCACAGCGCGCCAGACCGCGTTGGTCGCGAGCCGGCCCTCGGAGAAAAGCTTGTTGAGGCGCACCAACTCCTGGTCGACCACGCGGCCGGCGCCGATGTTCTCGTGCCCGACCTCGCTGTTGCCCATCACGCCATCGGGCAGGCCGACATCCAGACCCGAGGCGCGGACCAAGGTGCGCGGGCTGCGGGCGCGGAGCGCGTCGTCGCACGGCTTGCGCGCCTGCGCCACGGCGTTGGTGGCGTCGAGGGAACGGTCGGGGTTCTGACCCCAGCCATCGCGGATAACAAGGAGGACGGGCGGACGAGAGGAGGACATGGCGTGAAAGAAAAACCGTGCACGGCGGCCCGCTCGGACAAAAGGCAATTCTCCGCAAGGGAACCGCGCCGTGACGGGCGCCGACCCGCCGTTTGACTTGGCGTGGAAGATGGACGGGATTTGCCGCTCCCATGTCCAAGCGAGCCATCCTGCTGGTGAACCTCGGTTCGCCCGACTCCACTTCGGTGCCCGACGTGCGCCGCTATTTGCGAGAGTTCCTCGGCGACGAGCGGGTGATCGACCTGCCGGCGCCACTTCGCTGGCTGCTGCTAGAGGGTATCATTTTGCGCACGCGGCCGAAGCGCTCAGCCCACGCTTACGAGGAGATCTGGACCAAGGATGGCTCGCCGCTGATCATCACTTCGAAGAGTGTGCGCGAGAA
>CAXRGI010000019.1:0-7758 GCA_964229935.1 Opitutales bacterium
TCGTCGTCGAGGGCGAGCGGGAGGGCAACGCCCTCGCCATCACCGAGCGGCGCAACGCCGGCAACGTGAAGGATGTGATCTCCTCGGACGCGTTCGGCAACGTGGCCGACCTCAACCTCGGCAACTTCCTTCAACGCATGCCCGGCATCAGCAAGGAGGAGTCGGAGGGTGAAATCTACCTCATCCGCATCCGCGGAGTGGATTCAAACCTGAACGCCGTGAGCATCGACGGCACGCGCGGCGCCAACGGCACCACCCGCAGCCTCAATCGCGGCTTCGAGATCGACAAGGTGCCGGCCGACTTCATCGAGACGATCGAGGTCACCAAGGCCGCCACGCCCGACATGGACGCCGACTCGATCGGGGGCGGCGTCAACCTCCGCACCAAGAGCGCCCTCGACCGCAAGGGCCGCCGGGCGACCTACAACGCCGGCCATTCCTACAACATGGACCAGAAGACATTCCGGCCGCTCTTCAGTCTGAGCTACTCCGACATCATCCGCGACCGCGTGGGCGTGCTCATCACCGCGAGCTATAACGAGAGCCACAAGCCGCGCGACCGCAGCAACCTCCTCTACGAGCAGACCACCGCCACCGACCGGCCTGTCTTCTTCACCGCTTCCAATTGGGGCCAGGACCAGCTGAAGCACAAACGCCAGGGACTGGGCGCGCGGGTCGATTACCGGCTGGGGGACGCGACCCGCGTCTATTTCAACACCACCTACTCGTACTACGTCGACCAGCTGAACCGCCGGCAGCCGACGGTGAGCTCCGCCACCGCCGCCAACATCGTGTCGGCTTCCAGCAAGATCACGGAGACGCGCAACCAGACCTTCACGTTCAACCAGAACCGGCGCGAGCGGGACGTCGAGACGCTCAACTTCACGTTCGGCGGCGAGAGCTCCCGTTTCCTCGGCGGGAAGCTCGATTTCACCGCCAATTTCTCGCCCTCCTCGGGCGAGGAGCGCCGCTTCATCCCGGCGCGCGCCGTTGCCGGCGTGGGCTTCCGCTTCGACCGCTCCCTCACCCACCGGTACTTCACGGTCACCCAGATCAGCGGTCCGGACATCTATGAGCCGCGCAACTCGACGATGACCTCGGTCGATATGCCGGAGATCTTCAGCCGCGACGAGATCCTCGGCGCCCAGGTCAACTACCGGCGCGCCTTCGCCACCACGTTGCCGGTGTCGCTGAAGACCGGCCTTCGTTTCCGCGAGCAGTCGCGCCGGCGCGACCAGAACCGGGAATTGCTCAGCTACGTCGGCCCGAACGGCGTGGCCGGCCCCGTCGGCGCGACCAACGACGATGATCTCGGCCGGTTCTTTGACCCCGGCTATAGCCATGTCGCCTTCAACTACCCGCGCGGCTTGCAGTTCCTGAAGCTGCCGGAGCTGCGCGAGACACTGCGAACCCAGCCGCAGCTTTTCCGGCGCAACGTCGCCACGAGCGTGCAGGACTCCATCCGGCTCGATTCCCGGGCCGAGGAGACAGTCACGGCCGCCTACGTGCAGGGAGAGACCCGCTGGGGTCGGCTGGGTGTGGTGACCGGCGTCCGGATGGAGGAAACGCGTTTCTCCGGCCAGGGCTTCAAGCAGGAGCTCACCGCCGCCGAGCGTGCCCGTAGGGCGGCTTGGGTGGGCGCCGTGACGGATGAGGAGCAAGCCCGCCGCAGCCTCGCCGAGTACGGCAACCGCACGCGCGCCGGCGGCGACTACCGGAACTACTTCCCCAGCCTCCACCTGAAATACAGCGCGACCCGCAACCTCATCGGCCGCCTCAGCTACTCCACCGGCATCGGGCGCCCGAATTTCGGGCAAATCGTGCCCGACATGACGGTGAATAACGACAACCAGACCATCACCTCCAACAATCCGGACCTGCAGCCCCAGCATTCACGCAACCTCGACGCCTCGCTCGAGTGGTACTTTGAACCGGCGGGATTACTTTCCATCGGCGCCTTCGACAAACGCCTCCGCGACTTCATCTACCGCGCTGGAGTCGGCCGCGTCGATTCCACCAACAACATCTTCGGCCAGGAGTACGACGGCTACCTGCTGACGACCGATCGCAACGGCGGGTCGGCAAAGATCCGGGGAATCGAATTCGCCTACAGCCAGCAGTTCAGCCACCTGCCGGGCTTTTGGCGCGGCTTTGGCGCGTTCGCCAACATGACGTGGCTGCAGACCGAGGGCGACTACGGCACGCCGGGCGCGAACCGCACCGGCGGCACCATCCCGCTCTTCACTCCGCGCACGGGCAACGTGGGCGTATCCTATATCGCGCATGGCTGGACGATCCGGGTGAAGGTCAACCACATGTCCGACCGGCTTGAGAGCTACAACGCGGACCCCTCGCGGCGGGTGTACGACAAGGGCAGCACTCCCACGGACGTGAACCTCGCCTACGCGTTCAGCCGCCGGTTCAGCGTCTACGCCGACGTGATCAACGTGTTCAACGTCGGCACCAACCACCAGTACACCTACATCCGCGACCGCGCGACACGCAACGACCTCTACACGACAGTCATCAAATTCGGAGTGAGCGGCAGCTTCTGAGTCCGCTTCGCCGGGACCGAGCGTCGCCCCGATCGCGCGGAGGATCGGATCGCCCGGCGACGCCCTCAAGTCCGCACCGCGTAGGTGGCGATAAGATCCTCCAAGAGCGAATCGATCTGCGGACGGTTGAGCGGCCCGCCCAGGTCAGCGGAAAACCCCGGCATCAGCGTGCCGGGTTTGCCCGCGACCACCATGGTGCGCCAGTAGTCCCGGTCCGCCGGGCGTTGCAGCTCCTTGAGCAGGGGCACAAACGACGCGCGGTGCTCGGCCTCGTGGCAGATCCCGCACGCCGCCTTGTACAGTTCCCCGCCGCTCAACCCGATCGTGGGCGTCACATGGCAGCTGGCGCAGTCGCCGCGGAAGACCGCCTGACGGTCCGCCTTAGCCAAGGCCTGATTGCGTTCCCTAGCCCCGGGGTCGGCGGCCATCGAGGGTGCCGCGGGGATCCGGATGTTCATGGTGAGCATGCGCCGCCCACGCTCCGTCTCCACCGTGGCGGTCTTGGTCTGCAACCCGGTGCGCCCCCGCATATCGAAGGCCAGCTTCAACTCGTCGGTCTTCCCCGGGGGAACGATCCACGGACGGGACGGCATGCGCGCCACCGTGCACCCGCACGAGGTCTTCACATCCATGATCACGACCGGTTGCGGCGAGACGTTCCGCAGCCGAAACGTGAAGACCACCTCAACCTCCCCCGGCTGGGCCTCATAGGACTGCTCCGCGCGCTCCACCAGCAGCGCGGGATCGTCCATCGCAGGGGTCGACGGCGGCTGAGCGATCAAAAGAGTGCTCGCCAGAACGGTGAGGACACCGAGCCCCGGCAGCGGCGCGATGCCGCCAGCGCGTACGGATCGCCAAAGCGAAAGAGTCATGACGAAGGAGGCCTTTAGAAAACAACCCGGTCGCCGGGCCGCAAGACCCGGGACCGATCGTTTCATCGTTCCCACCGCGGAGATACCAAGGCACGGAGCAAAGAGAACTGGTGATAACCTGCGGGCGCTCCTGCGGCAAAAAAGCGATGGCCTCTTCGAAGGAGCCACCGACAAAGCCGACCCCCGCCGTGACCCCGGGGCTCCTGATTTCCGCATTTGCTCCGTCCTCCGTGAATCCGGTTCTCCCTGGCAAAATGGTTCGGTAAACGCCCCGAAGCAGAGGGATCGCGTCTACCTGTTACACGGAAAATACGGCTCGCCGGGCCGCGGCCACCGGCGGGAGCGTAGCGGTGCGCATGAAACCACCCCGTCTGCCGCTCTTCGCTTTTTTACTCCCGACCTTACTCGGCGCCGCACCCGCGCCGGTCCACCAGGCGACCGGATTCAAAATCATCGAACCGTCGGCCGAAACGGTGCTCATCTGGACGCGCATCACCCGCGATCCCGCGGCCGCCGGCGCCGACCGGCCGCTGCCGAAGGTCACCATCATCGACGCCGCCTCCGGCGAGGAACGGGCGCTCCGGGACAACGCGATGTACCCGCGCGGGCGCCCCCGCGTGGTTTTCCCCGAGGGAAGCGATGGAAGCTCGATTCGTGGCGCCGCGATGGGAGCCCCGGGCGAGACCCGCGTGCGTTACCGCGCCGCCGGGGAAAGCGCGTGGCGGGAGACTCCCTGGACCGCCGTCGACGCCCGCCGCGATTTCACGCTCGTCACGCGCCTGGAGGGGCTGCGTCCCGCAACCCGGCACGAAGTGAGCGTGGAGGCGCGACCCGCCGGAACGGCCGCCGCCTCCAGTTCCCTTTCCGGCGGCTTCGTCACCGCCCCGACCGTCCGGTCCGACGCACCCGCGCGCTTCGCCGTGATGTCATGCCAACAATATGAGGACCAGGATCGTCCCGACGGCCTGGCGATCTATCCCGCCATGCAGCGCGGCGCGCCCGACTTCATGATCAACCCCGGCGACGTGCTCTACTACGACCACGGGCCGGTGCACGCGCTCAACCAGGAACTCGCCCGCTACCACTGGGCGCGGATGTACGCGCTACCGACCCTGCGCGACTTCCACCGCGTGACCGGCGCTTTCTTCATGCGCGATGACCACGATACGCTGACCGACGACTCGCGGCCCGGGGATCGCTCGGGCGACCTCACCTTCGAGGACGGACTTCGCATCTTCCGCGAGCAGACCGCCCTGCCCTCGCCCGGCCAGCGCCGCGTACGCTGGGGCCGGCACCTCGAGCTCTGGCTGCTCGAAGGGCGCGAGCACCGGAGCACGCGGGCGGCCGACCGCACCGCGCTGCCGACCGTGCTCGGTGCGCCGCAGATCGCCTGGCTGGAAAAAACCCTCGCGGAATCCGACGCGACCTTCCGCGTGGTCGTCACCGCGACCCCGATCGTGGGGCCCGATCGCGCGACCAAGGACGACAACCTCGCCAACGCCGGCTACCGGCTGGAGGGCGACCGCGTGCGTTCCCTCCTGGCCCGCCATCCCAATCTGGTCGTGGTTACCGGCGACCGACACTGGCAATACGTCTCGCGGGATCCGGCCACGAAAGTGGAGGAATGGAGCGTGGGTGCGGCCTCGGACCGTCATGCAGGCGGCTGGAGCGAGGAGAAGCCGCGCGCCGAGCACCGGTTCCTGCGCATCCGCCACGGCGGTTACTTTTCCGGCGAAGTGGCGCCGCGCGACGGCACCGCGACGCTCACCCTCCGGCTGCACGATACCGAAGGTAAGGTCGTCTTCGCCGACGAGAAACGCGCCGGGAAATAAACCCGAGAGCGGGCCCCGACCTTAGCTTTGATCTCCGTGCGTGCAGTGTCCCACGTCCCCTACGACTTCGAGGCTAACTCGCTCCTGCGTACAGGTGCTTCTGAAACCCGTGGAACGCCCGCTGGATCTCCTCAGGGGAGCCCAGCTCTTTCACCGCGTCGGCGATGGAGTCGTGGTACTTCAGCCGGAGCAACGGGCTGAGCTTTTCGGGCGCCAGCTCCTCGACGCCAACCTCGGCGTAGTGGGAAAGCACAAAGTCCAGGAACGCCTGCTGCCGGGAGTTGAACTCGAGCGGGATCACCACCTTGGCCTTCTCGACCCGCTGCTCGCGCGTGAGCGGAGGCATCGCGTAGGCGATGTGCGCCAGCACGTCGAAGAGGTCGCTCCGTTCCGCGTCGATGACCCGCTGCATCTCGGCGAGTTGCTCCTGACCGAAACCTTTCTCAGCCAGTCCCGATAGCAGCGCCTTGCGGGTTACGGGATCGCTCCAGAGGCGCCGCAGCTCCGCTTCATCGCGAAAAAATTCCGGCAATGAGCCGAACAGCATCTCCATGAACTGCGCCGCCGACATCGGCGTACCGTCGGGATGCCAGAAAGTCGTGCACATCATGTGCTGGATCGTGCGCGCCTTGCCGTCCGCGAGCTTGATCCGCGCTTTCCGCGGGCGCTCGACGCGATCCACTGGCGGCGGATCATCCTCGGGAGGATCGTCCTTCACCATCGGTTCGTCGCGGTCGAGCGTCGGTTCCGGCGCCAGCGGCTCGCCGTCCCACTCGGGGTCGCTGAAGTGGTGGTGCGCCTTCACGAAGTCGTAAATCGTGAAGTAGTCCTTGCCGTCGTGGAGCCGCGTGCCGCGGCCGATGATCTGCTTGAACTCGATCATCGAGTTCACCGGCCGCAGCAGGACGATGTTCCGCACGTTCCGGGCGTCGACGCCCGTGGACAGCTTCTGCGAGGTCGTGAGGATCGTCGGCAGGGTCTTCTCGTTGTCCTGGAAATTACGCAGGTGCTCCTCACCGAGCGCGCCATCCTCGGCCGTGACGCGCTGGCAGTAGTTAGGATCCGTGACGACCGTCTTGAATTGGTTGATGAGGTCGCGCACCACCAGCGCGTGGAGCTGGGTGGCGCAGAACACCAAGGTCTTCTCCCGCTGGTTGATTTGCCCGAGGAACAGCCGCACGCGGTGCGCCTCGCGCTCCTTGATCTCGATCTTCCGGTTGAAGTCGGACTCGGTGTAGCGCTTGCCGGTCTCCACCTCGCCCTCGATCAGCTGGTCGTCGGGCGTGTAAACGTACTCGTCCAACGTCGTGGAAATCTGCTTCACCTTGAACGGCGTGAGGTAGCCGTCGTTGATGCCGTCCTTGAGCGAGTACACGTAGACCGGCTCACCGAAGTAGGCGTAGGTGTCGGCGTTGTCCCGGCGCCTCGGCGTCGCGGTGAGGCCCAGCTGCACCGCGGGCGCGAAGTACTCGAGAATGCCCCGCCAGTTGCTCTCATCGTTGGCCCCGCCGCGGTGGCACTCGTCGATCACGATGAAGTCGAAGAAATCGGGCGGATACTCGCCGAAGTAGGGAGAGGGCTTTCCGTCCTTCACTGGCCCGCTCATGAAGGTCTGGAAGCTCGTGAAAAAGAGGCTGCCGGTCTTCGGCACGCGGCCCTTCTTCCGGATGTCGTCGGGCTTGATGCGCGCCAGGGCGTCCTCGGGGACGGCCGAACACGCGTTGTACGCCTGGTTCGCGAGGATGTTGCGGTCGGCCAGGAAAAGGATGCGCGGCCGCCGCGCCGGCTCGCGGCCGAGGTTCCATCGGCTGTGGAAGAGCTTCCAAGCGATCTGGAAGGCGATGAAGGTCTTGCCCGTTCCCGTGGCTAGCGTGAGCAGGATGCGCTGCTTCTTTTCAGCGATCGCCTGCATCACGCGCTCGACGGCCACGTCCTGGTAGTAGCGGCCGGGATGCGAGCCACCCTTGTCCTCGAACGGCACGGCGGCGAAGCGGTCGCGCCACGCGTTCGCCTCGGCGAAGGTCATGGCCCAGAGTTCGTCCGGCGTGGGGTAGGCGGCGATCTCGCCTTCCTTCCCCGTCTCCATGTCGATGGCGTAGATGCCTTGGCCGTTCGTGGCGTAGGCGAAGCGCACGGCCATTTTCCCGGCGTAATCCTTGGCCTGGCCCACGCCTTCCGTCAGCGGTTTGTCCCACGCCTTGGCTTCGTCCACGGCCAGCTTGCGGTTGCGATAGACCAGCACGTAATCGGC
Organism: Opitutales bacterium; assembly: GCA_964229935.1. Classification (GTDB taxonomy): domain Bacteria; phylum Verrucomicrobiota; class Verrucomicrobiia; order Opitutales; family Opitutaceae; genus ER46. The sequence continues at coordinate 7,511 of CAXRGI010000019.1, forward strand.
GGTGAGCGCCTTGCCGCGTTTGCCGTGGCCCTCGATGCGGCCCGGCGTGATGGGATATTCGCGTAGGATTTTGCTGCCCTCGACGACGCCCCAGCCGGCCGCTTTCAACGCGGGATCAATGTGCTCGGCTCTGGTTTCGGCTTCATTCATGTCTGTTGAATCATCTTCGCTTCTTCCGATTTCTCTACCGACCTCGCAATTCCGTCCCAACGCCGTAACCGGGCTTGCAGGGCCGCCACGGCCACCTG
>CAXRGI010000020.1:0-22066 GCA_964229935.1 Opitutales bacterium
AAACCGTAGCCAGCACTTCCTTCACCAGCGAAGGAAGGTCAACACGTTCAAAGGAAGCCGCTTCCTTGGAGGCGCCGCGCCAGTTCTCTGCGAGATGGTGACAGAATTGAGCCGCCTTCGCGACCACCTCGGAATACTCCAGCACACGCCCCGCCTCCTCGGGAGCCGCTTGCGCGAGTCGCCGGGCCTCATCGGCCAGGAGCGCAGAGTAGCCGACGACCACGGAGAGAGGGTTACTGAGATCGTGCACCAATTCCACCGAGGCTTTCGCCTGCCAGATCTGCGGTTCCTTGGTGAGGATCTCCCGCCGTAGACTCTCTCCCAGGGATACCGCCTGCCGGGCAGCCGCGACCTGCGCGCGCCGCTCTCGCGTTGCGGCTACCTGACGCCGTACCGCTTCCAGCAGCTCCTTTACGTCCGGCGGCTTACGGAGATACTGATTCGCACCTCCGACCATCGCCTGCTGCGCGGTCTGCAGGGTTCCGTAACCGGTGAGCATGATCACCGAAACGTGAGGGTCGATCTTGCGCAATTCGCCCAAAGTGCGGATGCCGTCCATCTCGGGCATCCGAATATCCAATACCACCGAGTCGTACTGCTTCTCTCGGATCAACTCTAGTGCCAGCCGCCCGCGATCCGCAGTCCCAACCGCAAATTCCCCGCCAAGGGTAAATGCGATCGACTCCCGCGGCCCGTACTCGTCGTCAACCACCAACACCGATGGTTTCTCAGGCTTCCTTTCAGTGGCGGAGGGTTCAGTTGACACAGTAGCGATTCGTTTTCAGCCCGAAATTAGCTTTATCGATTTCCCAAGGCGAATGACTTAGAGAACTGCTTCAAGTACTTTCTAAAGCAACTACCCCACAACCATGGTACAAATCATTTCTTTTACCGCAATACTTTGTCTTCTATTAGGGTTCATCATCCTTTCGACAAATCCGCGACGTCCATCCTATCAGGCCTTTGCGATATTTTCCGCGCTTTTTTCACTTTGGATCATATCGATCCTTGTGGCCAATATATCAGCTATTATAAATCCCCAAAATCCTGCCTATGTTATAAGGATTTCTCTAATATCTAACGGTCTCATATCATCTTTTGGAATTTGGTCTCTCTGGCTCATACATAATTCAGTAACTTCGAACAACGCCCGAATAAAGGATGCCCTACTAAAGGGTAGACCTGCTCTCGCTACTTCTCTTGTTCTGGCGACAACCACGCTAACACCAACGTTTGCCGAGGCTACGACCGACGGAAGAATAGAGCGTGGCCTTTTCTATACATTTCATAATGTGTCTCTATCAGCATTTTATTTCGTATTTCTTTTTATTGTAATAAGGAGCATAAGAATCTTGGGCGGAATAAAAAAATTAGAACTGCAGTACCTTGCGCTCACATGCGGGATAACGGTATTCGTAGTAACAATCCTAAACGGAGTCGGCAACCTCACCGGCCTCCGTGCCTTCAACCGGTCCAGCATTCTGGTGATTGTGGCGGGGTACTTGTTCATGGGATGGGCGCTTGCCCATCATCGTATCTTCAACGCCCGGCAGGTTCTTGCGAACGTCGCTCATCGGGGCGGAGTCCTCGCTGGCCTGGTCTTGTCCACTTGGTTCCTCAGCCGCCTGCTGCAAACGACGATGCCAGAAACCGCCGCCTGGGTCACCAGCACCGTCGCCTGCGGACTAGGCGCCATCTGGCTCGACGATCGCACGCGTCCGCTGCTCGGCCTCGACCATGAGCGGGCCCTCGCCGGCCTTCGCGGGGAGATCATCGCGGCCGCCCAGGGCCCCGCTGACGCCGACCGTCTTCGCCTAGCCTGCGAATCCATCCTCGCGCGGCATTTTCGTACGGAGCAGGCCGCGATCCTCACGCTGCAAGGCGGCCATTTCGCGGCGGGAAGAGTCCGCATCGCGCGGGATCGTGCCGGCTTCAGCGCCTTGATCTCCCTCGGGTGGATCACCCCGGAGAGTCTTGAACGGCGCCGCCCTTCGCCGGCGAACGGCGACCTGGCGGCGATTCTCGAGGCCCATCGCATCAGCGCCGCCGTCGCTATCCCGAAGGGCAGTCCCGACCCGACGCTGCTCGTGACGCTCGGGACGCGCGCGGATGATTGGCCGGTGACGTACCCCGAAATCCAGCGCCTGCAGGGGGTCGCCGAGCTGATCGACAGTATCCTCAGCCGGAGCCGGCTGACCGACCAGATCGCCCTGCAGAACCGCATCGAGCACCTGGGGATGATGTCGCGCTCCCTCGCCCACGACCTGAAGAACCTGATCACACCGGTGAACGCCTTCCTGGTGCACACCGAGGGCGGCTTTCCACCGCGCTCCGAGGCCGCGCAGGTGCACGCCTCCGCCCGCCGCGCGGTTGAAACCATCACCGACTACGTGCGCGAGGCCCTGTTTTTCGGGGAAAACCTGCGTCCGAGGAGCGAGCCGGTAGACCTCCGCGATCTCTTCGCGAAGGTCCGCGTTAACACGGCGCCTCACGCCGAAAGCATCGGCGTGTCGGTCGTGCCCTCCGTGACCCCCGGGACCTCGCTATCCGGCGACTTTGTTCTGTTGGAACGAATGCTCGTGAACCTCGTCCACAACGCCCTCGACGCTTCCTCGGCTGGAAAGACCGTCCGCCTTGCGGCGATGCCCGGACACCGCGGACGCGTCCATCTGCAGGTGTCGGACGAGGGCACCGGCATCAGCCGCGAGGTTCGCGACCGTATTTTCGATCCGTACTTCACCACCAAGCAGCACGGGCGCGAGGTCCGCGGCTTCGGGCTTGGTCTCACGATCGTGCAGAAGATCGCGCATCTCCACCACGGCTCGGTCTCGGTCGACAGTTCGCCGGGAATCGGCGCCACGTTCACGGTGGATCTTCCAACCGCTGCGTCTCCCGACGGCGGCGCCATTCCGGTCTGAACTTTCCGAGCGGCCGGCAGCCTGGAACGGCCGCCTACAAAAGTTCTAACTGCCGCGTCGAGCGGGCGGCGTCGATTTCAGCCGGCCAGGATGGCGGGTTCCCCGCGGCGGGATATCTCACCTGCACCCGGCCCTGAAAATCCCGCGCCAGCGCGGGCGCCAGGGTGTCATCCGGATGATGGGTGAAGAAGTAAGGCTGGAGACCGCGCTGCAGCCATCCGGCGACCACATCCGCCCAGGCATCCAGGAACGCGGCGTTACGCGGGACCTCGGGATCACCGACAAAACGCACGAACGGCCGGCGGGCGGTCACTGTCGTTCTCAGGGGCACCCGCGGTTTCTTCCGCTTGGCGTCGCACGTGAACTCATCATCCGCCACCGAGGCGAAGAGTCCCCGCGTGTCGAAGTTCACGCGATCGACCCCGACATCCGCGAGCAGCCCATCCAGCGCCCGCTCGGTCGGCCCGGCGTCGAAAAACTCCGGGGCCCGCACCTCAACCGCGTAGGAGAACGTCACGGGTAGGTTTCGCAGGTAGCTACCCAGCACCTCCAGCCGCGCGGCGCCGAAGCTGGAGTGCAGCTGAAGGAAAAACGGACCCAACCGTGCTCCCAACGGAGCCAGTCGCTCGAGAAACTCATCCGTCTCTCGCCCCGCGTCGCGCAGCTGGCGGTCATGGGTGATCGTCCGGGGAAACTTGAAGCAGAACCGGAAATCCGGCGGCGCCTCCGCCGACCAACGCGCCACCGTCTCCCTGGAGGGCAATCCGTAAAAAGTCGGGTTGGCCTCCGCCGCGCCGAACACCGAGGCATACTGCGGCAGGAATTCCTCCCGCCGTGCGTCCTTGGTGAAAAAGCTGCCCTTCCAAGCGGCGTGAGCCCAAACCGGGCAACCCACCCTCAGGCGCGCCGGCTCACCGGCGGACTCGGCGCCGCTCATCGTGGTGCCGCCGGCGCCAGCGTCGTCGTGAACGTGGCTCGTTCCGCCTTTTCCCCCAGCTCCAGGTAAAAACTCTCCCGGCGCCCCGGCGGCGCGTCTGGCGAAGATCCCCTCCAGATCCGGAAATCACCCGGCGCCTCCATGATCACGCGCAGCACGGTGCCGCCGCCGAAATCCGCCTCGAACTCCACCCGGTCGCGGAATCGTCCTCCCCGCACCTCGCTCCATTGCCCGAACTCCTCGGGGCGACCGCGGCCGAAATCCGCCTCCGGCCAGAAACCCTCCGGCAATAGCGTCCGGCCTTGGAGATGGAAGGCGAGTCCGAGACGCCGCGGCCCCGTGGAGCACGCCACCGTGACCGTGTCGCGGAGCGCAGCTCCCTCGATCGCCAGCTCCCTTTCGGCCCGCACGCCGGGCCGGTAACGTGGTTGCGCGGCCCGCACCCGGTCCGGCGCGAACGCGAGCAACTCCCCGCGGTCGTGCCCCTCCTGACCTTCTCCGTCGACCAGCGGCACGTTGTGCGCCAACCCGCGCGTGTAGTAGCCGCGGTGCAGCGGCGATCCGTATCCCACCGTTCCCGGATCATGTGTGACGGGCGTTTCACCGATCGACGCCGAGTAATTCAAAGCCTCCCGCTGGCTATGGGACCGGGCGATCTGACCATAATGGAGAAAGACCTGCCACGATCCCGACCGGAGAATGGCCATGCGCGAGGATTCCAGATGGGCCGGCTTCACCTCGGGCAACGAGACCGGCCGCGCCGGCGCCGCCGGTGGGTCAAGCAGCGTGTTCCAGTCGCGCATCCTTCCCGCCTCCTCAAGCCCGAGGATGGTCGGGAAAACGCGGTAAGCACGGGCGAAAAGTTCCGCATCCGGCGCCCGACCCGCGCCGCGGCTGTCGGCCGGATTCGGCAAGCGCCCGTCGGGAAACCGCAGCATCAACGGCGCCAACAGCAGATTCTGGGCGACCGCCAGCTCGTGCGAAAGCTCGTCCGCGCGCCCGGCGAGTCCCGCCGCCAATCCGAGCGAATACAGCGCTTGCGCGACGTACGCATTGTAGCCGAGGGACTGCTCGTACCACAGGTAATCCGAGGTCACGCCTTCGGCCACCTGCCGTCTGACTCCCCACGGCCCGTCGATCGCACCCCTCCAGAGGGCCTCGTCGCCCAGCACCAGCGCCACTTGCGCCACGGCGCAGCGCTGCCAGAGCGCGATGTTGTGCACCTGTTGCTGCGTGGAGTTCAGCGCCTTGACCTCGGGCTCGAGGAAGTCACGCCGCCAGACCTCCCGCCGGTCCGCCGCGATCGCCTCCCCCAGCAGCCGCACCACTTCCGTGAATTTGATGAGGTTTGTCGCCTCGGTGAGCGTCTGCCAGAACAAGCGCGCCGGGTGGCCGGGCCGCTGCGGCTCCCATCGCTCGAAATTCGCCGCGTAAAAATCCATCTGCCCCGCCGCCCAATCGAGGCAGGCGGTATCACCGGTCAGACGGAAGAGTTGCGCCGCCCGCACCATCGTCTCCACGTGCCGGGCCCGGAAAGTCACCACCCACCACGCGTGCAGCTTCGGGGTGATCTCGATGCGCGGATCCGAAGGGCTGGCGAAAAATTCCGCCTCCTCGTGCGGTATCGCGTCGGTCCACGTCACCCGCGAACCGTCCTTTGGACTCACCCCGTCGTGCGACCAGCCGGGCAACCACTCCACCCGGTCGCGATGGCGCGCCATCCAACGCCCCACCTCCTCGCGCTCGCGCCGCAGCCAATCGGCCCACACCGGATCCTCCCGCGTGCGGCGCCGCGCGCCCGCCCAATCCTCTTTCGCCGCGCGCCACGGGTCACCAAGCTTGGAAGGCACCTTCAGCTCGGGAAAGCGACGCTCGGGATCCGGCTTGGGAAAAGGCGCCGCCGCCCAGGAACCCGTCGCCAAGGCGAGGAAGACAAGCGCGCGCGCGACCATTTCACGAAGCGAAGCGGGTCCGCGCGGCGGTTCAACTCCCGAGCACGGCGCCGCACGGTCCGCGCCAAGACCGCGGCTCCGGCGGTTTGTCCGTGATCACCGCGGGCGGCGATCACCCGTGATTCCGGACCTTGCCACCGCACCCGTCCGGGGCGAACTGGGAGCACCCCGATGAAATCCGCCCCCCTGCGCCTGGTTGTTCTCCTCTCCCTGCTCGCGGCCGTCGCGCGCGCCAGCGACAACGCCGCGCCGTTCCAACGCGCCAACACGGTCGCGTGGTGCATCGTTCCATTTGACGGGCTGAAGCGCTCCCCGGCCGCCCGGGCGGAGATGGTGCGCTCCCTGGGACTGACCAAGGTCGCGTATGACTGGCGCGCGGAGCACGTGGCCGAATTCGAGAGCGAAATCCTCGAGTACCGGCGCCACGGCCTCGAATTCTTCGCCTTCTGGAACACCCACGACGAAGCGTTCCGGCTCTTCAAGAAACATAACCTGCGCCCGCAGATCTGGCAGACCGCCCCCAGCCCGGACGGCGCCACCCAGGAGGAACGCGTCGTCGCCGCCGCGACCCGGCTGCTGCCCGCCGTGCAACGCACCCGCGAACTCGGCTCTCGCTTCGGCCTCTACAACCACGGCGGCTGGGGCGGGGAGCCGGAGAACCTCGTCGCCGTTTGCGAGTATCTGCGGCGCGTCCACGGCGCCGATCACGTCGGTATCGTTTACAATTTCCACCACGGCCACGCCCACATCGACCGTCTCGCCACGGCCCTCGCCGCCATGAAGCCCCATCTTCTCTGCCTCAACCTCAACGGCATGATGCGCGACGGCGACCGCCGGGGCATGAAGATCTATCCGTTGGGCCAGGGGGAACTTGATGTGACGCTGCTCCGACTTGTCTCCCAATCCGGCTACCGCGGTCCCGTAGGCATCATCGGCCATACCCAGGACGACGTGGAGCTGCGCCTCCGCGACAACCTCGAGGGCCTGGACTGGATCGCCGCTCAGATCGAAGGCCGCCCCGCGGCTCCACGCCCCGTCGCCCGCGTGCCACTGCAGCCAAAGGCGAAGGCGCCCCCGGCGGGCAAGTGAGTCCGCGCCGGCAGGCAGCGCCGGCTCGCCAAAAACGCGACACCGGTTTACCTCCGCGGTCGTGCATGAACTGCAGCTCATCGCCGAGGCGCTGAACCGGCCGGAATCCACCCCGGCGGTCTTGGCGACGCTTGTTTCGGCCGAGGGCTCCTCCTACCGCCGCCCCGGCGCGCGGCTCCTCGTGTGCGCCGACGGCTCCCGCCTCGGCTCGGTGAGCGGCGGTTGCCTCGAGGAGGACGTCCTCGCGCGCGCCGCACGGGTCCGCTCCTCCGGGATGGCCGAGGCCGCCGTGTACGACACCACCTCCGAGAACGATCTCGTCTGGGGCGTGGGCCTGGGCTGCCACGGTGTCGTGCGCGTGCTGATCGAACCGTTGCCGAAAAAACCCGCCTGGGCCGAGGCCGTCGCGGCCGCGGCGGAGAACCGCACCCGGGTGAAACTTGCCGTCACCCACGCGGGCGGTTCTCCCGCCGGCTGGGGTACGCGCCTCGGCGGCGACGGCGCGCCGGTCGAGACCGACGGCGTGTTCGTTCAGGCGTTCATCCCACCGCCTTGTCTCGCCATCTTCGGCGCCGGCGACGACGCGATCCCGCTGGCGCGGCTCGCGCAAGGACTCGGCTGGCGCGTCATCGTCGCCGACCCGCGCGGCGCCCTCACCACGGCCGATCGCTTTCCGGCGGCCGCCCGGGTGACCGGCCCGGCTGACACCTTGGCTACACGCGTTTTCGGGCCTCCGGAACAACCCACGCCGGCCGCGGACGGCAGCGTAGCGGTCGTGATGACCCACCACTACGTGCACGACGTGCCGATCCTCCGCAGTCTGCTGCCTCGCCCTCTGGCCTACGTAGGCCTGTTGGGCCCGCGGAAACGCGCGGAGCGCATCCTCGCGGACCTCACCGCGGAAGGACGTTCGATCTCCGCCGAGGAACGCGCGCGGCTGCACGCGCCCGTCGGACTCGACCTCGGCGCCGAGGCCCCGGCGGAAGTCGCGCACGCGATCGTCGCGGAAATCCTCGCCGTGCTGCGCGGCCGCGACGCCCGGCCGTTGCGCTGGCGCGAGCGCCCGATCCACGCGGACTCCTGATCATGCCGCCCGGAGCCGACTCGTCCTCCTCTCCGCGCTGCGGCCTGGTGATCCTAGCCGCCGGCGCTTCACGGCGCATGGGTTCGCCGAAGCAGCTGATCGAGATCGACGGCCGGCCGCTACTGGTGCGCGCGATTGAGGCCGCACTCGCGGCGCCGGTGTGGCCGGTGGTGGTCGTGCTCGGTGCGAACGCGGTGGCGATCCGGCCCGTCATCGGGCACCTGCCGGTGCTGGTGATCGAGAACCCGGCCTGGTCCGAGGGCATGGCGGCCTCGATTCGCGAGGGCGTCGCCACGCTCCGGCAGTTTTCCCGCACGCTTGATGCCGCGGTGCTCGCCCTGTGCGACCAGCCGGGATTTTCCGCCGCGACCGTCGAAAGTCTCCTCGCGGCACACCGCGCGACCGGCCGCGGGATCGTGGCCGCGCGCTACGCCGGCCGCCTGGGCGCCCCGGCGCTCTTCGCCCGGGAGCATTTCGCCGCGCTGACCGCCCTGACGGGCGAGGAGGGCGCCCGCGACCTCCTTAACGCCGACCCCGCGCGCGTCGCGGCCGTCGAACTGCCCGAGCTTGCGCGCGACCTCGACACCCCCGCCGACCTCGAGGGCCTTGCCCACTGACACCACCAGGCTGCAAACCGCCTCGAAAACCGGTCCCTACCGCGGTCCTCGCCGGGGCGGCCGCGCCTTTTGTCACGTGATGGATGACAAAACCGGCGATCCGGAAAACGTCGCCCGTTATGTGACTAAAGGCCGGAGCGGGCGAGCGCGGGGGCTCAGACGAGCGGCGCGGATTTGGGCGTTCGGGTTACTACAGTGCCCGCGATTTTATCGTGCCAGGTCTGCTTGTCTGCGTCGAAGGCGGCCCACAGGAAACCGAGACCGAGCGGGGCGAGCGAAAGAAAGCAGGCGAGCGCGCGCACGATCACCGTGGCCCAGTCCATGCCCCGGCCGTCGGCCCGAACCACCTGCAATCCGCACACGATGCCTCCGACGGTCGCCCCGCGCAGTTTCCAGAGCACGGCACCGTAGACGGCGAGCGCCAGCAGGATTCCTCCGCCGCCAAAGTTCACCCCGACGCCGTGCCGCCGCAGGTTACCGAGCAACGCGAGCACCATGCCGACGAGCAAAACATCGATCGCCAGCGCGCCCAGCCGGCGGGTGAGGCGCGCCCGGGGCGCAGGTGAAACGGGAGGGAGCGGAGGCGGCAAAACAAGGGGCGGTGACGCCGTTTCCGCCGATGGCACGGGCAACGGGAATTCGGGCGAGGCAACCGACGAGGAAGTCTCCACCGGCGGCGGCGCTACCAACGGGACTACGGGAGGCGTCACCGGCGCCGCCGCCGAAGGCGGTGCAGATGCGGCGGGCGGAGGCGATACAGGCACGGGCGACGCCGACGCACGGTTACGCCGCGCCATCCGCGCGAGCGTTGTCACGACCACCCCCAACCCGACCCAACCAAGCAGTTTGAACACGATGAGGCCGAGCACCGGTACGGTGTAGAGCACCAGGACCAAGAGCCCCCCCACCAGCACCGCGAGGACGGGTGCGCCAGGGCGGCTGCCCCGCAGGCACGCTCGCCCAAGCCAGAGTAGCGCGGCAGCCTTGCCAACCAGCGTCGCGGCGATGACCGCAAGGCCGAGGAAGGGCACCACCAGCAAGCCCACGATTGAAACGGATAGGAGGACAAATGTGATCGGCGTGAGAAAAACGGCGAGCAGGCTGCCCAAGGCCGTGAGGCCCGGACGCTCCGAGAGAGTGTCGGCGCACGCGCTTACGGACCGCCGAAACACCAGCGAGATCAGGAGGTACAGCGCGAGAAACACGAACGCGACTCCCCACGCCCACGCCACCGACCCGTCCCAGGCGAGCGGCCGCGCTAGGAATGCACAGCTCCGCACCCAAGCCACGAATCCTCCATCCGCCGAGAGCCCCGCCGGCAAACCGATGCCCACCTCGCTGCCACGTACCACCGCGCCGGGCTCGCGCTGCAGACCTCCCCCCACCCGCACCAGATCGCCCTGAATGACAGCCTTGGGCACGAGTTTCACGGCGCCGAGCACGGCGCCCACGTCCCCGCCCACGGGGCCATTGATCTCGATCCCGCCCAGCACCGCGACCACATCGCGCCCAATCAGCCCGCGGGACTCGACGCGACCTAGCACCGCAACCGCGCTGCCGAGCACCCTGCCCTCCTCGCCTATGAAGGTGCTTCCGAGAATCGAGACCGCGTCGCGATCGACCGTGCCGTCGACCGTCACCTTGCCACGCAAGGCGACGACCTCGCGCATCCGCTCACCGGCCGGTACCACTTGGTCACCGATAGGCGGCCCTTGTTCGCGCGCGGCGCTTGCCCCGGCACTTACCGAAACCGGCGCGGGAACATCCGCGGCGGTCAACGCCAGAGGCAACAGCGGCAGGCACAGGGCAGCCGACAGGAGTCCGGAAAGAATCTTCATGAATTTCATCTTCGGGAAAAGTAGTCCCATGGGGGCATCACTTGCGTGTCCGCAGGAGCCGGTAGGCGGTCAGACCCAGGCCGACCACGCTGGCGTACCAACAGACGAAGACCGCCAGCGCCACGTACCACCACGACCCCGGCACGGAGCGCCACAGTTGCGCCATGGCGCCACCCGCCGCCTCCATGGTCGCCCTCAACGCGTCCCAGAGCGCCGTCCACCCTACGGGGACAAACGCACGCACCAGACCCGCGGTGTCCCGCCCCGCGCCTCCCAGCGCGATCAGCAATGCCGCCGCGAAAATTGTCAGCGCGGGCAACGCCAGCCACCGCACCGGCGAGGGCCAGGCCGCGAAACCCTGGGCCCGCGCAAAATGAGGATTCCCCTCAGCGATCGCCGCCAGGACGCGGCCCTCCAGCGTGACCGGGGCCGGCCGCGCCGGCAGACCCGCCACCGTCAGCGCGATCAGCCGCTCCATTTTTTGCTCCGGAGTTTCGTGCACCGTTTTATTCATGGCGGGGAATGCGCAGGGTTTCACGGGCACCGGGGTCGGCGGCAAGCAGTCGCGCCAAAGCCACCCTGCCCCGTAGCATGTCGGTCTTGATCTTCGGCAGAGACGCCTCGAGTCGCCGCGCGATCTCCTCGTAGGACATCTCCTCGAAATGAAACAGCACCAGCGGCACCCGCTGGTGCTCGGGCAGCCGGGCCAGCGCGGCGTCGACCACGCGCCGGCGTTCATGGGCGTCCACATCGCCCAACAGGTCATCCGAAGCCGGGAAAGCCGCCTCCGGAACCTCGCCGCCGTCGTGGTCACCGTCGCGACGGAACTCCGAGAAAAACCGCCAACGGCGTCGGTACCGCGTGACGTGGTTGAGCGCGAGGTTCGTCGCCACGGTCTTGAGCCAGCCGCCCACTGCCGGGCTGGCCGACAGGCGGTCAAAATCACGGTAGGCCCTCAGGAAAACCTCCTGCGCGATGTCCTCCGCCTGCGCGTCGTTGGCCGTGATCCGCGCCGCCGTCGAGAAAACCATGTCCTGGTAGCTGCGCATGAAGACAGTGAAGTCCGCCGCACGGGTCACACCGGTCGGGGGAGTTTGCACGGGAAGGTCGTCATTCATGCGCAAAACACGGCCGGCACCCGAAAGTCGCGGAATTCTCAGCCCGCGCGGATCCCCGCGGCGAGCGAAACCACGGCCCGGCGCGCGGCACGTGACGTATTGCAACCCCGCCGCCCGCGGCCGGTTTTCCCTTGAGCCGCGACGGAGCGGGCCGCACAACCTCCCCACCGACCCTCGCCCGCGGCCAGTCTGTCACGCGGAGGAAGCGCTCAGCCGGCGACGCGGAAAGGGCCGGTCGCCGACGCCCCCATGAAACGTTCCGAAGCCAAGCCTGCGTTGCCCGTCTGGATCTTCATCGTGACCGACCTCGCGCTGATTGGCGCGGGCGCCGTGATCGCCCTCGGCTCGGACGGGCCGCTCTCGGCCGGAGCCGTCATCGCCACCGTCGCCTGCGTGAGCCTCGGCGCGGTGGTCGGGCTGATCCCGCTGGTGGCGCGCTACGAGCGGCAGAAGAACGAGCTGCTCGACGAGCGCCAGCGGACGCTCGAGGGGATGGCTCAGACCCTCGCGGCCGCGGCCGAGCAGATCAGCATCGCCACCGGCAGTCTGCACCAGATCAACGAAACGGCGCAGCGAAATCTCCAGCAGGCGGCCCAGTTGCCGCAAAAACTTCAGGACAAAGTTTCCCAGCTGCAGGAACAGGTCGCCGCCATCCGCTTGGGCGACACCGAAAAACTGGAAACGGCGGCGGCGCGTCTGGCCCAAGTCGCCGCGGAACTCGCCAAGCAGGAGTCGGCCGCCCACCAGCAAGCCGCCGCCGCCCAAGGCACCCTGGCAAAACTCGCGGAAGGCGCGGAGGTCATTGCCCGCGCCCAAGCCGCCGCGGTCACCGCGCTGGAAGCCAAGCTGGCCGAACTGGACGCCAAACTGAAGGCGGCCGGCCCCCGCACACGCGTAACCGCCACCGCGTCGCCGGTCGCCCCCGCCGAACCACCCGCCGCCACGGAACCGATCCCTGCTCCCGCACCCGAGATGACACCGCCAGCCAACCACGCTGGTGACGAAGCCGCGGTTCCCGTCCTGGCGAACGAACCCGCTCAACTACCTGTGGAAGCGGCGGCAACGCCGACGGAGGCCAATAACCCCGTGCCGGCTGAAACTCCCGTGGCCGCCGTCCCCAAGCGCCCGCGTAAGCCCCGCCCGAAAGAGGTGCCGATCACGCCCGCGCCGTCAGAACAGTCGGCGATCTCGGCCGCCGCGGTTGAAACCGCGACGGCCCTGGTGGCTGCTGCCGTCGGAACGGAAGCTCCGAAACTCTCCGAGGCCCCGGTACCCACGGCGTCGGAATCGACGCCTGCGACACCGGCAACCGCCATTGCCGCTCAGACCGAGGCGTCGCCACCTCCAGCTACTCCCTCGCCCGTTGCGGAGCCCCCGGCTCCCGCTCCGACGCCGGCTGCAACTCCCGTCGCCGAGACACCCGCTCCGAACACAACGGCTGCCCCCTCCGCCTCCGAAACGGAGTCCGCCGCGCCCGCGGTTGAACCCGCACCGCGCAAGCGCGCCCCTCGCAAGGCACAGCCGGATCCGGAGCCGTCCTTGGATCTTCCTTTGGAGGATACGGGCAGTTCGTCCGCCCCCGGCACCATCGAGCGCACGATTTCCTCCGATGGCGCCACCCGCCTCATCGCCACGTCCTACATCGGCATCGGCAACCGCCTCTTCATCCGCGGCGAGGGGCCGGGCCACAGCTGGGACAAGGGCGTGCCGCTGCAATTCGTCTCCATCGGCAAATGGCGTTGGGAGACCAACGAGGCCAATGCGCCTGTCCGGTTCAAGCTGCTGAAGAACGACGAACAGGAATGCACCGCGCTCGGCGAGAAAGCGCTCGAGCCCGGCCACCTGCACGAGTTGTCGGCGCAGTTCTGAACGGCTCCCATTTCCGCTTGGGTGTCGCCACGGCTTTTTTCCGGCCGTAGCCTCGGCGTAAGCGGGTGGTCGCGGCTATACTAGGCCCAGCTGATCCGTGTTCATCCGTGGTTTAACCCTCGCGGAGCCATTTGGAGGCGATCCTTAACGATGCATTGGTTGCGGCCGAGCCGCGCCGTTGCGGAACCGCCGAACGAGTTCCCGAACCACCCGACTCTCCGCTCAACCGGTTGGCCTCCGTTACCTCCGTTTGCTTCTGTTGACGGCTTGGGACGAAGAGACCTCAGAGGCCGCAGGGCGTCTTCAGTAATGCGGAGGCCGCTCTGAATCAGACGCTGATTCGCCGGCCGCCTCGGAGCCTGACGAGGAGGCACGCTCCCGCCACGCCTTCAACTCGCGGCGAAGCGTCGCCACTTCTTCCGCCAGTTCGAGCATCACCTTGTCCTGAGCCGTCACGTGGTGCTCTAGGAAGGCGATCTTCTCCTCAAGCCTCTGGATACTTTCGTGCAACGGGAGGCGCGGGTTTGGGCTCGGACCTCAGCTCCTCGAGCTGCGGCAGCACCACCCCCTTGTAACAGTCGGGGCAAACGGAGTGGCTGAAGTCGCTGCCGGTGCGTTCGCTGATGTACGCTTCGATCTGCTGCCAGTAATTCCGGTCGTCCCGGATCTTTTTGCAGTAGGAACAGATCGGGAGGAGTTCCTCCAGCTGGCGCACCTGCGTGGTGTAGCGCAAGATGCGCTCCGCTACCCTCAGGCGCATCCAAAGCTCGGGAAAATCGAGCGGCTTGCTGAGAAAGTCGTCCACCCCCGCATCAGCCGCCTCGTTCTGATTGGCCGCCGTGGCATCGCGGGCTGTGAGAAGGATGAAGTAAACATAGTCCGCGTCGTCCCTTCGACGCACCCGCCGGCAAAGCTCCAATCCATCCACCCCCGGCATCGTCCAATCGCTCACCACGACCCGCACCGGATCCCGTTGCAACGCTTCCCAGCCAGCCTGACCGGAATCAGCAACCACCACCTCGTGGCCGAGCTTGCGCAAGGCAGCCTGGAGGACGGTCCGTGAAACCGCATCATCTTCGACAGCGAGGATCTTCAAACGGCGGCAGGGTGCGAGGCGGACCCGTGGACGCGCAACGTTCAAATCGGAAGTTCGCGCGTAAGAACGCGTCGCTTAGCTGCCCAGCTTCGGGATGCGATGGCTCGCGCCCCTCAGGAAACCGGGGATAGCAGCCGCTCCAACTCAGCCGGGTTGTTCACCGGGGCCTGACAGGAAAACTCCTCGCAAACGTAGGCCGTGGCGCGACCGCCAACCGGCACCATCGCCCCGATCCAGGGAGCGCGGGCGGCGAGCCAGGCTTGTCCCTCGCCACCATCGGCCGCCGCCACCGCACGGTACGGGCCGAATTTCGCGCCAACCACGCGGGCCAAAGCCTGAAAATCGGCCGCACGCGGATCGCCGGCGATAACCACGTGACGCGGAGGCTCCAGCGCCAATTCCAGCGCGCAGAGCATCTGCGGCATGACGTGAGGCGCTCGCGACCACGTGTCGCGGAACGCCTCGAGCACGCGCCGGCCCCGCTCCCGGTAAGGGCGTCCGCCTGCGTCGGTCTCGAACCATGCGCCGAGCCGCAGGAGATTCATGGCCGCAACGCTCGATGGCGCCGGCTCCGCGCCGTCGTAATCCTCCTTCAAGCGGATCACGATGCTCGTGTCCCAGCCCGGCGAATTGAAGTAACCGCCCCCCGCCTCGTCCCAAAAGAGCTCGTCCATCTTCGCCTGCAGCCAGATCGCCCATTGCAGCCAGCGCACGTCGAACGACGCCTCGTGCAGGTCGAGCAGCGCCTGGATGAGAAACGCGTAGTCCTCGGCGAAACCTTCCGTGAAACCGCGCACACCCTGCCGCCAGGAGCGGAACAGCACGCCCCGGTTGCCGTCGTGCAATTCGCGCGCGATGAAGTCGGCGGCGGCCGTCGCGGCCGCCAGATATTCCGCGTCGCCCAGCACGCGGTGCGCCCGCGCAAACGCCGAGATCATGAGCGCGTTGCACGAGGTGAGCACCTTGTCGTCGAGGTGAGGCCGCGGCCGGAGGGCCCGAGCGGCGCGCAGGCGCTCGAGAACGGACAGCAGGCGGTCGTTGGCCGCCTCCGGATCGAGGCCGAAATGCCGGGCGGTCTCCGCGAGTCCGCGGCGCTGGACGAGAATGTTGCGCCCCCGCAAGTCACCCTGGGGATCGAGCTGAGCGGGCACGTTGCCCGCCTCGTCCACCCCGAAATGCCACGCGGCGAATGCCGCGTCTTCACCCAGCGCCCCGCGCAGCTCCGCGGGCGTCCAAACGTAGAACGCCCCCTCGGCATGGCCCGTGATCGCGCCCGTGGCGTCGGCCACGGGTGAATCGGCGTCCTCCGCGGTAAAAAACCCGCCGCCCCGCGCCAAAAGATCGCGGCTCACATAACCAAGGATGTCACGCGCCAGCCACGCGAAACGCTCGTCACCGGTCGCCTGCCGCGCCTCGAGGCAGTTCACGGCGATCTGCGCCTGATCGTAGAGCATCTTCTCGAAGTGCGGCACCAGCCAGCCTTCGTCGACCGAGTAGCGGTGGAACCCGCCACCGACGTGGTCGTGGATGCCGCCGCGGGCCATCGCGCGGAGCGTGGACGTCGCAAGCTGCAGCGCCTCGGCGCCGAGTTCGCTGGCGGCACCCTGCAGGGCCGCGACGCGGAAAAGAAAGCTGAGATTGGACGCCCGCGGAAACTTCGGCGCGCCGCCAAAGCCGCCGTTCCGCGCGTCGAAGCTCTCGTGGTAGTGGCGGAACCCTTCCTCAAAGGCGCGTCCCGCGGCCTCCACCAAGGGCTCGGAGGTCTCCGCCCGACCGGGACCCTCCGCGCGGGCCCGCAGCAGCCCGAGCGCACGCTCGCCCTCCGCGACCAGCTTTACGCGCTCCTCGCGCCAGCCGCGGGCGATCGCCCGCAGCACCGTCGGGAAGCCGGCCCGGCCATGGCGGTCCTCCGGCGGGTAATAGGTGCCGCCGTAAAAGGGTTTCAGATCCGGCGTGAGCCACGCGCTCAACGGCCATCCGCCGTGCCCGGTCATAGTCTGCACGTACGCCATGTACACGCGGTCGACATCGGGCCGCTCCTCGCGGTCGATCTTGATGCTGATGAAGTGCTCGTTGAGCAGCGCGGCGGTGGCTTCGTTTTCGAACGACTCGTGCGCCATGACATGGCACCAATGGCACGTCGAGTAGCCGATGCTCAGGAAGATCGGCTTGTCCTCGCGCCGCGCGCGCTCAAAGGCGGCGTCACCCCACGGGAGCCAGTCGACCGGGTTGTCGGCGTGCTGGAGCAGGTACGGGGAGGTCTCCCGGGCGAGGGCATTCGGCATGGCGACGGAAAGACGCACAGCCCGGGGGCGTCCGCAAAGCCCAACCTGGGAAATTCGAAGCCGGACCGGCGCACCTCACCAACCCAGCACCCAAGCGAAGATAAGCGGGGCGACGATGGTGGCGTCGCTCTCGATGACGAACTTCGGCGTGCTCGCGGCCAGTTTACCCCAGGTGATCTTCTCGTTGGGCACGGCGCCGGAGTAGCTGCCGTAGCTGGTGGTGGAATCGCTGATCTGCGAGAAATAGCCCCAAAGCGGGATACCCTTCCGGCGCAGGTCCTGGTGGAGCATCGGCACGACGCAGATCGGGAAATCACCCGCGATACCGCCGCCGATCTGGAAGAAGCCGATCGAGCCCTCACCCGTCTTCAGCTTGCGGGCGGTGCGCGTATACCACTCAGCGAGAACTGTCATGTACTCGATGCCGGTGCGCACGGTGTGGACGTTGCGGACCTGGCCGCTGATCACGTGACCGGCGTACATGTTGCCCAGAGTGGCGTCCTCCCAGCCCGGCACAAATATCGGCAGATCCTTTTCGCAGGCAGCCACGAGCCACGAGTTGCGCGGGTCGATTTGGTAACTTTCCCGCAATTTTCCGCTCCGCAGCACGCGGTACATGAACTCATGCGGGAAACAGCGCTCGCCCGCCCGGTCGGCCGCCACCCACTCCGCCAGCACCGCCGCCTCAATGCGCCGCATCGCCTCCATCTCCGGGATGCAGGTGTCGGTCACCCGGTTCATGTGCCGCCGCAGCAGCGCCTGCTCGTCCTTGGCCGAGAGCTGCCGGTAATGCGGCACGCGCTCGTAGTGGTCGTGGGCGACGAGGTTGAAGATGTCCTCCTCAAGGTTGGCGCCGGTGCAGACGATCGCGTGGACCTTGTCGCACCGGATCATCTCGGCGAGCGAGAGCCCCAGCTCGGCGGTCGACATGGCGCCGGCCAACGTGACGAGCATCTTGCCGCCCGCCCGCAGGTGCGCCTCGTACCCCTTGGCGGAATCGACGAGGGCCGCGGAGTTGAAATGCCGGTAATGCCGGGCAACGAAACGGGAGATCGGCCCCTTGCGGGCCGCGAGGGAGGCGTTGAGGTCTTCCGGACGTGGCGACGGACGTTTGGGCTTCATGACGGGACGAGAGACCATAACCGCGAGGCCCCGGCTTCGCCACCCCAAAACCTGCGCAGGCACCCCCGGATAACCGATCGGTGGCTTTGCCAAGACGCGCTTTCCGCTCATGGCTGGCTGTTTACGCCCTCATGCTAGCCGCCTTTCTCGCCGCCCTCTTCTTCGCCTTCAACGCGACCTGCGCCAACCGCAGCGCGCGGGCGCTCGGCGGCGCGCGGGCGAACCTCGGGCGACTGACCGTCGCCGTGGTGGTGCTGGCGGCGTTCGCTCACACCCTCGGCGGAGGTCTGGCGAGCGCGAGCGTCCCGTGGTTTTTACTGAGTGGAGTCATCGGCATGGGGCTCGGCGACATCGCGGTGTTCGCCGCGTTACCGCTTCTCGGTTCGCGGTTGACGGTCCTCCTGACCCAGTGCCTCGCGGCGCCGATCGCCGCGCTCGGGGAATGGTTATGGCTGGGCCACCGTCTCACTTACGCGCAGATGCTTTGGGGCGTGGTCATCATCGCGGGGGTGGCCTTCGCGATCATGCCCAGCGGCTCGAGTCCGCCCCGCGTGACGGTGCGGCCGATCGGTTTTCTGTTCGGATTCCTCGCCGCCTGCGGTCAAGGCCTCGGCGCGCTCGTGAGCCGTCGCGGGCTCGAGGCCGCCGTGGCGGCGGGCGAACTGCCGAACAACGCCCTCTTCGGGCTCACCGCGGCTTATCAACGCATCCTCGCGGGTTTCGCGTTCCTCGCCATCTGGCTTCTGGTTCTGCGTCTCGTGGGAAGATTACCGGCGGCACCAGCCGCGACCGCGGAGGACCGCCGGCGCGATTACCGCTGGATGGTCGCGAACGGCCTGGCGGGTCCGGTCTTCGGCGTAGGCTGCTACCAATGGGCGCTCGCGACCACGCCGAGCGGTATCGTGCTGCCGATCGCCGCCACCGCGCCGCTCCTGGCCATGCCGATCGCCTACTGGCTGGAGGGGGACCGTCCCTCCCGGCGCGCGGTGACCGGCGGGATCATCGCCGTCGCCGGCTGCATCGCCCTCACGCTGGCGCGCTGAGGACGACCCCGACGACCCGTCCCCGACCAGGATCAGGAATCAGGCCAGCAACTCGCGGATGACGTGGCCGTGGACGTCGGTCAGGCGGCGGTCGATGCCGTTGTGGCGGAACGTGAGTCGCGTGTGGTCGATACCGAGGAGGTGCAGGAGGGTCGCGTGGATGTCGTACACCGTCGTGGGTTTGGAGCGGTCGAGCGGCTTGTAACCGAAGGCGTCGCTCTCGCCGTGCGTGATCCCACCGCGGATACCGCCTCCGCACAGCCAGTTGGTGAAAACGAAAGGGTTATGATCGCGGCCCTTGCCGCCTTGCGTCGAGGGCATGCGACCGAATTCCGTCGTCCACAGGATCAACGTATCCTCGAGCAGCCCGCGTTGCCGCAGGTCCTTGATGAAAGCGGAAGCGCCGCGGGCCATGCCGAGGGCCAGCGGGCCGTGATCGCGCTTCACGTCCTCGTGCGAGTCCCAGTTGCGGCGCGGGAAGCTGTTGTCGTTTCCGCTCCAGACCTGGACAAAACGCACGCCGCGCTCGAGCAGCCGGCGCGCCGCGAGGCATTTCCGGGAAAAGTGCCACGTCTCCTCTTCCGCGTTGATCTCCTTCGGCCAGGTCTGCGGCCCCCGGTCGAGGCCGTATAATTTCAATACATGCTCCGGCTCGGACTTGAGGTCGAGCGCCTCGGGCGCGGCCAGCTGCATGCGCGCGGCAAGCTCGTAGCTGCGAATGCGGGCGTCGAGGCGCTGATCACCCTCGCGGTTCGCGGCGTGCCCGCGGTTCAACTCCGCCATCAGCCGGTGCGCGGCGGCCTCGCCGCCGGCGGTCACATAATCACCCGTGCGGTGGGGATGCAGGTCGGCGATCGGTGCCTCGGCGTCGGGATAAACCAACGTGCCGCTGTGCTGCGCCGGCAGGAAGGCGGCGTCCCAGTTCTTCACGCCGTTGGAAGGAAACCCCCGGTGGTCGGGGAGGACGACAAAGGTCGGCAGGTTGTCGTTGAGCGAGCCGAGGCCGTAACTCACCCACGAGCCCGCGCCTGGGAAACCCGGCAATTGAAACCCCGTCGCCTGCAGGAGCGTCGCGGCACTGTGCACGCCCGACTTCCCGGTCATGTTGTGCACGAAGGCGATGTCGTCGACGACGTCACCGAGCGGAGCGACGACTTCGCTCAGGAGCTTTCCGCTGCGTCCGTAGGGTTGGAAATCCCACAGCGGTCGCAGCCACGGGCCGAGGCCGTTTTGAAACGCCTCCACCGGCTCGCCGAAATCGCTCGGCTGGCCGTTCCGTTTCACCAGCTCGGGCTTGTAGTCGAACAGGTCGATGTGGCTGGCGGCGCCCGCCATGAAGAATTGCACGACGCGCTTCGCCCGCGGCGCCGGCGCGCCGGCTGGGGGCGCCGCCAGCGCGTGATCGCGTCCGAGCATCGCCGCGAGCGCGAGGCCACCGAGACCGCCACCGGAACTCCACAGGAAGTCCCGGCGGGTCGGGGGCCGCGGGGGAACCGCGCGATGGTACGGGGAGTCGTTGATCATGGTCCTTCGCGCCGCGGCGTTCAGTCGATGAAGAGAAACTCGTTCAGGTTCAGCAGTACCCGGCAAAGCGCCGGCAGTCCGTGTGCGCGCGCAAACTCCCCGAGCCGCGCCGCCTCCTCAGCCGACGGCGTCCGACCGAACGCCAACTCGTGAGCCCGCGCCACCTGCGCCGCGAGCCCGTTCGCCTCCGCCGCCACCCGCGCCGCGAAATGCCGCGCCTGCGTGAGCATGAACCCGTTGTTCAGCAGCGCCAGCGCCTGCAACGGGGACAGGCTCTCGCTGCGGCGGTCGACGCGCATCGAAGGGTCGGCGCAGTCGAGCGAGGTCATCCACGGCTGCGTCTGCGAGCGCACGATGAAGCGGTAGATCGACCGCCGGAACGTCGCGGTATCCTCCGGGTCCGCCTTCGCGTAAACGTAGTGCGGCGAGTGCTCGGGACGCTCGATCACGAAGTCCTGCCAGCCGGGCCCGCCCATCCGCAGATCCAGCCGGCCGCTCACCGCCAGCACTGCGTCGCGGACCGCCTCAGCCTCGAGCCGGCGCCGGTTTTGCCGCCACAGGAGCGTGTTGCCGGAGTCGATCGCCGCGCCGGCTGGATCCCCCGAGGAGGACTGTCGGTAGGTTTCACTTGTTACGATCAGACGGTGCAGCGCCTTCAAGGAGCCGCCGCCGTCGCGGAACTCCGCCGCGAGCCAATCGAGCAGTTCGGGATGCGAAGGCAGTCCGCCGTTGCGCCCGAAATCATCCGGCGTCTCCACCAAACCCCGGCCGAAATGGTAGTGCCAGATCCGGTTCACGATGCTGCGCCAAAGGAGCGGGTTGCGCGGATCGATCAGCCAGCTCGCGAGCGCGGCACGGCGCGCCCCTTCCGGCGCGTCGTCCGGCAAATCGAAACGCGCCGGCGCGAAGGTGAGCGCGGAAAGCGCACCCGGCCCCACCAGCCGGCCGGGCTGGGTGACCTGCCCGCGGCCCAGGAAGTGGATCGGCCGCGGCCGGCCTCCGGAGGCCCCGGTTCCGGTGAAGCTGCCGGTCCCATGATGGATGCCGCCGGCATAAACCCGGTCAGGCTTGGGCAGGGTTCCGAGTTCCGCCGCCAGGCGCTTTCCTTCGCGCCGTAGTTCGTCGCGACGGGAGCGAGTCCCCGGGTCAGCCGTGGCCAGCAGTAGTTCCTCGAGCCGGGCCTCGAGTTCCGCCTTCTCCGCCGCGGATAAACCGGACGGCGCCAGCCCGTCGGTAAGATTCGCCCGTGACCAGCGCTCGCCGGACTCGATGGAATCGAGGGAAGCCACCGGTTTCCCGAGGGCGACGTTGTTGCCAGCGCGATCGGTCACCTTCAGCTCGGCCAACGCGAAGATGTAATCGTCCTTGCGCGGCGCGAGGCGGGTCGCGGTCACACGCACATACCGCCCGGAGATACCGTCATCCTTGCTCCCGCCGGTCGAGAAAGGTGTAAGGCCGGGATTCGGGAAGTCGGCCATGAACGTGATGTCGTAGCGGATCCAAGCGAGCTTCACGCCCTCGCGGAAATCCGGGTCGTCGCTCACCTCCACCTTGAACCGCACCGGGAACCCGAA
>CAXRGI010000021.1:0-28282 GCA_964229935.1 Opitutales bacterium
ATGTGACGCCGCCCCCCGCGCCTGAAATCGACGCGGTCTCCCACGTGTTGAACCGGCTCACCTTCGGAGCGCGGCCCGGCGACCACCGCCGCGTTGCGGCGATGGGGGTGCCGGCGTTCATCGAGGAGCAGCTGGCGCCGGAGGGAATCGACGACCGCGTTTGCGAGCGGGTGCTCCGCCGCGGCTTCGATCACCTGAGCGATCCGCGGAGCTCGCTCCTGCCCCGCGGGGCCGCGGCGCCCGACGCGATCGCGCGGATGTTTCCCGCGCTGGAACATCAATCGACCCGGGTGGGCGAACTGTACGAGTTCAAGGACAAGACCCTGCTCGAGGATCTTTCACGCGCCACCGTGCTCCGCGCGGTCCTGAGCGAGCGCCAGCTGCTCGAGGTGATGGTCCAGTTCTGGACCGACCACTTCAACATCGACCCCTCGAAGGGCGAGTCGCGCTGGCTGAAGGCCGCCGATGACCGCGACGTGATCCGCGCGCACGCGCTGGGCGATTTCCGGATGTTGCTCCGCGCCAGCGCCGTGAGCCCGGCGATGCTCTGGTACCTCGACGGCCGCGTGAACCGCCGCGCCGGCGGCAACGACCGGCCCAACGAAAACTACGCCCGCGAGCTGCTCGAGCTGCACACACTCGGCGTGCACGGCGGCTACACGCAGGGCGATGTGCTGGAAGTGGCGCGCTGCCTCACGGGCTGGACGGTCCGCGATCGCAAGCGCTTCCTCCGTGGACGGGTGGAGTTCGTGGCCCGGCTCCATGACGACGGCCCGAAACGCGTGATGGGCCACGATATTCCCGCCGGGCTCGGCCCCGGAGACCTTGACCGCGTGCTGGACATTCTGGCCGGCCATCCGGCAACCGCACGCCACCTCGCGGGGAAACTCTGCCGGCGCTTCATTGCCGACACCCCTCCGGAATCGGCGGTCGCGGCCGTGGCGGCGGCGTTCACCGCGGCGGGAGGATCGATCCCCGCCACCCTGCGCGCGCTCTTCGCCACCCCGGAGTTCAATGCTCCCGCGGTACGCGCCGGGAAGTTCAAGCGGCCGTTCCATTTCGTCGTTTCGGCGCTGCGCGCCACCCACGCCCGCACCGACGCCTCGCGCGACGTCCTCGACGCGCTGGTGCGTCTGGGTCATGCGCCGTTCCGCTGGGCCACCCCGGACGGTTATCCGGAGGAGGCGGGCCATTGGCAGAACACCCTGTTATGGCGCTGGAACTTCGCCACGGCGCTCGTACGGGGGCGCGTGCGCGGATCGACCATCGACGGGGCCGGCCTCCGGCAAAAACTCGGCGGCGACGATGCCCTGATGGCGACGCTGCTCGGAAGGCGCCCGACGGAAACCGAGCGCGTCGCCTATCACCAATCCGGCTCCGGCCTGGCGCTCTTGCTGGCGTCGCCGGCGTTTCAAACCTGCTGACCATGGCGACGCAGGCGGTCATCAGCGGCAACGGCGACCAGCGGCGCACGCTCGTGGTGATTTTCCTGCGCGGAGCGGCCGATGGACTCGCGCTCGTCCCACCGTTGGGCGACGATCATTTTCACCGGGCCCGTCCCCGGCTGGCCGCGGTCGCAAGGAACGGCGTGCGGCTCGACGGTCTTTTCGGTCTGCACGCGCGGATGCGTGCCTTGGAGCCCGCGTGGCGAGAGGGGGAGCTGGCGATCGTGCACGCGTGCGGGATCGAGGACGACACCCGTTCACATTTCGAGGCGCAGGACCTCATGGAGCACGGAGGCGTGGCCGCCGGAGGCTGGCTCGGGCGCTACCTGCGTACGGGGCCACCGGCCGGGGCGGGCGCGCTCGCCTGCGTGGCGGTGGGCAAGGCGCTGCCGGAATGCCTCATCGGGGCGCCGAGCGCCTCGGTGATGCAGACCTTCGAGGATTTCTCCCTCGGCGGCGGGACGGCGGCGTTCCGCGCGCAGCTGGAGCGGCTTTACGCGATGGAACGCGGAAACCTTGGAGCAGCCGCGAGGGACACCTTCGACGCGCTGGTTAGGATCGAGGCGCTGCGGACCTCGCCTCGTCCGCCGGACAACGGCGCGGTTTACCCCCGGGACGAGTTTTCAGCCGGCCTCGGGCGACTCGCTCAATTGATCAAGGCGGACGTCGGGCTGGAAGCCGCCTCGATCGATCTTCCCGGGTGGGATTCGCATTTCGCGCAGCAGGGTCAGGTCGACACGCTGGCCGGGCGGCTGGCGGAGAGCCTGGCGGCCTTTCGCCGTGACCTGGGGTCGAGGATGGCGACCACGACGGTGGTGGTGATGACAGAGTTCGGCCGCACCGTGGAGGAGAACTCGGCCTTCGGCACGGATCACGGACGCGGATCAGCGATGTTCGTGCTGGGCGGAGGGGTGCAGGGCGGCCGTTTGTACGGCGAGTGGCATGGACTCGCTCCGGACAAACTGGAACGCCGAGGGGTGCTGGAAGGCTACGGTGACCTTCCGGTGCTGAACAATTACCGGAATGTGATCGCTTCGGTCCTCAATCGCCACGAAGCGACCCCGGCGAACCTCGCAGCGACATTTCCCGGCTTCGGCCTGAAGCCTATACCCTTGTTTGGTTAGGCCCTTAGAGATCCGAAGGGCATGCTCCTGCCCAAAGCTCCTGGAGACAGCAGCGATCACAAAAGTTACGCAGGTTACTATCTAACAGATTCTTAAGTTATCCCAAGTACAGGAGGAACGCGACTCCCGGAGAGGGGCTAGGCAAATGGCTGGGTTCGACCTTACGGGTAGAGACGATCGTTGATGGGAACTACGGTACGGCGGGTGGGGAAGCTGAGAGCGGTTTTGACACGCCGGTCGGCGCAAGTTGTGCTCCCCAACCCTCGATTACGAGACCTCCACCGCCGCACGCGCCGCCTTTCCGATGAAGCACCTGCATCCCTACTGGCGCATGGAATACATCGAGGCGCCAAAGTATCCGGCGGAGATGCGAAGGCCTTTCACGGAACTGCCTGCCCTCGGTGACGACCGTGCCGCGCTTATCGTGCATCGTTCGCGCCAGACCTACCTCATCCTGAACCGGTTCCCCTATAACCCCGGCCATCTGCTGGCGGTGCCCTTCCGGGAGGTCGTGAACCTCGAGGATCTGGACGCCGACGAACGGACCGACCTGTTCGATCAGATCATCTTCGCAAAACGCATCCTGGCCGCCGCCCTCGGGGCCGATGGTTTCAACGTGGGCTTCAATCTGGGTCACGCCGCCGCAGGCGGCAGCATCCCGCATCTCCACGGCCACATCGTTCCCCGCTGGAACGGGGACAACAATTTCATGCCCGTGGTGGGCCAGACCCGCATCCTACCGCAGTCGCTCGACGCCACTTGGGAGAAACTTGCCTCGGTGGCGGTGAACCTGGGCGAACGCCAACCTCCCCCCCGCTGAGCCCCGCCAACGTGGCCTCCAAGACCCTGCGATTTCCCAGTCCGCGCCACGCCGCGGCCCTCTACGCCAGCCGCGAGGAAAACCTCGTCCACGCCGAGCGCACGCTCGGGGTCAAACTTGCCACCCGCGAGGACTGGCTGCGCATGGAGGGGGAGGCGGAGCCGCTGGCCCGCGCGGAAGCCCTGTTCAGCTTCCTCGACGGCGCCCGCGCGCAGGGCATGGCGATCCGCACGCCCGACTTCCACCGCATCACCGACGCCTTCGCCCGCGGCGAAGGTCCGCAGTTGCTCTCACTCCTGGAGGAACCGCTGGTCATCGCGACGAACCGGCGCACGATCGTGCCCAAGACGCTCGCGCAGAAACTCTACCTGCAGTCGATGCTGGAGCACCCGGTGGTGTTTGGCATCGGTCCCGCGGGCACCGGCAAAACGTACCTCGCCATGGCCGCCGCGGTGAACGCCTTGCTCCAAAACCAGGTGGAGCGCGTCATCCTCACTCGGCCGGCCGTCGAGGCCGGCGAGGCCCTGGGATTTCTGCCCGGTGATCTCCGGGAGAAAATTCTACCCTACCTGCGGCCGCTCTCTGATGCGCTGCACGATATGCTCGACGCCGAGGACGTCGCCCGCCTGAGCGAAAAGGGCGTGATTGAGATCGCCCCGCTCGCCTACATGCGGGGCCGCACGCTCACCCGGGCGTTCGTGGTGCTCGACGAGGCCCAGAACACGACCTCCGAGCAGATGATGATGTTCCTTACGCGTCTTGGGGAGGAATCCCGAATGGTCATCACCGGCGACATCACTCAGATCGACCTGCCCCGCGCCAAGCAGAGCGGCCTCGCGGAGGTACGCCACATCCTCGGTGACATCCCGGGCATCGATTTCCACACGTTCAGCGGAGCCGACGTGGTGCGCCACCCGCTGGTCGCGCGCATCATCGAGGCCTACGAGGCGTACCGGAGCCCGATGACCCGTCCCGCGCCGGAAACGGTCAAACCCTGAGCCATGTCGGTCCGCAACCAGCTCCGACTCCTGCTGGGCGGCCTCGGGGCCGGGCGCTCCGCGCGGCCGGAGACACGATCGGCGATGGGTGAGTTCCTCGAGCGCAGCCGGCTGGTCGGCGTGCTGATCTTCATCGTGACGGTCATGGCGATCGTCGTGATCAGTTCCGCCGGTCTCACGACACTCGACGCGCCGCTGCTGCCGAACCAGACGGCCACCACGCGCGTCTCGGCCCAGGCCTCGTTTGAGTACGAGAGCGCGGAGCGCACCCGCGCCGCCCGGGAACAACTGCGCAGCCGCGTGCCGCCGGTCTACAAGCTCGAGACCGAGCCGCTGCGTCGCTTCGAGGCCGCCGCCCGCATGCTGCTGACCCAGCTCGCCGCTTTTGAGCAGGCGCGTCCGGCAGCCGTCGACCCGATTCTTGGGCACCGCGCCGAACTCGCCGCGATCGCCGAAACCTTCAATTCCCACGGCTCCTACCACGCCACACCCGAGGACGTCGCGGCGGTCCTGGCCGCCGGCGACATGCGCGCCCGCGCCGCGATCTTTGAGAACGGCCTGGCGACCCTGCGGGATCTCTACGCGCAGGGCATCGCCGATTCGTCACTGGGAGTTTCGAGCCCCGGCTCGGCGCTGGCCTTCGAGCTCGCGCGGCAAAGCGGCGGGTTCGCGCAGAGGCCCGTGCATTCGATGGAGGACGCTCTCACCGTCCTGAGGGTGAGTCTCGGATCCGAACAAGTCCCCCGCGCCTCGACCCAGGCGGTTTTCCGTCTTTTTCGCTTCGGGCTCACCCCGAATCTCGTGTTCGACCGCGCCGCAACCGCCTCCCGTCAGGAGGCCGCCGCAAAGGCGGTGCCGCCGGTCGCGGTGAAGGTTCCGCGCGGCCAGACCCTGGTGGAGGCCGGCGACCGCGTCACCCCCGACGTCTACGAGTCGCTGGTGGCTCATCGCCGCTACCTCCGCGAGCACTCCGAGGTCGACACGGAGGAAGGCCTCACCCTGTTCGGCCGCGTTCTCCTCGTGCTGGCGATGGTCATCGCCTCCCTCATCTACATCCGCATCGAGGACCCCGAGACCCTGCGGAGCAACGTCCGCTGCGGACTCCTCGCCCTGGTGGTCATCGGCAACCTCGCGCTGGTGCGCGCCAATTACTCGCTGGGCGGCGCCGAGTTCTTCCTGCGCGACGAGGCGTGGGCGTCCACCCTGCCCTATGTCGCGCCGACCGCCTTCGCGCCGCTCATCGTCGCCATCCTCATCGACGCCGGCTCGGGCATCTTCATGGCGCTGTTCGTGTCGATCTTCACGGGCGTGATCTACGGCAACCGTCTCGACCTGCTGGTGCTCACCTTCCTCGCCTCGCTCGTGAGCATCTATTTCGGCCGCGAGGCGCGCCGGCGCGGCCGGCTGGTGCGCGCCGCCGGCATGGGCGGCCTCACGGTCGCCGCGTTCGCCGCGTTGATCGGCTTCGCCGACCGCACGCCCATCGACACCCTCCTGCGCCAGATGGCCGCCGGCCTCGGCACCGGCGTGCTCACCGGCATCGGCGTCGTCGGACTGCTGCCCGTGCTCGAGTCGCTCTTCAAACGCACCACCGATATCACCCTGCTCGAGCTGACCGATTACAACCATCCGCTCCTGCGCCGCATGCAGCTGGAAGCGCCCGGCACCTACCATCACTCGCTGGTGGTGGCGCAGCTCTCGGAAAACGCGGCCAACGCCATCGGCGCCAACCCGCTGATCGCCCGCGTCTGCGCCCTGTTCCACGACGTCGGCAAGACCATCCAACCGCAGTATTTCGCCGAGAACCAGCGCGACCGCTCCAACCCGCACGACCAACTGGCGCCGGCCGAGTCCGCCCGCCTCATCAAGTCGCATGTGGCCGACGGCGTGGAGTTGGCGCAGCGCCACAACCTGCCGCGCGCCGTGGTTGACGCGATCCGCCAGCACCACGGCACGTCGCTGGTGCGCTATTTCTACGATCGCGCCATCGAGGAAACGCGGGGTGGTCCTGCCCGCGGCCGAGGCGCCCGCCGGGAGGCGGCCGAGGCGGCAAAAGCCGCCGCTCGGCCGGTGGACGAAGCAGCCTTCCGCTACGACGGCCCCAAGCCTCAGTCTCGGGAGGCCGCGATCATCTCCCTCGCCGACGGCGTCGAGGCGGCGTCGCGCTCGCTGAAGCAATTCGGCGCGGAGGAACTGCAGCAGATCATCACGCGGATCGTCGGTGAGCGTATCGCCGAGGGCCAGCTGGACGAGTCCCCCCTCACGCTCGAGGAGATCACGCGCATCCGGAATAGCTTCCAGTTCACGCTGCTCAACATGCTGCACGCGCGGATCGCCTACCCGACGCCGGAAAAACCCGCCGCCGAGGCCGGCGCCTGAGCCGATGCCGGCGCGCACTCCGCCGCGACCCGTCGCGGTCGCCCATCGTCACCCGCGGCTGCGTGTGCCCGCCGGATCCGTCGAGCGTCTGGTGGCGGTCCTCGACGCCCACGTCGCGCGCCTTGCGCCGCGCGGGTCGACGATGCCCGCAGGGGAACTTTCGGTCGTTTTTCTCGACGACCCTTCGCTGGCAAAACTGCACGCCGACTTCCTCCGGGATCCGTCCACCACCGACGTGATCACCTTCGAGGGCGCGCCGGCGCTCGGTGTGGCCGGGGAGATTTGCGTCTCCGCTGACACCGCGCTGGCCTACGCCCGCCAACACGACCGCGAGTTCGCCGCCGAGCTCGCCCTGTACGTCGTCCACGGCTGGCTGCACCTCGCGGGACACGACGATCTCGAGCCCGCCAAAAAGCGGGCGATGCGCCGGGCCGAGGCGCGGGCGATGCGATTGCTCGCGGCGGCGGACGCCTTGCCTGGGTTCACCTTCCAGAGCTCCCGCCAACGCCGCTGAGGCTCTTGCGACCAAGCCGGGATACGGCGAAGTTCCCGACCGTATCGCCATGAGGGCCGCCCATATCATCGTCCTGTTCCTCCTCGTGCTGGCCGGCCGGCTGCCCGCGCAAACCCTCCGCCCCGCGGGCGAAACGACGCTCCTGCTGGACGTCGGCACCGGCATTCGCGCGACCTCACCGTCCCGGGTCACCGTGCCGGCCGGCGAACGCGTGCACCTGGTGGGCCCGGAGGCCCGCGTCGGTTTTGGTTACATCTGGACGCGCAACAACCGCGCGCTGCCGGGCGCGACCGATCGCACTCTCGTTCTGGACTCCGTCACCGCGGCCGACGCCGGCTCCTACGCCTGCCTCCATACCAGTCCCACGGCGCTGCCCGTTCCCTCGCAGTCACTCGTGCTCGGCGTCGGACCCGTTGACCGCCTCCTCAACATCTCCACGCGGGCGGACCTGGGAGCCGGCCCTGAGGCGGCGGTCACGGCCGGATTCGTCGTGGCCTCACCGGGGCCCGCGAAAAAGATCATCGTCCGCGCCGTTGGTCCGGCGCTCGCTCAATTCGGCGTGGCCAACGCTTTGCGCGCGCCGGTGCTGCGCATCCTCGACGCCGCGGGACGGCCCTACGAGAACGGCTATGTTTACCCGGCGGTCGTCGGCGGCCTGACCTACGAGCAGGATCTCGCCGATTCGCTCGCCCGCTGCGGTGCCTTCCCGATCCCGCGCGGGACGCGCGATGTCGTCGTGATGATGCCTTTCCCGACTGGACTCTACACCGCCCAGGTGACGAGCGCCGACGGCGGCACCGGAACCGTGCTGGTCGAAGTCTACGAGGTACCCTGACCGGGCCGCCGGACCTCAGCCCGCCTTGGGGTCGGGGAACTCGCGGCTCCGCACCTTAGCGATCGGCACGCCGCTCACATCGATGCGCGAAAGATCACAGGGACCGAGCCCCGCGCGTTCGGCCATGACCAGATGATTGTCGCCGGGCAGGAACGGCGCGATGCCGCGCGGCGCGCGCAGGTTGTTGAAGCCCATGTCGGCAGTCCCAACCGCGTCTGTCGCCACCGGATTGAACCCGCAGATGATCACGCCCGGCGAAGCGATCCGCTGCGTGCGGCCTTTAACCCACGGACCTTCCGCCCAGTTGAGCGTGGTGATCCCGTCGATGAGGCCGAGGTGGATGGGGCGCGCCTCGCAGATGTCGGACACGATACGAGGCACGCGGTAACCGCCGTCGTTCGGCGTGAAGAATTCACGTTTGGACCCCGGCGGATCGAAAGGCGCCGCGTTCTCGGCCACGCCCCAACCCTTGAGATTGTGCAGCCGCCCGCGGCCTTTCACGCCGTTCTCCGATGGCGCGTCGTCGCCATATAACGCGTTCGGGGTGATGCCGAAGAGGTTCTTCATCGTGAGCGTGATGCCCGTCGTGATGTGGGTCTTCAGCTTGCAGAGGGAGACGAACACATCGCAGTCCGCGTAGGACCGGTTCAGCTCGAATTGCTCGAACAGGTGGCCACCCGTCGGCACGCGGAATGAGGCGTAATCGCGGGACCGACCGAGGTTACGGGTATCCTCGGCCTCGACCCGCCCCAGCGCCTGCAGCGCGTTCCAGTCGAAGCCGGCATCGACCAAGGTCTTCTCCATCGGCTGACGCAGATTGGTCGACTCGACCAGCCGCACCCGTCGCGCACCCGCGGCGAAAAACGCCGACGTCACGGCCATCACGGTGACCGGGTGCGTCATGTAGCTCTCGCCGACCGGTCGCCCCAGCAGGGCGTCGAACTTCGAGCCGGTCAGGTTCACCTTCATCGTGATGGTGCGGTCCTTCACGAGCGCGCCGATCCCGCCCAGCTGGTCGAAACTCCGGTCGAAGGCCGCGCGCACTTCGCGCGGATCGTAACCGCGGCACGTCACGATCGAAACCCGCGCGCTCCGCGGTCCGACCGGCTCCCCGGACCGGGCCAGTGGCGCCAAGGCCGAGCCCAGCACCGCGCCGGCGCCGGCGCGCAGAAAGTCACGACGATGAAGACCGATCGCGGTGGCAGTATCCTTCATGATTCGATCATGGCGCGACCACCCGCGGAGGTGCCACCCCGAATTTCCTGCTACCGAAAAGTGGTGGCAGGGTTGGCGTGCCCTGAAGGCGACTTGGATTTGAACAAAAGGCCGGGAAGTTCAGGGAGGCTTACCGCCTGTTTCATCAACCGCGACATCCTCGAAATCCGCGGTTCAAATGCGCTGCGGTCAGAATCGCCCTCCTCCTTCGCCGGGCCTACGGCGGAAAGTCAGCTGTCGCGGTTTCAGCATGGTCCGCGGCGAGCGGCCGCGGCTACACGGGATGCCTTTCGTCCGGAAGTACCGGACCGACTTTCATTGCGAAACGCGTGCGATGGAGCCGAGGGTGTTTACCCGCCTCAGGCGGGCTCCCCTCGGATCCTCGGACGCTACTTTCGCCACTCCCACTCTCTCCCTTTCGGGCGTTTGGTGTGTTTCGCGGTTAAAATCTCACGGTCGTACTGACTCCACAAAGACGATCTTCCCGCCGGCGACCTTCATGATCGCCGCCTCCTTCAGGGCGTCGCGCCGAGCGTCGAGCGTCGTCGCTCCGGTCGCTCCAGGAAAATCACGCGTGGCCGCCAGTGCGCCGCGAAGGGCCTTCGCCTCCGTGGTACCCGCACGCCGGATGGCATCCGCCACCAGTGTCACCGCGTCGTACGATAGCGCCGCGAGTCCGTTCGGGGCTTCGCCGTGCCGCGCGCGATACGCCTCCACCAGACGGCGAGAGGCGGGCGACGCACTCTCCGGGGAAAAATGCGTCGAATAATGGACTCCTTCGAGCGCCTCTCCGCCGATCTCCAGCAATTGGGGCGCCTCGAAGCCATCGCCTCCGAGCAGGGTCGCGGTGAGACCGAGTTCGCGCGCCTGCCGCGCCACCAATCCGGCCGCCACATAATACCCCGGAAGGAAGATCGCGTCCGCGCGCGCCGCGCGGATCGCCGTGAGCTGCGCGCGGAAATCCGTGTCGGCCCCGGCGTACCTTTGCGTCGCCACCACTTCACCGCCGAGGGATGCGAACACCCGCGAAAAACTTTCCGCCAGCCCGGTCGAGTAGGGCGAACCCGCATCGATCAGCAGCGCCGCCCGTTTTGCGCCGAGCCTTTTCCGGGCGAATGAGGCAAGGACCTCGCCTTGGAAGGGATCGATGAAGCAGACGCGGAAGATCGCATCCCCCACCGCGGTGACCTTCGGGCTGGTCGAGGCGGGCGTCACCAACGGCACACCCGCGGCCTGCGCGACGGGCGCGGCCTCGAGCGTGCGGGCCGACGAGCATTCGCCGACCAGCGCCACCACGCGGTCCCGCGTGATGAGTTTCTTGGCCGCGGTGGCCGACTCGCCGGCGAGCGAGCGATTGTCCTCCACCACCAGCTCGAGCCGGCGGCCGAACACGCCGCCGGCCGCGTTGACGTGCTCGACCGCGAGCCGAGCACCGCGCAGTGACGCCTCGCCGAAGGAGGCATCGCGACCGGTGATGGACATGAACAGGCCGACCCGGACGGGCTCGGAGCCACGCAGAACGCCGGCCGCGGCAAACAAGGCGGCGCAGAACCAGGGGAGGATTCTCATGCCGGTAGCAAAGCAGGGACGGGAGTTTGGCCGCCAGCCCGCAATGCACCAACCGCGCCGCGCCGAGCACGGAAAACGCCTTTGCGCCGCGCAACGCCGCGCGTTGCATGAATCCCCATGCGCGCGACCGCCTCCCTTTTTTCGGTGATCCTGGTTTCCGTGCTTGCCGCCGCCCTGGCCGGCTGCGGCCGCCGCGAGACGCCGGCCGCGGAGGGCATCCGCACCCGCACACTCCTGGTCGGCAACAGCGCGGAGCCGGCCGATCTGGATCCTCACCTCGCGGAGGCCTACACGGACCAGATCCTGCTCGTCGCCCTCCACGAGGGATTGACGGTCCTCGACGAACGCACCTCGCGTCCGCTGCCGGGCGTCGCGGAATCGTGGGAAACATCGGCCGATGGTCTGACCTGGACCTTCCGGCTGCGGGCGGGAGAGCGCTGGTCGAACGGCGATCCCCTGACCGCGCACGACTTTGTCTTCTCGTTCCAGCGTCTGCTCAGCCCCGCGCTGGGCGCCTCGCTTTCGTACATGTTCTGGCCGGTACGGGGCGCCGAGGCCTTCAACACCGGCAAACTCACGGACTTCGCGGCAGTGGGAGTCTCGGCGCCCGACGACCGCACGCTGCGGTTGGAACTCGCGCATCCGGTACCGCACCTCGCCGCGTTGGCCGCGCACTCCTCCTGGCTGCCGGTCCATCGCCCGACGCTGGAGAAGTTCGATTCCGTGACGAAACGCGGCGGCGCATGGACCCGCCCGGGCAATCACGTGGGCAACGGGCCCTTCGCTCTCGCGGAGTGGCGGCCCAACGCCCGGCTCATGGTGGCGCGCAACCCGCGGCACCGCGACGCCGCGGCCAACCGACTGGAGCGCGTGGTATTTCTGCCGATGGAGAAAGCCGAGGTGGAGGAGCTGAGTTTCCGCGCCGGCCAGATGCACCTCACGTTCGCGGTTCCCGCCTCCAAGGTGGACCCTTACCGGCGGGAGTCGCCCTCGCCGCTGCGGATCGACCCGTTGCTGAACGTCACCTACGTGAACTTCAACGTCACGCGGCCGCCGCTCGACAACCCCAAGGTGCGCCGCGCGCTCGCGCTGGCGATCGACCGCGACGCGATCTCCCGCGCCGTGTTCCAGGGCACCCGCGCCGCCGCCCCGTCATTCACCCCGCCGGATTGCGGCGGCTACAACGCCCGCGCCCGGATCGCCACCGACGCCGAAGCGGCGCGGGCGCTGCTCGCCGAGGCGGGATTCCCGGGCGGCCGCGGACTGCCGGTGTTTCCCGTGCAGGTGCAGAACGACAGTACCTATCCGCGGATCATGGAGGCGATCCAGGCCATGTGGCTGAAGGAATTGGGCGTGCGGAGCACGATCGAGCCCTTCGAGCAAAAGACGTGGGTGCAGAACCAGCAGTCCAAGCAGCACGTCATCGGCCTGATGGGCTGGACCGGCGACTATCCGGATCCACTCACCTTTCTCGGGATCTTCCGCGGGGACGGCGGCAACAAGTGGACCGGCTGGGCCAGCCCCACCTACGACGGGCTGATCGCGGAGACGGAACGCACGCCGGACGCAGCGCGACGGCTCGAGTTATTCCAGCGCGCCGAGGCGCTGCTGCTGCAGGAGTCTCCCGTCACACCACTCGTCTTCGGGAGCCGCACCTACCTCATCCACCCGGCGGTCCGCGGCTGGGAACCCTCGCCGCTCGGCCTGCACCGCTTCCAGTTGATCGAACTCCGCGAGTGATCGCGCCGCCGCAGGCTTGCCGAAAACGGAGCCGCGACGCACGGTGCCGCGCATGAACGTCCGCCCGCTGTTCCTCGCCCTCGCGCTGCTTTCCGCCGTGCGCGCTCCGGCGGCCGGCGCGGAATTCCTGCGCATCTGGCCCGCGTGGCAGGATGCCTCCGCGTTCGACCGGATCTGGGAATATTTCGGCAGCGCCGAACCCGGGGTCGGAACGACCGTGCTCCGCACGACTCCCGGAACGCGCGAGGGGTATTACTTTCTCACCCGCGTGAGGATCGCAGCGGCGGCAACCGGGGCGCGCTTCGAGCTGCAGGTGATCCGCCCGGATGCGCCGACGCCGGTGACGTTCCCATTCCCCGTCAACCTACCCGCGGGCGAAACCGCGTTTCACCTCGGGCTCACCGGAGCGGCCTGGCCGGGCGGAAATCGCACGCATCCGGTCGCGTGGAAACTCTCCCTGTTTGACGGCAACGGCCGGCTCCTCGCCGAGCACAAGAGCTTCCTGTGGGAAAAGCCGGCGCCGTGACCCCTTGGAGCGAATGGCGGCCGGTCGCGGGCCTACCCGCGCCGATGCGCGCCGACGTGCTCGTTGAGTTGCTGGATGGCGGGCAGGCTTTCCGGTGGAACGCCTGTGCCGACGGTTCGTGGCTCGGCGTGTGGTCGGACCACGTCGCGCGGCTGCGCGCGGGTCCGGACGGTCGCCTCGAGTGGTGCGCACCGGGACCGATGGTGACGGCGACCGGCGCGGCGCTGGAGAAATACCTCGCGACCGACACAAACTTCACGGCGCTCACCGACGCGTTGCCTTGGCGGAGCGATCCTCATCTGGCCGGCGCGCTGGCGGCCTTTCCCGGGTTGCGGATCCTGCGTCAGCCACTCGGTGAAACCCTGCTCGGCTTCATGTGCAGCGCGATGAAGCAGATCGTGCAGATCAAGCGCATGCTCGAGCTGCTCGCCGAGAAACACGGTGCGCCGCTGGCGCTCGTCGAGCTGCCGGGGATCGCCGCGCCTGTGACCCTGCACCGGTTACCCACCTGGTCGGAGCTAGCGCGGGTCCCCGAAAGCGATCTGCGCGCGTGCCTGCTCGGCTTCCGCGCGAGGCACATCGCCGCGGCGGCTCGGTTTCTCGCGGAACGACCCGCCTGGATCGAGGAGACGGAGGCGCTGCCGCACGCCGTCGCCCAGGAACGCCTGCGCGGGCTGCCCGGCGTGGGGGAAAAGATCGCCGACTGCGCGCTGCTCTTCGGCGCGGGGCGGCTGGAGGCGTTCCCGGTAGACGTCTGGATCCTGCGCGCCCTGGCGGGGCGCTACGGACTGGAGGGCTGGAAGCCGGAACAGGTAGCGCGCTTCGGCCGCGCGCACTTCGGCGCCGCCGCGGGACTCGCCCAGCAATTCCTGTTCGCCTGGGAACGCCGCGCCGCGCGAGTTGAACGTTGAGCAGGTGGGCCTGCACACCGAGCCTACCCTCGTGTCCGCGCCCGCCGCCACCTCCGTCCTCGTCTCCCCGGCCTTGTGGGAGGCGCTCTGGCTGACGCTGCGCCTCGCTACGACGACTACGCTCGTGCTGGCGGCGATCGGCCTGCCGCTGGCGCACTGGCTGAACCGCACGCGCTGGCGGCTGGCGCCCGCGATCGAAACGCTCGTCGCATTACCGGTCGTGCTGCCGCCGACGGTGATCGGTTTCTATCTCTTGGTGGCGTTCTCGCCGCAGCACCCGCCCGGAAGTTGGTGGCGCGAACTCACCGGGGCACCGCTCTCGTTTTCCTTCACCGGCCTCGTGATCGCCTCGGTCTTCTACTCGCTGCCCTTCGCCGTGCAGCCGTTCCAGGCGGCGTTGCGAGGCGTGTCACCGGAACTGCTGGAGGCGGGCCGCGCGCTCGGCGCGTCGCCGCTGCGCGTTTTTCTCCGGCTGCATGTGCCGCTGGCTTGGCGCGGGATCGCGGCCGGCCTCACGCTGGGATTCGCGCACACGCTCGGGGAATTCGGCGTCGTGCTGATGATCGGCGGCTCGGTGCCCGGCGTCACGCGGGTCGCGAGCATCGCGCTGTACGACGAAGTGCAGGCCCTCAATTACCCGCAGGCCCATGCGTTCGCCGCCACCCTGCTCGTCATCTCGTTCCTCCTGCTGCTCACTGTCACCCTGCTCCAACGCCGCCGATGAGATCGTCCGCCGTCCTGTTTATTTTTGCGCTCCTCGCGTGCGCGATGCGTGCAGGGATCACTGCCGAACCGATGCCCAATCCGGCCGGACCTGGCGCGAGCGGGGGATCGCTCGCGGTTTCCCCTGAAGGAACGGCTTGGCTGACGTGGATCGAGCCGGTCACGGGGGGGCACGCCCTGCGGTTCGCCACCCGCGGACCGACGGAGCAAAGCTGGAGCGAGGCGCGGACGATCGCCCAGGGAGCGGACTGGTTTGTGAACTGGGCCGACTTTCCCGCCCTCACCGCCGGGGAAGACGGTCGCGCCACCGCGGTTTGGTTTGTGAATAATCCTGTTCCAGCCGCCGCCGGCGCGCACGGCGGACACGGACATGGCTACCACGCTAGGATCAGCCGCACGGCCGACGGCGGCCGCACGTGGAGCCCGCCGGAACGGCTGACCCGGGAGAGTGAATCGGTGGAGTTTGTTTCCCTCGCGACCCTGCCGGACGGCCGTGTGCTGGCCGCGTGGCTGGACGGACGGGGCAAACACCGTCCAGGGGAGGCGCAACGCCTGTACGCGCGGATACTCGGGGATTCCGCCGCGGATACGCTCGTTGATCCGTCGGTTTGCGATTGCTGTCAGACCACGCTGGCCGCGTTTCCCGATGGCTCAGTGCTGGTTGCGTATCGCGGGCGCACCCCGGACGAGATCCGCGACATCCGCGTGGCGCGCTTCGAAGGTAAAAAGTGGGAGACGCCACGGCCGCTTGGAACGGACGGCTGGAAGATCAGCGCCTGCCCGGTAAACGGGCCTCAATTGGCGAATATCGGCGGCCAGACGGGAGTCGTTTGGTTCACTGCGGCGGATGGCGACCCGCGGGTACTGGCGAGTTTCTCCACCGATGCCGGTGGAAGTTTCGTGGCGCCGCTACGGCTGGATGAAATCAAGCCATCCGGACGCGTGGCGACGGGATCGCTGCGCAACGGCTCTTTGTTGGCGACGTGGGTTGATGCCGACGGCGCGATCCGGCTCCGTCGGGTGAATCCGGATTTCGCGGCGGGCGATGCCTTCGTGATCTCCACCGCGGGCAACGCTCGCGCCCGGGGATTTCCGCGAACCGTGGTTGCGCGTGACTACGCGGGCGGCAAGACCGCCGCGGAAATGCTGGTGGTGTTCACCGCCGAAACCGCGCCGACGCTGCGTACGCTACGCGTGAGAATTCCCGAGGGTCAGTTGCTGGAGGACGAGAAGAATTGTGAATGCGCCCCTCCGGCCGAGGACCTTCTCGGCTACTCCGTGCGAGGCGTCACGGAAGGAGCGGGAGCCAGGGCCGGAACCGTGAAACTGCGGCTCAGCGCCCTGCCCGGAGTCGTGCGAGAAGGCAGCCACGAGATCGCCGTCCAACCCGCACTGGCCGAGCTCGCGGCCCAGCCAGGCCAAGCATTCATCGGCCGGATCGAGCGCGACCGCGGCGGCTGGCGCCTGATCGCATACAAACCCCTCACCCGCCCCTAAGGGGTCAGGGCGTTGGTTGTTTGAAGCATCCTTCCGCCGCCCTTCCCCACCCACAGTCTTTATCTCCTAAACCTTTGGACGACGTCAGCTTGCCCTAGTTAGCAACCCAACCGGCAGCATCTGGGTAGGCAATCACCCAACACTTAACGCCCTGACCCCGTGGGGTGCGCGGTCAGCGGGAGCCTTCGAGAATGCCCACGAAGGCCTTGGGCACCACGGCGGCGGTGCGGCACCGATCGGCGGGCAACACCCGGCCGGCCCAAGTGTTGACCTCCTCCAGCGAGATCTCACCCACCAGTCCGCGGTGGAGTGCGACCGCCTCCTCCAGATCCCCGGGTCGCTCCTGCGCGCGCATGAGCAAGCCGGCGAGGAACGCACCGTCGCGAAACGCCTGCCGCAGCTGCCCGCGCAGGATCCCGCGCGCACCGAGGAATTCCCCCATGGTCACCCCGCGGGCGGCGAGCGTCGCCCCGATCGCGGAGATGACCGGCGCGACACGCCCCGCGTCGTTGGGCGCGCAGTCGATGCGCGCCTGCAGCAGCCCGAAATCCGGAAAACCGTCGAAGGGCTCGAAGCTCGCCGCGGGGGCGTAGGCCAAACCGAGCTTTTCCCGGACCTCGGCCCGCACGCGCAACTCCAGGACTTTGGCGAGAATGCCCAACGCGGCCTGGTCGCGCGCGGACGACGCGCCCGCCACCGGCCACGTGCCGGTGACCAGGCCCATATTCTGTTCACCGACGAACTCGATCCGTGTGAACCCAGCCGGGGCCGCGAGCGCGACCGGACGGGGCGGCACCGAGGTCTCCTTGCGCGCCGCCCGCGGTCGCAGGGATCCCAACGTACGTCCCACGCTATCGACCACCGCGGTCTCGGCCACGTCCCCGGCGACCGTGACCTCCACATAGCCGCGCGCGAATGACGGCTCCATCCAGCGGCGAACATCGGTCACGCTGAGGGAGACATAATCGAGCGGGGAGCCCCACGTGAAGCGCGCATCGCCGCGGAAAAGATGGTTCGTGAGTTCCCTCATCCCCTCGCCCATGCCGGCGCCCGCGGCCACGCGGTTGAGGACGGCCTGCATCCGCTGATCCTGATGGGCGAAGGAATTGATGACCGGGGCGTGGAGGAGGTCCGCGACCAACGACAGGAAAACCTCCAGCTGCTCCGAAGCCATCAGGCCGCGGAACGTGAAAGCGTCGCGATCGACCACATCGAGCCCGAACTCGAGCAGACGCTCCTCCACGAGCGCGGAGAATCGATCCGGACGGAAATGTGATCCGCCGCTGGCGAGCAGACTCCCGATGCCCCACTCCTTCAATGCGGGCTTGTTGCCCGGCAACTCGAGGAGCCCGGTGCCCACCCGAACGATCACGCGCGCGAGACCCGGTTCGCCGCGGGCAGGAACGACGTTCAACCGGACCTCGTTGCCGAAGCGGGCGAGCACCGCACCCAACCCGGGCAATTCGCGCCGCTCGACCACCGGGGTCGGCGCCGCGAACCGCGGCACCGCGAAAGGCGTCTCACCGCGCGTGCGGGTCATGACCTGCGGTAACCCGGCGCGCCGCCCTTTGCGCACCTCGGCCAGCACCGCGTCGGGCGTGACGTTCAGGTTGATGCCGCCCGAAAGATGAACCGCTATCGCGTCGACCGGCCAGAGACCGCGGAAAACGCGCTGCGCGTCGCCCGCCGTGAACCGCTCCAGCCACTCGCGCCGCCACGCCAGGGAGCGTGCCGGTCCGGTGTACACGGTGTGCGTCATGATGGAGGAAACCAATTCCTCGCACAGCGCCGCGGGATCGGCGGCGGCCAACTGCCCCTCGACGTGCGCCGTCATCCGCAACTCCCGCCGCCGCTCTTCCTCAAGGTCGGCGGGATCAAGACCACGCTCCAAAGTGAGCCGCACCAGTCCGTCCACTGCCCGCACCGCCTCCGACCAAGCACCGGCGGGAACATCGACCGCCGCCGTCGCGACGCCGTGGCCCATCAATTCCTCATAACCGGCGAACGCGCCGGCAGCGGAGGCCTCGCGTCGCAGGCGCCGCGCGAAAACCCCCATGACAAACTCCCGCTGCTGCCGCTCGATCCGCGCCTCGCGGGAATCGGGACGATCGGGCAAGGGAAAAGCCGCCGCGACCTCGACGGAGGCGGACCCGACCCCGCCAGCGCGAAGGATCCCGGCGCGCAACGACCGGGCGTCTAGCCGCCCCTCGTCGCGCGGGGCCGGTGGCACTGCGGGACGGAGCATCGGACCAAAGATCGCCCGCACCTGCGCCTCAAGGGCGGCGACGCTGAAGTCGCCGGCCGCCACCAGCACCATGAGATCGGGCCGATAGTTTCGGCGATGGAAGCCGACGAACTGCTCGCGCGTGAAGCCGCGGATGAGTTCCTCCCGGCCGCCCGGCTGCCGCTCGGGAAAACGAAGCCCGCGGAACACCAGCGGCAAGGACGCCTGCTGGCGGCGACCGTCGAGCGTGTCCCGGTTGCGCAGCTCGGCCAGCACCACGCGGCGTTCGCGTTCGATCGCCACCGGATCGAAGCTGAGCGCGTCGCCGAATTCGCGGAACAGCCGCAGCCCTTCGCCCAGCAGCGCGGGGTCGTTCTCGCGGAAATCGAGCCGGTAAGCGGTGTGGTCGAACGTCGTGATCGCGTTGACGTCGCTGCCGTACTCGACGCCCAGCCGCTGGAAGAGATCGACCATGCGGTCGGCCGGGAAATTCGCGGTTCCGCCAAAGGCGAGATGCTCCGTGTAGTGCGCGATGCCGAGTTCCGACGGGCCCTCGTCGAGGGAACCAGCGAGCACGACCAACTGCGTCGTCACGCGCCCCGGCACGCCCGTGTGCGGCAGCAGGGCGTAGCGGAAACCGTTCTCCAGCCGGCCCCAAGTGACTCCTGGATCGGATGCCACGCTGCGCGGCGTCTCGTGCGCCCAGCGTCCCGAGCGCGGACCAGCGGGCGCCCCGGAAAGGGCGACGGCGAGCAAGGCGAACAACAGCGGAACCCGGAGGGCGGCCATGACGGGGAAGAAGCTGTGCGGGTGGAACCCGGCTTCAACCCGTTTACGGGAGGAAATGGAGCCGGTGGACCGCAGGTCGTTCTTATCCGCGGCTTCAGCCGCGGCGGCATCGCACGCTTTCACACGCAACATCTCACGGGTTCAGCCGAGACCCTCTCACGTTCCGTCATCCCTCCCGGCGCGCTGAAACGCGAACGATGTCGCGGTTGCGGCGGTCCTTCTGACGAAGTCATACCGCGGCGTCTTCCGCGCCGCCGGGTGGGCGTCGTTGTGCTCCGACCCCAGCGGCCGTGTTCCCTTTGGCCGTCTCAGCCGCCCGGGTCGGCGTCGCGCTTGCGCGGCGGGCGGGCACCTTTCAGCGACGCGAGGTAACCCACGACATCGCGGATCTCACGGGGCTGGAGGATGCCCAGCATGGGGGGCATCACCGAGACAGGGGCGCTGCGCTGGGCGATCTCCGCCAAGGGCAGGATGCGTTGCTGTCCGTCGAAAAGCCGGACCGTGACCGCGGACGGCGTCTCGCGCGCCAACGTTCCCGAGATCTCCGTGCCATCCTTCAACGTGACCGCGATGAGTCCGTAACCAGTGGTGATCTGCGCGGAAGGATTGAGCAGCGATTCCAGCAGGTAGGCCGGGTCGCGTTGCGCGCCGATCGCCCGGAGCCCGGGTCCGACCTCGCTGCCGCCGGAACTCTCGACCGTGTGGCAGGCCGTGCAGTTGGCCCCGAGGTGATTGGCGACAAGATCGCGGCCCCGCGCGATGTCTCCACCGGCGAGAAGCTCCGGCCGCGTCGCGGCGTCCGCGCCCTTCGCCCACGCGGCGACATGCGCGGACAACGCGGGCGAGGCGGCCGACCTCGCCTCCAAAGCCTCGAGCACATCGAGCGCGAGACCCGGCTCCAGCTTTCCCGCCGCCAACTCCGCGCCCAAGCCACTCAGCAGGGCATCGGTCGCGGGCGCACCGGCCCGGGCCAGCAACGCGACCACGTGCTGCTTCTCGGGGAGACTGCGGCGCGCGAGGACGCGGGACGCCTCCCCGACCAATCGGTCCGTCGCACCGGGCAGGAGCAGCGCGAGGGCCGCGCGGTGCAAAGCCCCGGGGGCGTCCTCGCTCAAAGCCACATCAAGGGCGCGGGCCGTCGCGGCCCCGCCGCCGCCGTCGGCCGCGAGCAGCCGAAGCGCCTGCGCCCGCAGCTCGGCCGGGGCGGAGCCGTCGGCGACGATGGCCGCCCCCGCGGCGGGCTCGGGCCGCAGCTCGTGGGCGATCATGACCTCGATCGCGAGGGTCTTCAGCTCCGCATCCCGGAGCGCGAGCAGAGCGGGCAAACGGGGAGCGAGCACGCCGCCCGCCGGCTGCGGGGAGAACCGCCGCGCCCAGCCGTCGACGAGATCGAGCGGCGGCGGATGGCGCCAGACCTTGAGCGCCCGGAGGGCCTCGGCCCGCAGCGGCGCCGCGGCCTTCTCGTCGAGGGCGTAGCCGGCCAGGCGATCCGCCGCCTCCGTGGTGCCCAGCCGCAAACCGGCGTTGATCGAACGGCGGACGACCGGTTCGTCAGCAGGTCTTTCCGCCAGCAACGCGGCGAGAGCCGGCAGGCCCGCGGGAATCGAGGCGTCATCATGGATCGCACGCGCGGCCTCGGCGACCACGAGCGGGTCGGCATCGTGGAGAAATTCCGCGACGGCCGGACTGCCCTGACGCCGCAGGGCGACCACCGCGATGAGCCGAACCGCGGCGACGGGATGCACCAGACGGGCGAGCATCGCGGCGCGATCCGCGCAGCCCGCGAGCCCGAACGCGGCGGCGTGGCGGAGCACCGGATCGGCACCATCTCGCTCGGCCAAGGCGAACAACGCGTCGACGACCGCGGGGTCGCGGAGCTTGCCCAGCGCGATGGCGGCCTGCAGCCGCACGCGGGGCGAGGGATCGGCCAGCAGCGGGACGAGCCCGGAGGAATCGACGGACGCGCCCGCGGCGGCCGCGTCACCGAGCACCTTGGCCGTCTGCGCGCGAACCTCGGAGTCGGGATCGCGCAGCAGCGGCGCAACGGCCGCCACCTCGGCCGCGCCACGACGCAGCAGCTGGCCGTATCCCCAGAGCGCATGCAGTCGCGCGAAGGGATCGATCGTCGCCCCGCGCGCGACCGCGAGCAACTCGGCCTTGCGCCCGCGCCGGACCAGCTCGAACTGCGCTCCCTGCCGCACCCGCTGGTCAGGATGGCCGAGCCGGCCGAGCAGTTCGAGCGGGGAGCGGGCGCCGAAGCCCTCCTCAAGCAGGCGCCGCGTTTCCTCGCGGCGCGGATCGCGCGCGTTCTCCGCGACATCGGCGCGCCACACGGCTCCCTGGCCATCGAGCGGATAGCCGCCGATCCAGTCGGCCAGGAAAAGGGATCCATCGGGATGCCACGCGAGGCCGATGCCCATGATACCCTCGTTGAGCACGCGGGCGTCGACCATCCGGTAGGTGGCGCCGGCGGGCTCCGCCCCGAAGGCGCGGAGTTTTCCCGAGGGAAACTCGTTCAGGAGAAAGGTCCCCTGCAGGTTCTCGCCGAGCGCGACCCCGGGGTGGTATTTAAACCCGGCCGGGCCGTCGGAGTAGCTCAACAACGGCGGCAGCAGGTAGGCCGGCTGTCCGGGAAAATGCGGTTTCCACAGACCTTCGCGCATCCAGGGGCTCCGCACGCCCATGTACTGGAAGTTGCAACGCCAGCCGCTGTCGCTGCCCTCGACCAGGTGCACGAAGCGCTCGCGCTCGGCGGGTTGATCGGCGTCGTTGTCCACGCCGATCAGGTCGCCCACCTC
Source organism: Opitutales bacterium (assembly GCA_964229935.1). Taxonomy (GTDB): domain Bacteria; phylum Verrucomicrobiota; class Verrucomicrobiia; order Opitutales; family Opitutaceae; genus ER46. Next base: position 22,108 of record CAXRGI010000021.1, read on the forward strand.
GTTGAAGGCCGGTTCCTGGACATTCCGGTTGCCGCGCGTGTAGACCTCGAAACCGGAGCCGTCCGGCTCCATCCGCAGCGTCGCGCCCTCGTTGGGGAAGACAAAACGGCGGCCTTCGCGCGAGGTGACGTTCACCCCCTTGTCGCCGATCGACCAATAGATGCGACCGTCGGGTCCGGCGATCGGACCGTGCATGTCGTGGCCGGCGTAGGCGATGTGCAGCCCAAACCCGCTCACGAGCTTCTCCCGCTCGTCGGCCACGCCATCGTCGTCGTTGTCGCGCAACCGCCACAGGTCGGGCGCGATCGTCGCGTAAACCCAGCCGTCGTGCCACAACACGCCCGCCGCGATGCCGGTGACCTCGGTGTTGAACCCCTCCGCGAAGACCGTGATGCGGTCCGCGGTGCCGTCGCCGTCGGTGTCACGCAGCTGATAGATGCGTTCGGTGTGATGCGTGAGGTCCTTCCAGTCGATCGAGCCGTCGCCATTGTGGTCGCGGAGCCCACCGCGCGGCGCGCGCAACCGGCCCGGGGCGAGTTCGCGGCGGAAGAACTCACCCTTCTCTTCGACCGAGGTGAGCGCGACATCGTCGGGGATCCACATCGTGTGTTCGCGGATGTCGAGATCACCGACCTTGCGCCGCGTGGTGGCGGCGACGTACACGCGCCCCCACGGGTCGACGGCGCAGGCGACCGGGTCGGGCACGTTGATCTCGCCCGACCACTTGTGGAGCCGAAGCTCGCCGCCACCCGGGCGCGGGGCCGCGGTCTCGGCGGAGCGGGCGGACACGAGCAGACCGGTGGCGAGGAGAAGCCAGGAGAAAACGCGGGCGAAGGGCATGGAGGCGGAAGGAACGATCATGCGGGGACAGGGCGGGGTCAAAGCACCGGTGCCGGACGGCGCCCGACTAGGCGCCCGCGCGGCGGAAGCGGTCGAGTCCGACCGCCAGAACGATCACGGCGCCTTTGGCGACGAGTTGCCAAAAGAACGACACCCCCAGGAGGGTCAGACCGTTGTTGAGCACGGCGATGATGAGAGCGCCCCAGAGCGTACCCAGGATGCCGCCCACGCCGCCCGCGAAACTGGTGCCCCCGAGGATGACGGCGGCGATGGCATCGAGCTCGTAGCCCGTGCCAAGCTGGCCGTTGGCGCTGTAGAGCCGGCTGGCGCTCATCACGCCGCCGAGCGCGGCGAGCAGGCTGGCGAGCGTGTAGACCCCGACGAGCACGAGACCGGAATTCACTCCCGCGAGGTGCGCGGCCTCGGGGTTACCGCCGAGCGCGAGGACATCCCGGCCGAAGACGGTGCGGTTGAGAATGAATGCGCAGAGACCGACGGTCGCCGCGGCGAGGACGACCAGCCACGGCACCGGGCCGAGGTAGTCGTTACCGATCCAGGCAAACGCGAGGTCGTTGTTGATCACCGACGTGCCGCCGGCGGCAAGATAGGCTGCGCCGCGCAGCGCGGTGTACGTGCCGAGCGTGATGATGAAGGGCGGCAGCCCCGCGTAGGCCACGGCCGCACCGGTGACCGCGCCTACACCGGCGCCGAGCGCGAGGCTCGCGGGCACGGCGGCCCAGGCCCACGACGGATCGAGCGACAATTGCACCGCGACGACGGCGGCGAGCCCCAGCACGGAACCCACGGCGAGGTCGATGCCGCGCGTCAGGATCACGAAGGTCATGCCGGCCGCCAGCACCACGTTGATCGAGGCCTGCCGCGCCACGTTCATGAGGTTGGCGGCAGTGAGGAACTTCGGCGTGAGCACCGCGAAGACGCCCGCCACCACGATGAGCATCGGCAGGATGCCGAGCGCCTCGATCGTTCGGCGGACGCGGGCGGCGCCGGCGGGCTCGGGGGAACGGTGCGGGGTGCTCACGGGAAATCCGGCGCGACTCCACCGGAATCCCGCCCGCTGGCGAACCTGAAAAAGGTCGCGGCGGACCGTCAGTTGTCGGCCATGGTCGGCGTCCCCGGCGGTCCGACCGAAGAGCCACGCAGGCCGATCACGCGGAGCGGACCCCGGCCTCCGGGGCCGCGGGCGGCGCCCGACGTCGCCTCGAGCCGGAAGACGTTCATGCCGGGCTGCATCTCGACCGAGTCGGCGACGAGACGCGAGGGCGTCGCGCCCACGAACGCGCGCGCCAGACGCTCGCCCCCGCGCCACAGCGCGACCTCGCCGCCGGCCGCGCCGACCAATTCGAGGCTCGCGGCCAGCACGACGGGCGCGGGCAGCGGATTGAAGAACGAGAGCGTGGTGGTGGTGCCGCCCCAACGCACACCCGCCTCGGGACGCAGGAACCACCCGCGACCCGCGCTGAACGAGCGGGCGAACGGGGGACGCGGCTCGGCCGACGGACGCAGCAGCACGACGACCTGGTTGCCGAGACGGCCGCTCAACACGCGGTCGTAGCCCAGCGCAGCCAGCTCCTTCAGCATGCCCTCGGCGCGGTCGCCGAATCCTTTGCGGTTGAGGTAGAGCGCGCCGAAGCCGTGCTCCTCCAGCCGGCGGACCATCACTGGAACCGGCTCGACCTCCAGCTCGCGTTGCCAGCGCCCGCGGGCGCGATGCTTGGCCGCGCCGTAGCTGAACTGCAGGCCGTCGGTCGCCAGATACGGACGGAAATGCTCGTAATCGGTGAGCCGGTGCGGCGGCACCACCTCGGGGAAACCCAGCACCGGCAGCTGGAACACCTGCGAGCCGGCCGGCAACGCCGCCTCCAACCGCGCGCCCAGCTCCCGGTCCGATTCGACATCGGCCGCGATACGCTCCCGGCGCTCCGGCGCGGCCGCCCGCGGGAGCTGATCCAGCAGGCCGATCACCGCGAGCGCCAAGGCCGCGCCCAGCCGCAGGCCGGCGGGCCAGCGGGCGGTGAGCCGCGAAAGCCGCACCATGAGGAAAACCAGCACCAGCGCGGAGATGAACACCGCGACCCGGTTCGTCGCGCGGAACACCTGAAAGCCCGCGAAGAACGCGATGAAGTTCGTGAGGCCGCCGACGGCGGCGTAGGCGACCAACCAACCCGCGGTCAGCGCCTGCCCGGGCAACGGGCGGCCGCGCAGCAGGCGGAGCACGGCGAGTCCCGCCAGCCAGACGAAACCCGCGATGCCGCAGACCCCCAGGTACGGCAGGAAAGCCTCCCCGTGCCACTCGGACCACCGCCGGTAGCGTTGGCCGAAAAAAGCCAGCCAGTCCGCGCGGTGGAACTCCGGCGGGATGAACATTTCCACCGGCTTGAGAGCGTAGCGTTCCGTCCCGCCGTAATTGCGCGAAAGGAGCGGCAGGGCTTCCGGCTCGACCGCGTGCAGGCGCAGCTCGGCGTTGCAGACCGCGAAGACCGCGAGGGCGACGGCGCCCGCCGCGACACCGATCAGAAGGTTGGCGCGCCGGCGCGGACCGAGCCATTGCGCGACCAGTGCCCAGAGCAGCAGCTGGCCCCAGAAAAGCAGCAGGTAGGGATTACCCGCACCGAGACCCGCGGCTGCGACGAGGCAAACGAGGACACCGCGACTTCTCCACTCGAGCCGACGGCTCCGCGCCACCAGCCACACCGCCAGCAACCCCAGCGGCACCGTCCACGAGAGCACGAACGAGAAATGCGCCAGACCCCGGTGGAAGACGTGGTAGGTGTAGGCGAAAAGCAGCGCGCCCGCCCACGCCCACTCCCAGCGCACCCTCAGCCAGCGGGCGACGAAGTAGAACGAAGCCGCCGAGGCCAGCTGCGCGAACAACAGGCCGAGGTTCGCGGCCAGGAATATCCCGGTCCAACGCGACAGGGCGCCAAGGAGAAGCATGAACGGCTTGTCGGGCGTGGGATAATCGCTCCAGTCGGCCCCGAAGGGCGCGCCGAGCCGCTCGATCCGCTGCGGCGCGAGGGGAACCCCGACGCCCTCCCCGGCCGCCTTGATCCGCGCCAGCACCTCGTGCGCGTCCCCCGAGTAATCGGTGGGAAGACTCCAATCCGACGCGGAAAAACGCCCGTGGTGGATCACCCACACGAGGCAGGTGACCAGCAGGAGAGAGACCGCGCGCCAAGGCGGCGAAGTCTTTGCCGGTGGTAAAATCAAGGGTCGGGGAGCGGACCGCCGGAAGGCGCCCCGCTGTCGCAGCGCGCCCGTTCAGCCGCGTACCCCGCGGTCGCGCAAGCGCCGCCGCCTGACCTCGCGGAAAGGCGCGGCCGCCGCGGGGAGGAAAGCTTTGCCATGCCGGACGGCCGCGATTTGCCTCGGCGCCTCATGGGTTCAGGGAACCGCCAGCCCCCCGCCGGAGGCGCCTTCTCGCGCCGCTTCGCGGCGTACGAAGGGCTTTTCTTCGACGAGTTCGAACCGGGATCGGCTTGGATCCGCGACACCGCCGAGGTTCGACTGCCCCCGTTGGCGGCCGGAACCCGCCTCGTCATCCGCGGCCACACCCGCGTTCATCCCGAGGTGCGGGGCTGCGAGCGCGGCGCTCCCGGTCTGAGGCTCGCGGTCGACGGCGTGCCGGCCGGACAGGTGGCGCGCGGGACGAACGGCCCCTGGGAGCTGGGCCTCACCGTGCCCTCGGCGGAACCGGTCTCGCTTGCGCTCGCGCTGGAAGGCGCGGGCTTCACGAACTTCCTTGCCTGGGCCGGCCGCGTCACCGGCCTCGGCCCGTGGCAGCGCTTCCGCGCGCAGAACCGCAACCGGCAGCTGCGCGTGGAAACGATCGGCACCGCGGACGGTGAGGTGATCTTCGATTTCAGCCGGCGCGGGGCGCCGTTCTCGGCCGCTTTCGCCCGCCGGCATGCGCGGCTGGGCCTGAATATCGTCGGCTTCCTCACCGCCGATCTCGGCGTCGGCGAGTCCGCGCGCTGCATGGTCCGCGCCGCCGACGCTGCCGGGCTACCCTCGGCCCTCGTGCCGCTGAAGCTGAATTGCCGCAACCGCCTCGGCGACGACACCTACGCAGCCCGGCTCGGCGGCGAAAACCCCCACGGCGTGAACGTGTTTCACATCGACCCGCCGGCCGCGCACGAGATCGACCACCACCACGGGGCCGGCTTCCGCGCGGGACGCTACAACATCGGTTACTTCGCCTGGGAGCTGCCGGAGTTTCCCGACGCGTGGCTACCGAGTTTCGATTTCTTCGACGAGATCTGGTGCCCCAGCGACTTCACCGCGGCCGCCGTGCGGGAGAAATCCCCCCTACCCGTGCTGACGATGCCGCACGCGATTGCGTTCGCGCCTCCCGCGGGGGACCGCGCCACGTGGCGGGCGCGGTTCGGGCTGCCGCGGGGAGCCGTCCTGTTTCTCGCGCTGTTCGACCTGAACTCCTACGCGGAGCGGAAAAACCCGCGGGCCGCCGTCGAGGCCTTTCGCCGCGCCGCACTGCCGCCGGCGAGCGAGGGCGGCGGAGCCGCGCTCGTGCTCAAGGTCCAGAACGTGGCCGGCAACGAGGCCGACTTCGCCTTACTGCGCGAGGCGGTGCGGGATCTTCCCGGCACCGTGCTGATCACTGAGACCCTTTCGCGCGGCGATCTGTACGCGCTGGAGGCCGCCTGCGACTGTCTCGTCTCACTCCACCGCTCCGAGGGCTTCGGCCTCGCCGTGGCCGAGTGCATGCATCTGGGGAAACCCGTGATCAGCACGGACTGGTCGGCCACGGCGGAGTTCGTCTCACCGGCGAACGGCCGCCCGGTGCGCGCACCGCTCGTGACACTCGAGCGCAGCCACGGCCCCTACGCGAAGGGCGGAACCTGGGCCGATCCCGACCCGGCTCACGCCGCGGAACACATGCGTGAACTGTTCGCCGATCCGGATCTGTGCGCCCGGCTTGGCGCCGCCGCCCGTGCGACCGTCGCGGAGCGCTTCGCGCCGGCCGTGGTCGGCGCCCGCTACCGCCGGCGACTCGAGGTGCTCGCGGCACTCTAAGCGACCTCAGGAATGATCCAAGCGGGACGACCAAAGGGACGGACGTCACCCGGACCAGCCCAGGCCCGGTCACAGGAGCAAAAGGAGGTAACGCCGTGCATCTCGAAACCAGGAATCCGGATCGCGGGCGGGCAGCGGCGCGAAGACACCACAAAACAAGCCCGCAACTTGAACAGAACGCCGGAAAGTTCGGAAAGGCATACTTCCCGGTTCCTCAGCCGCGCCGCTGGACCCGTAGATCGTGTTTTTCGCCACGTTTCCCCTCAGTCACGCCAGTGCCGCA
>CAXRGI010000022.1:0-4693 GCA_964229935.1 Opitutales bacterium
ATCATGGGCGTCGGCGCAACGAAGCGCCTCAGCGCCGTGAAATGGGGCGTCGTGGAACGCATCCTGTGGGCCTGGGTGCTCACCCTGCCGGTCACGGCCGCGCTCGCCTACGGACTCGAGCGCCTCTTCCTGCGGCTCTGAGGTCCGTTTGGCGGCGCGAGTCCCGGCTTGGCGAACCTTTGCGCCAAGGGCATGATTTCCCCATGCGCTTCCGAGGCCCCCATCCCGCGCCACGGCGGCCGGCGGTAATCCGCGGCTTCGCTCTCGCGGCCTTGCTGACGGCAAGCGGCGCGGGCCAGATACCCGATCCCGATTCCGGCCGCTCACCGTCCGAGCCCCGGATGCGTGGCGGCGAGTTCATCGATGAGCGCGTGCCGGTGTTTTTTCCACCGACACCACCTCCGCTGGGTCGCGCGCTGCCCCGCGCCAACCCGCCGGGCGGCCGGCTCGCGGCGCCGCCCGAGATGGCCGCCTACATCAACGAGCCTTTCTACCCCGCCCTCGCCACCCGCCTAGCCCTCAAGCGCCTGCCGGAAAAGCTACGGGGGCGCCTCGAGGATTACCGGCGCGCGAAGGTCGCGCTCCTCGCCGAGCTCCGTGCGGAACTGGAGCGAGTGCAGACGCTCGAACCGGTTGAGCGGGCGACGGCGCTCCGCGCCTTCGCGGCCCGCCAGGCCACGGCGCTGCGGGCGCTGGAGGAATCGGCCGAGGGACTCCGCCGTGATCTGGGCTCCAGCGACCTCAGCTGGAACGCGTACCGCCAGTGGCGGCTGGGCGACAATGAACGCCGGGGATTTTCGCCTTCCGAGGTCGCGCAGGTGATGCGCGCCGCCGCCTATTATCAGGAAGCCCTGTTGCCGGCGCAGCGCCGGTTGCTGCGCGAGATCGCGCTTGAGCTGCTCAACGCCGGGGAAAATCCCGAGGCCGCCGCCGCCAACCATCCGTACGTTTTCTTTCCTCCCGAGCCCGCCCGCATCTCCGTGCCGGCCGATCTGCCCGCCGAGGTCGCCGCCCGCCTCGCCGATTACGAGACGCGTAAATCAGCCCTGAAAAAGGAGCTCTACGACGCGGTCGTGGCCTACGACGGGCTCCGTTTCGCGTTCTTCCGTCCCAATCCGCTCAAGGCGCTCGCCGAGAGGCAGCGAACGCCCCTCGCGGAACTGGAAACCCTCGCCGAGGAGATCCGTCGCGGCCTCTCGGGCCGGACGGAAATCATGCCGGTCATGGAACGCACCCCGCTCCCTTCCTCCCTCCAGACTCGTCTCAACACCCTGTTGCAGGACATCGGCGCCGCGCAGCGGCGGGCGGTGGAACGGATTGAGGCGATCCTCGCGGGTACCCGCGATCTGCCAATGCAGGCGAGCTACCGCTTCGAGGCGGAGGGCCTGCGTTTTGTCGTGATTCCAAGCCGCGCGCTCCGCGGCGGCGGAGCAATCCCGCCCGCAGTCCTCGAGCGTATCGTCGCCGCGCGGGAACGCATCTCCGAGGCAGGCGCCGAGTACGACCAGCGACTCGCCACCCTGCTCGCGGAACGGGATGCCATCCGCGCCGAGGCGGCCAAAACACTCGGGGTCAGGGAGAGCGGAAAACTCGACCAGGCGATTGGCACCGCGGTGCGCGTCGCCAACGCACGCGAAACCGAGGCGGTCTACCGTGAATACCGGCAGGCGCTCTTCGAGCCCGGCCTCTCGCCGGAACAACGACGCCTGCTTTTCGACGGCGCGATCGAGCGGCTGGAACTGCCCCTGCCCCGCGGGGAAATGCAGCCGGTGGTGCGCGCCCCTTCGTGGTGACTCCGCCCCGCCTTCAAGTCGGCTCCGCACGGGCCTGAAGGCGGTTCATAAACCGATAAAACAAAACGCGTAGAGGGCGCGCCCCATCGCGAGCGAGCGCGCCTCCGCGAGGCGGGAACCCCCGACCTGGCTCGTCGGCTTGTTTCCCGCGATACCCCGGGTGAGCACTGACACCCGAAAAATCCTTGGCGCGCGGGCGGGGGTCCTTGAGCCTCCGCGGCGAATGTCCCTGCCCGAATTGCTGCCGATCACGCCATTCACGTCGCCCGTGAGCGGGGTGGTGCGGCCGCCGGGCTCCAAGAGCCTGACCAACCGCGCCCTGCTGCTGGCAGCGCTTTGTCCGCAACCGGTAAGGCTCTCCGGCGCGCTCTTCAGCGACGACACCCGCCTGATGGCCACCGCGCTCGGCCGGCTGGGGTTTCAGGTCCAATCCGACGAAGCCGCCTCGACGATCACCGTCTCCCGCCAGGAAGACGCCTTCCCATCCGCCGAAACGGATCTTTTCGTCGGCCTCGCGGGCACCGCCGCGCGTTTTCTGACTGCGCTCTGCGCCGCCGCTCCCCGGGGCACGCACCGCATCGACGGCGTCCCGCAGATGCGGCGCCGCCCTATGCAGCCCTTGATCGCCGCGCTCCGCCAGCTCGGGGCCGACATCCGCTGCACCGGCGAAGAGGGCTTCCTGCCGGTGGAGATCCGCGCACGCGGCTTGGACGGCGGCCGCGTGACGCTCGACGCCAGTGAGAGCAGCCAACTGCTCTCGGCGCTCCTGATGGTCGCTCCGCTCGCGCGCGGACCGGTGGAGATCGCGCTGACTGGCACGGTGCGCCGGCCGTTTGTGGACATGACCGCGGCGCTGCTCGGGGAATTCGGCCAACCGCCGCCCACTTGGGTTTCGCCGGAATTGATCCGGGTCAGTCCCCAGCGAAATTTCGCCGTCGCAGCCGATCCCTACCGAATTGAGCCCGACGCCACGGCGGCGAGTTACTTCCTAGCGCTGCCGCTCGTGACCCGGGGCGCGCTTGAGTTGCCCGGACTGCATGGTCCGGGGTCGGGACTACAGGGCGACACCCGCTTCATCGACGTGCTGCAGGAAGCCGGCTTGGAGGTCACAGCCACGGGCGGTGCGGTACGGGCGGCTTTTGGCGGCGGGCGGCGGCGCGGCGTGCAACGCGACTTCAGCGGATTTTCCGACACCTTCCTTACCCTTGCGGCGATCGCGCCGTTGCTGGAGGGCAGCACCCGCGTTTCGGGCATCGCGCACACCCGCAAACAGGAGACGGACCGCGTGGCCGGAATGGCGCGAGAGCTCCGGCGCCTCGGGCAGGAAGTGGAGGAGACGGAGGATTCGCTCACCATCCATCCCCGTCCGCTCCGCGCCGGCGAGACCGTCGATACCCACGGCGACCACCGATTCGCGATGAGCCTCGGCATTCTGGGCTGCCACGACCTGCACGGCGACGGACGCCCGTGGCTCACGGTGCGCGACCCGGCTTGCTGCGCGAAGACGTTCCCGGACTTCTTCTCGGTGCTGGAAAACCTGCGTGCCCGATCATCACTCCGCCGATGAACCCGAAAAGCTTTCTTATTGTCGCGATCGACGGCGGCGCGGCTTCCGGAAAATCGTCCACCTCGCGCGCGCTCAGCGCCCGGTTCAATCTCCTGCACGTCGACACCGGTTCCTTCTACCGCGCCCTTACGGCGGAACTCCTTCGCGCCGGTGTGGCGCCGACCGACCACTCGGCGGTGGAGGCGGCGCTCGGCCGCATCACCCTCGGAACACGATTGGAGGGCCGTTCGGCGCTGATGGAGGTCGGCGGGCGCGTCGTGCCGGAAGCGGAGATCCGCGGCCGCGAGGTGAACGCCCATGTCTCTCATTTCGCCGCCGTTCCCGCGGTGCGCACCTTCCTGCTAGCCTACCAGCGCGGCCAGGCCGGCTTCGCGCGCGAACGTGGTGTCCGCGGACTCGTGATGGAGGGCCGCGACATCGGCTCGGTGATCTTTCCGCAGGCCGACTTCCGTTTCTTTCTCCAAGCCGATCCGGCCGAGCGGGCCCGGCGTCGCGCCCGCGAAGGCGGGCAGGACTCCATCGCGGAGCGCGACCGGCTCGATTCCTCACGACAGGCCGCTCCCCTCGCGTGCCCTGCCGGGGCCCTCGCCGTCGACACCACGTTCAACACTCTAGAGGAAGTCGTGGAAACGATCGCGCGCCCGATCGCGGCCGCGTTGTCCGCATGAGCCGCGCCTTTCCCCAAGTGGAGATGTCGCCGGTTTACGGCGTATGCCACTACCTGCTGCGCGTGTTTTTCGAGATGTTCTTCCGCGGCCAGGCGAGCGGGATGGAAAATCTCCCCGCGAAAGGCGGATTTCTCGTCGCGGCCAACCACGCCAGTTTCATCGATCCGCCCGCCATCGGGAGCCTCATCCCCCGCCAGATCGCCTACTTTGCGCGCAAGACGCTCTGGAAACCCGGCTTCGCCTCCTGGTGGCTCGATTCCGTGGGCACGATCCCGGTCGATCGCGACGGCGGCCAGGATGTGAGCGCGATCAAACGCGTGCTGCGCGCGCTGAAGGAAGAGCGCGGCCTGATCTTGTTTCCGGAAGGCACCCGGACCCCCGACGGCAACCTGCAGCCGGCGAAACCCGGCGTGGGCTTCATCGCGATCAAGACCCAGGTGCCGGTCGTGCCCGTGCGCATTTTCGGCTCGTTCGAAGCCTACGGAAAGGGTCGCGCCCCGCGGTTCGGAACTCCCGTGAGTGTCGTGTTCGGCGAGCCCTTGTCGCCGGCCGACTACGACGACCCCAAGGCCGGCAAGGACCGCGCGCAGGTGGCGAGCGAGCGCATCATGGCCGCCATCGCCCGCCTGCAGCTGCCGCCCGAAACGATCGTCTAGGGTCTGCCG
>CAXRGI010000023.1:0-3464 GCA_964229935.1 Opitutales bacterium
CCCGAACTCTTTGCGGTGGATCCCCAGGGTCGCCTGCGTGGAATCCTCGGGGTCGAGGGAGTGCGCAACGAGGACTGGGAGGATGTCGCGGCCGCGGAGCTCGATGGAAAGCCGTGGCTCATCGTCGCCGATACCGGGGACAATTTCGCCAAGCGTCCGCACGTCTGGGTGCACCTGGTCGCCGAGCCGTCGGCCGACCGTATTTCGCCGACCACGCCGTTGAGCGAACGTCCGGCCGCTTCGATCAAGATCACCTACCCAGACGGCCCGCGCGACTGCGAGTCGCTCGCCGTCGACGCCCGGGAGCGCGCGGTCTACCTGCTGAGCAAGCGCGACCCCGTGCCGCGATTGTACCGGGTCGACCTCCCGAACCCGCTGCGCGACTCCGAGATCACCGCCCGTTTCGTCGGCGAAGTCGCCCGCCTGCCGCAGCCGACCGCGGCGCAAAAGCTCGTGCGGGGCTACCTGGGCGAGCACCGCTCCTGGCCCACCGCGATGGACTTCTCCGCCGATGGTTCGGCCGCGGCGGTACTCACGTACGGACACGTGCTGCTGTTCCCGCGCAAGGACGGCGAGACGTGGGCGGCCGCGCTCGCCCGCGAGCCCGTACGGCTCCCGCCGCACAACCTCACGCAGGCCGAGGCGACCTGTTTCTCCGCGGACGGTCGCGTCGTCTACGTCGCATCCGAGAAGACCCGCAACCTGCTGCGTTACGACCTGCGGTGAACCCACCCCGATCTTTTCCATGAAAACCCCCATCGCCCTCCTGTTGCTGAGTCTTGTTCTTGCCGCCGCTCCGCGCGCCGCCGAGGACGCCGTCATCGCCGCCGTCCGCGCGGCGGACGACGAACGCGTGGCCGCGACGATGGCGGCCGACGCGGCCCGTTTGGGAGCATCCTACTCGGACGCGCTGCACTACGCGCATTCGAGCGGAAAGATCGATACCAAGGCCTCGCAGATCGCGGGCATCACCACCGGGGCGAACAAGTACGAGCGTTTCGAATACAAGGAGCGCACCTTCATCCCGGCCGGCCCCGGCGTCGTGCTCATGAAGGGCCACCTGCTCGTCCACACCCGGAACAAGAACTCGGGTCAGGCCGGCCTGCTCGACCTGAACTACCTCGCCGTCTGGCGTCAGGAGGGAGGCCGTTGGCGGTTCCTCGCCTGGCAGTCCTGCCGGAACCCGGTCCCGGCCGACGCGAAGAAATAACAGCGATGGCGCCGCGACTTCGCCTCGCGGTCCTGGCCGGCCTGCTCGCCCGGGCCGGTGCGATCGGCGCGGCACCGGTGGTCGCGGCGTGGAACTTTGATGAATCGGCCGACGCGCGGATTTTCACCGACGCCGGCCCACGCGGACTGAATGTCCAGCGCCACGAGGGAGTGGAGATAACCGCAGGCTTAAAGGGCAACGCCCTACGTCCAACGAAAGCGACGCCGGAGGGCAGGCCTGCCGGAGCGGCACTCTCCGGGCTGGAGGTGGGCGCAGCGGTCGCCGCCGGTGATCTTTCCCCGGGAAACCGACGCTGGAGGTTGTCGGCCGTCGTTCGCCTCGACCTCGACGCCACCAACGAGGGCGTGGTCTACGAACTGGCCGTGCAAGCGCCGGGAGAGACTCCTCTTGTCTTTTCCGTCGCGGTTTCGCCCTCGGAGAACGCCTTCGTCATCCGCTGCCTCGGCCGAGCGATGAGTGCCGCGGCCGACGCCTCCGCGGTCCGCGTCGCGTTTCCCAACCCGGGAGGCCCGCCCCATGGCGAAGCGGTAGCCCGCACACTCTTGCTCGTGGCAGCGGACCCGTTGCCGCGCGGGCGGTGGTTCCGGGCCGAGTTGGATTTCGCCGGCGGCAACACCGTGACGCTGCGGGTCGATGGCGCGCCGGCCGCCGCGGCCACCGTGACCGGAGGATGGGAAACGATGCCGGCGGAATTCCCCGCCCGGCTTTCGCTCGGCGCCGACCGCACGGGACGCCAACCCTTTCCCGGCGCGATCGACGAACTCGCGATCCTCACTGATCCCGACGAACGATGAACGACTACTTTCTCGCCGATGACCTCAGCGGAGCGCTCGATGCTGCTGCGGCGTTCCATCGGGCCGGCCGCGTGGTGCGCGTGCCGCTCGACCCGGCCGACTGGACGACAGCGCAGCCTGGAGAAATCACGGGCCTCAGCACCGAAACCCGAAATGCTCCACCGGCCGCAGCGGCCAATGCGGTGGCGGCGGCGATCGCCCGCGGACGGAAGCTCGGTGCGCGCCTCATCTACAAGAAGATCGACTCCACCCTGCGCGGTCCCGTCGCGGCGGAACTAGCAGCCGTCCTTGGAGCGCTGCCGGACACCCGCCTCCTTTTCGCCCCCGCCAATCCCGCGGTCGGGCGCACCGTGCGCGGCGGCATGCTACTCGTGCACGGACGACCGGTTCATGAGACGGAGTTCGGAAGCGACCCGGTGAGCCCGGTGCGCGAATCGCGACTGCGTACGCTGCTCGCCAACTTGCCGGCGAGCTTGGTCGAAATCCCAGACACCGCGGACGCAGCTGACCTCGATCGCGCAGTTAACGACCAAATGACGCGTGGCGGCCCATGGGTCGCGGTCGGCTCCGGCGCACTCGCGCGGCCCGTCGCCGCGGCGCTGGCCGCTGGTAGCACGGTAACCCCAAAGGCGACGAACTCTCCTCCTCCTCCTGCGCCCGGTCCCATGCTCTTCCTCGGCGGCAGCGCCCACGCTCTGAACCGGCGCCAAGCAGCGCGGCTTTGGTCGACGCGCAGTGTGCCGCTGCATGAGTTCAGCCTCGCGGATTCGGTGGAGGCTTTAGCGGCCAAGGTCGCGACGAACCTGCGCGAGCGAGGGGCAGCTTCTGTGCTTGTGGCTCCGGAACGCGGAGACAGCGCGCTGATCCGGGATCGGCTCACCGCGGTGGCCGCCGCGGCGCTGGCCGCAACCGGAACCGCGCGCGTGTTTGCCACCGGCGGGGAGACCGCGCGGTCGTTATGCGTCGCGCTGGGCGTGCGCAGCCTGCGTTTCGAGGCGGAACTGGAGCCCGGCCTCGCCGCCGCGAGCGGCGAGGGCTGCAGCGGACCGCTCCTCCTCGCGGTGAAACCCGGCGGTTTCGGCGACGACGACACGTGGCTGCGCGCCGCCGACTACCTCGGCCGCGGCGCCTGACCCCGCGGGACTTCGGCGGTGTCAGGCCAACCCTGGCCGCGCTGAGGAAGAAGGCCCAAGTCTGTGAACAGGAGCTAACCGAGGAAACGGAGGACGGCGCGAATCTGGAGATCAGGAACTAAAGGAGGCCGCCCGGGAGGAGCGGTAACGCGTGACGCTTTTTTCATAAGCCGCGCAATCCGCGCCATCGGCGGTTGCAAACCCAGCGCCTTCGGAACCGCCTTCGGCCGTCGTGTACTTTTCATGGTCCGAGGCAAACAGCCTCGGCTACACCCAGCCGGCTCATTACCTCCCTTGCCACCTGTT
>CAXRGI010000024.1:0-10602 GCA_964229935.1 Opitutales bacterium
CATTAGCCACGCACCGCATCTTTCGGCGGTCTGAAAATGGAGCCAACAATCGGATTTGAACCGATGACCCACGCTTTACGAAAGCGTTGCTCTACCAGCTGAGCTATGTTGGCGCGAGACGGCGAGGGAACGGCGGGCGGAAAGGATCGCAAGCAACTTTTTCCCCGGAAGCCCGGCTCAGCCTAGGCCGCCGGAGATGTAGCTCTTCAGACCCTCCGCCTCGGCGTGGTCATTCGCGGCGATCCAACGCGAGATGTCTCCGATCGAGATGAGGCCGGCGAGCCGGCCGCCGGAAACCACGGGCAGGTGGCGGCAGCGCTTGGCGGTGAAAATCGCCGCCACTTCCTCCACATTAGCGTCAGGCGAAACTGTGATCACATCGCGTGTCATCACCGCGGAAACCGGCGTCGTCCGAGGGTCGACGAGGCCCAGCACCCGACAGAGCACATCTCGCTCGGTGAAGATTCCGGCGATAGCCCCGCCCGAAAGCACCAGGATCGCACCGACCCGGTGACGGTTCATCTCGGCGACGGCGGCGAGAATGCTAACCTCCGGGGCTACGCTGAAGACCTGATCACCTTTCCGGCGCAACAGGACCGAGATCGCGACATTCATGGCTCGGGAGGGATACCCCAAACATGCGCGGCAAACGCGCGACGGCAAACGCATTCCCGGCGCGCACCGCACGCCTGTGCCGGAGCGGGATCAGGTCCGCGGGCCGCCCAGCAGCTTATCGAGCGCACCAAGGCTTTTCACCGGTGCGGGCTTCGCGCCCGGCGATTTGGCGGCGACGGCGACGATCGGTTTGACCGCAGTCGGAGTGGCCGGACCCGAAACGGAAAAACGCAGCTCAGCGATCCGACGCTCGAGCTTCAGTGCCGAGACGGGTTCAGCGGTGCCGAGTTCCTGTGCGAAGAGACTCACCCGCAACTCCTCCAACTGCCAGCGCAGGCGCGAAACCTCCGCGGGGTCGGTTTCGCGGGGTAGTTTCCGCCACGCCTCCTCCAACGACGCAGCCTGGCTCTCCCTCTCGGCGTCCTTCACCGGATTCCGGCGCGCCCGCTCGATCCGGAGACGCATAGCCTTCAGGAACCTCGGAAAATGCGCCAGCCGCGGGAACGGAGTCACCCGCACAAAGTCCGCCGGCAACAAGGACGCTAGATGATGCGCCACCGCCGATGGCGCGTCGGGGGTGACCTGCAGTTCGAGTCGCAGCGTGAGGATTTCCCGCAGCAGGTCGACGAGACGCGGCACCATCCCGCGCAGGTCCGACCGGGCGCGCTCGAGCACGGCCTCAAACGCCCGCGCATCGGCGGGTTCGACCGGCCGGCCAGTCACCCATGCGCGGATCGATTCGAAGGCGTGGGCCTCCAGCTCAGCGATCGGCGCCAAGGTCGCCGCCAGCGGCCCCAGTTCACGCAGGGCCCGCAGATCCCGCTGCGTCCACATGAGGTCGCGTCCGAGCTGCGTTTCGAACAACGCCTCCAGCCCGCGCCGCGTCGCCTTTGCCGCTTCGGCGGGAGTGCGGAATAATCGGCGGGAAACACCCTCGGGGGCGGCCTGCAGACCGGGGAACGCGTAAACCGGCGCGCCGGCCTGCTCCGTGACGAGCACCCGATCCGGCAGGCCGTCGAACGCCCACGTCGTGTGGGCGGGCGTTTCCCAGCGGGATCGCGCCGCGCGCCACGCCGCCGGCTCCTCCCGGGCGACGGTCACGCTGGCCGCCAGCGAGCGGGACAGCAGCGCCGAACGAATCTCGGCCAGATCGCGGCTGGCGGCGAGTTCGCGCCCCGAACCGTCAACCACCCGCACCCTCACGCGCAGGTGGTCGGGCGGCGGCTTGCCCGCCCAGACCGCAGCGTCCAGCGCGATGCCGTGAGTCTCGGAAATGACGGCCGCTAACGCCTCGACCAAAGACTCCCGGCGATCCGTCAGCCGGTCCCGTGCCGCGACTTTTTCCGCCAACGCTCGTGCGGTCTCCGCGAGGGGTACAAACGCGCGGCGCAGTTCTTTCGGCAGGACGCGCAGGTGATGCTCGACCTTGGCCTCAAGATGCCCCGGTACCGCCCAATCCAGCGCCGCCGGCGTCAAGGCCTCCGCCTCCCCTACCCCGATTTCCAGCGTCACCCCGTCGTCGGACTGGCCCGGTCGGTAGGCGTAATTCAACGGCAACACGCGGGTACTGAGCGGCAAAGCCGCCGGAAATGCCGCGGCGTCATGCTCGACCGTCGCAGGGTCACGCAGATCGGCCGGCTCCATCATGAGGAAACGGGGCTCTGCTCCGCGACGGTCACGCACCAGCGCGACCAATTCGCCGACCGAACTTACTCCCTCCTCCGGCGCGCCGTCCGACCCCGGCAGCAGCCGCGCCGCATAAAAGCGGAAGGCGGCCTCGTCCAAGTTCAGATACGAGCTGTCCCGCGCCCGGGTGAGCAGATCCTCGATTTTCTCCCGCACCGTCCGGTTGTGGGACAGAAAATCCAAGGGAAACGCGACGGTGTCGTTCACCAGACCCTCGCGGATGAAGATCTCCGTCGCGTGCCGCGGGTCGATCCGCCCGTAGGCCACGGCCCGACTCTCGAGTTCGAGCCCGTAAAGCCGCGAACGGCGGCGCACCATGACGCGGCCACCCTCCGCGTTCCAGAACGGCTCGCTGTGCGCCACGCGCACCACATGGGCTCCGAGTTCCAGCGCCCAAAGCGGGTCGATCCGCGCGCAGGTACGAGCGTAGAGGCGCGTGGTCTCAACGATCTCCGACGCCATGACCCAGCGCGGCCCGCGAGCCGCGGGACGCGCGGCGCCTTTCGCCGCGCCCTCCCGGGGACGAGTCTTGGCCCGCGGGTCATCCCGGCGAAAGAGCACGGAGCCGGGGAACAGGCCGACCCTCCGGTCCTGCGTGGCCTTGTAGGCGCCGCTCTCCTCGTCGAGTTGCGCGATGTTGCCGAGCAGACCGGCGAGGATGCTGCGATGAATGGCGCGGTACGCGGGCGTCCCGAATCCCGTCGAGCGCGGATCGGTTTCCTGCATCCCGGAGAAAGCGGAGGAAAAACGGAACCCGTCGCGTCCCTCGAGCGCATCCATGAGTTGGGCGTGGATGTCGCGCCACTCGCGCATGCGCGGGTAACTGAGGAAATGGTCGCGGCAAAAGCGCCGGAGCCGCGCCTGTGTCATTCGCTCCACCTCGTCGTGGAAAGCATCCCAGATGGCCAGCAGGGTAAGGAAGTCAGAGTCGGGATGCGCGAAACGCCGGTGCGCCGCGTCGGCCTGCGCCTGCCGGTCGAGCGGGCGTTCGCGCGGATCCTGGACGGACAGACCTGCAGCAACGACGACCACCTCGCGCAAGGCCTTCTCCTCCCGCGCCTGCAGGATCATGCGCGCCACCGTGGGATCGACGGGCAAACGCGCCAACTCGCGCCCCACCGGCGTCAATTCAATCGTGCCGGCCGCGGCGCCCGGCACGGTGGCACCCAACTCCTCCAGTAGCGCATGCCCGGCGCGCACGGCCTTGGCCGAGGGCATGTTAATAAACGGGAAGCGCTCGATGTCGCCGAGGCCGAAGGCCTTGAGGCGCAGAATGACGTCGGCAAGGTTCGCGCGCTGGATCTCCGGTTGGGCAAAGCGTGGCCGCGCGAGATAGTCCTGCTCCGAGTAAAGCCGGATGCAGACCCCCTCGGCCACACGCCCGGCGCGGCCCCGACGCTGGTCGGCGCTGGATTGGGCGACCGGCTCGATCGGGAGGCGGCGGGTGCGGGCCTGCGGCGCATAGCGGCTCACCCGCGCTAGGCCGGTGTCGACCACGTAGCGGATGCCGGGAATGGTGAGCGAGGTCTCGGCGATGTTCGTCGCGAGCACCACCTTGCGGCGGGTCGTCGGCGCGAAGACGCGCTGCTGCTCGGTGTTGGACAAGCGGCCGTAGAGCGGGACCAGTTCGCAATCGCGCAGCCGCCGGCCGGTCAACAGGTCCCCGGCCTCGCGGATGTCGCGCTCGCTAGGCAGAAAAACCAAAATGTCGCCGGTGGTGCTCTCCCGCACGATCCGCTCCACCGACTCAACCGCGCCGTCGATGTAGTGGAGCGCCTCGGCGCGGGCGGAGGCGACCACGGCGGCGTCGTGCCGCTCCTCGTTCTCATCGTCTTCCGCGTAGTCCCGGCCCAGCGAATCGAGCGGGGCGTGGATCACCTCCACGGGAAACATGCGCCCCTCGACTTGAACCACGGGAGCGCCGTCAAAGGCCGCACTAAAAGCGGCGGTGTCGATCGTGGCCGAGGTGATCACGATCTTAAGGTCGGGTCGCCGGTGACGAAGACCGCGCAGATGACCGAGCAGGAAGTCGATGTTAAGCGATCGCTCGTGAGCCTCGTCGATGATCACCGTGTCGTACTCGCGAAGCAACGGGTCGCCCTGCACTTCGGCGAGCAGCATGCCGTCCGTCAGAAATTTAACCACGGTGGCCGACGACGTGCGATCGTCGAAACGCACCTTGCAGCCGACCTCCCGCCCCCAAGCGACACCCATTTCTTCTGCCACGCGACGGGAAATGGACAGGGCGGCTACCCGACGCGGCTGGGTACAGGCAATGCGCCCCCGTGTGCCGCGCCCTGCCGCGAGGCAAAGCTTGGGAATCTGCGTCGTCTTCCCCGAACCCGTCTCTCCCGCTAGGATCACGACCTGACTGGCGGCGATCGCCGCCGTGATTTCCTCGGCCCGGGCGCTGATGGGCAACTCGGGCGGGAATTCGAGACGGAAAGGAAAGGACGGCTGGGCGTCGGAAGGCACGAAGAGACTTGAGCTTCCGAAACCGCCGCGGGATGACAAACCTTCCATGCGACATCCTCCGCTCCTTCCCGCCGAAACCCTCGAGCGCGTGGAACGGCTCGCCCGGTTCGACGGGATTACGCTCGTAATCCTCGGAGGTTTGTTCGCGATCGCGGCCGCCAGCGTCCGCGACATTCCCTTCGCGGTGATCGGTCTGCTCGCCGCGGGAGCCGGTGCGATCGAACTCCACGGGGTCGGACTGCTGCGCGAGGGCGAGTCCCGTGGCATTTCGTGGCTCGTGGCCAGCCAGCCCATGCTTCTGGTTGTGATCTGGTGCTACGGGGCGTTGCGTCTACTCTTCTTCGAGCCACCGCCCCTGACCGACGGCATGTTGGACGTCGCGAAGGCAGGCGCCGCGCAGTGGGGCATTCCGGTGGAGGAGTATTTTCGCCGCGCGAATCAACTCATCGTGGGTGCACTCTCACTCATCGCCCTGCTGTACCAAGGCGGTATGACCGTCTACTACCTACGGCGTCGCGCCGCGGTGGCGACCGCGCTGCAGCGCGAGGATCCAGCGACCAGCGGTTCCGGCGAACCAGACGAGACCTGAAGCGTGTCCTCGGCCGGCCGGCTTGCACCCTGAGCTTCCGAGCGTAGGGTCGCCATTAATGTCCAAAGAGCGCTACATCGCCGCCAAACAGCAGTGGGCCGAAAAGCAGCGGGCCCGGGGGATAACCGCACGGACGGAAGCAGCCCCGGACCGTCTACCGCCAGGCCAGAAGCTGACCACCGGGTTTCCCGTGCTGGATCTAGGTGTGCAGCCGGAGATCACGGAGCAGGACTGGCGGCTGCGGATCGACGGACTCGTCGAAAACCCGGTGTCACTGACATGGTCAGCCTTCAACGCGCTCCCGCAGGTGGAGGACGTAAGCGACTTCCACTGCGTCACCACGTGGAGCAAGTTTGATTGCCGCTGGGGAGGCGTGGCATTCACCACGCTCTACGAATTGGTTCGGCCATCACCGGGAGCGGGCTTCGTCTATTTCACCAGCTACGACGGATACTCCACCAACGTCGCCCTGGAAAAATGCCTCGATGCCGACGTGCTGATCGCGACCCGCTTCGATGGCGCGTCCCTGCCGCTGGAGCATGGAGGCAGGGCGCGGGTAATCATCCCGAAGCTTTACGCCTGGAAGGGGGCCAAGTTTGTCAACGGCATCACCTTCCTCGCGGAGGACAAACTTGGGTTTTGGGAGGTGCGCGGTTACTCGAACACCGCGGATCCCTGGACCGAAGACCGCTACGCCTGAGACCGCGGGGAAATCGAGGTTGCTGGCGGAACGCGGTTTGATTGATCTCCCCCCATGGCTTTGATTTCGGCAGCCAAACCAGCCGCGGGGAAAACCGCCGCCCGCGGCTCGACCGCGGCATCTGGCGCCCAGACCGCCCAAGCGCTGGCGAAGCAGAAGGCCATCGAGAAGAAGGCCAAGACCTACAAGCTGCCCCTCGGCGAACTCGCCATTTTCACGCAGCAGTTGGCATCGCTGCTGACCGCCGGGCTGCCGCTCGTGCAATGCCTGGAGGCGCTGCAGGACCAGACGGAGGACCCCTATTTCCGCGTGGTGATCCGCGACGTGCGCGTGGACATCTCGCAGGGCAACTCGTTCTCGTCGGCGGTCAGGAAGTTCCCGAACTCCTTCAACAACCTGTTCTGCTCGATGGTAGAGGCGGGTGAAGCCAGCGGCGGCCTTGCCGAGATTCTCGGCAAGGTCGCGGGGTACTTCGAATCCACCGTGAAGCTCACCAAGAAGGTGAAGTCGGCGATGACCTACCCCATCGCAGTGATCGGCCTGGCGGTGGCGCTCGTGAATGTGCTGCTCATCTTTGTCATCCCGGTCTTCGCCGGGATGTTCTCGGATTTCGGAGCGAAACTGCCGGCACCCACCCAATTCCTGATCGACGTCTCGGATTTCATGAAGGCCTATTGGTGGGCCATCGGCCTGGGTTGCTACGCGGCCTACTGGATGCTGGGTAAATTTGTTGCCACGCCGAACGGCCGTCGCGTCAAGGACCGCTTCCTCGTGCGGGCGCCGATTTTCGGGAAACTCGTCCATAAGATCGCGCTTTCGCGCTTCTGCCGCACCTACGCCACGCTCATCCGATCCGGCGTGCCGATTCTGCGGACCCTGGAGATCGTCGCCGCCTCAAGCGGCAAGGTCCAGATCGAGGACGCGTGCACCGAGATAGCGAAGCACGTTAGCCAAGGCGGGCAGGTGTCCGAGGTCATGGCCGCCAACGAGTTCTTCCCGCCGATGATGAAGCACATGGTGAAGGCGGGGGAGTCGACCGGCAACGTCGACGGCATGATGAACAAGATTGCGGATTTCTACGACACAGAGTGCGAAGCCACCGTCGCCGCCCTCACGTCGCTCATCGAGCCGATGCTGATCGTTTTCCTCGGAGTGGTGGTGGGGGGCATTGTCATGGCGATGTTCCTGCCCATCTTTCAAATGGGTGCGGTGGCCGGGGGCGTTTGATACTCGAGGCCATGAGGCCGCTTCGAGGCCGCCGGCAAGGGCCGTTTGACATCACGACCAGCGGCGGAAACGCTCGCCCTCTTTTCCCGACACCATGCCCTCGGTCCTGATCGTCGACGACCTCATCTCGATTCACGAGATGTTGGAGGCGGTCATTCAACCCACCGGGTTCGCAACCTCGTTCGCCACGGACGGCGAGGGGGCGCTGGCGCTCTACAAGGCGGAGAAGTTCGACCTGGTGTTGGCCGACATCGACATGAAGCCGATGGACGGGATCACCCTGCTCAAACGTTTGAAGGTGTACGATCCCAGCGTGGTCGTGGTGATCATGACCGCCTATGCCTCCACCGAAAGCGCGGTGCAGGCGCTGAAGTTCGGGGCCTTCGACTATCTGCAGAAACCGTTCCGCGTGGATGAGTTGATCGCCACGCTACGTCGCGGCATTGAATTCCGTACCCTTCAGGCAGAACGGTCGGCTCAGGTTGGTGCCACCGCCCAAAGGGGAGCCGATCTCGACTCCCGGTTGATCGGTGGCAGCGAGAAGATAACCCGCTTCAAAGCGCAAATCCGCAAACTTGCAGCCACCCGTACACCCGTACTGCTTCTCGGCGAGAATGGCACGGGCAGATCGACGGTCGCCGAGGTCCTGCACGCCGCCAGCGGCGCCCCTGACTCCGCGTTCGTCCGCATCGACTGTGCCCTCGCCAGCCCGGAGAAGCTCCGCGAGGGTTTGCTTGGTTCAGCGGGCGCCGGCGGATCCTGGGTGCAACAGGCCAGGGGCGGCACGCTGTTCCTGCAGCATCTACCATGCCTCGATCTGGAATTGCAGGAACAGTTGGTCAGCGTGCTCCGCAACAATGCCAACCACTTCCGCTTGATTTGCTCGAGCGGAGAGGACCTTGAGCGTCTCGTTGAGGAGGGCAGGTTCAACGAGGAACTGCTTTATCGGGTCGCGTCGCTGCCCCTCACCGCGCCCCCGCTCCGCGAACGCATCGAGGATCTCCCGGCGCTGGTGCGCCACTGTGCGGCCCAGGCGGTAAATCCCAACCTCGACACCAAGCTGATTGAGTTCACCGACGACGCCTTCGCGGTGATGAACGCTTACCACTGGCCGGGGAATGTGACCGAACTATTTCAGGTCGTCACCCGGATCGCCGCCGCCACCCCCACCCGCGTGGTCACGTCGCAGCAATTGCCGCTGCGGCTGCGTGAAGTGAAATCGTGGCCAAGCCTCGAGGAATTCCTGCGGGGACAGGAACGCCACTATACCGATCAGGTGCTTCAGGCCTGCCGGGGCGACAAGGTTGCTGCCGCCAAGGTTCTGGGGGTTCCGCCAGAGCGATTGAACTGATCCGTCGGTCCTCCGCGCTCTAGGCAGGCCGCGGCCAAAAAGGCCGGCTTCCGGCCGTCCCGCCGGCGCGGACAAATGCCGCAACCGCTTTCCCGCTTGCCGGCGGTTCCGACGCTCCCAACCCTCGCCGAAATCTACGTCATGCCCAAGCGTACCGACCTAAAATCGATCCTCATCATCGGCGCCGGCCCCATCGTCATCGGCCAGGCATGCGAATTCGACTACTCCGGCACCCAGGCGTGCAAGGCCCTCAAGGAGGAAGGCTACCGAGTCAT
Source organism: Opitutales bacterium (assembly GCA_964229935.1). Taxonomy (GTDB): domain Bacteria; phylum Verrucomicrobiota; class Verrucomicrobiia; order Opitutales; family Opitutaceae; genus ER46. The sequence goes on from CAXRGI010000024.1 coordinate 8,919, forward strand.
TCTGGTTAACTCCAATCCGGCCACCATCATGACCGATCCGGAGTTTGCCGACGTCACCTACATCGAGCCGCTGACAATCGAGTTTCTGGAGAAGATCATCGCCACCGAACGTCCCTCGGCGCTGCTGCCCACCCTCGGCGGCCAGACGGCCCTGAATCTCTCGATGGATCTGCACCACAAGGGCATACTCTCGAAGTACGGCGTCGAGATGATCGGGGCGAAACCCGATGCGATCGCCAAAGGCGAGGACCGGGAGCTCTTCAAAAAGGCCATGCTACGGATCGGCCTGGACGTGGCGCGCTCCCGGACCGTGAAGTCCCTCGAGGAGGCCCGCGCGGCGGCGGACGAGCTCGGCATGTTCCCCCTGATCATCCGCCCGTCGTTCACTTTGGGCGGTTCGGGAGGCGGCATCGCGTACAACCGCGAGGAATTCGAGCGGATTGTGGCCAACGGACTGGATCTTTCCCCGGTGCACGAGGTGTTGGTCGAGGAATGCCTGCTCGGCTGGAAGGAGTACGAGATGGAGGTGATGCGCGACCACAAGGACCAGTGCGTCGTTATCTGCTCGATCGAGAACTTCGACCCCATGGGCGTGCACACCGGCGATTCCATCACGGTGGCTCCCTCGATGACGCTGACGGACAAGGAATACCAGGTCATGCGCGACGCCTCCTTCGCTGTCATCCGCGAGATCGGTGTCGAGACAGGCGGCTCCAACATCCAGTTCTCCGTGGATCCCGAGACCGGCCGGATGGTCGTGATTGAGATGAATCCTCGCGTGAGCCGCAGTTCCGCTCTCGCCTCGAAGGCTACCGGGTTTCCCATCGCGAAGATCGCGGCCAAGCTCGCGGTTGGCTACTCCCTGGACGAACTACGCAACGACATCACGCGGCTGACGCCCGCCAGCTTCGAGCCGACAATCGACTACGTTGTCACCAAAATCCCCCGCTTCACGTTCGAGAAGTTCCCCGACGCCGACGCCACGCTGACCTCCGCGATGAAGTCCGTGGGAGAGGCCATGGCCATCGGGCGCACATTCAAGGAATCGATCCAGAAGTGCCTCCGCTCGTTGGAGACGGGCGCCCGCGGTTTCAGCGGTGGCCGGCACGGCGGGGACGAACCGGTGGAGGAGAAGGTCATCAACGCAAAACTGGGCACCCCGAACGCCGAGCGGATCTTCTACATCCGGCACGCGTTTCGGGCCGGATATTCGGTCGAGCGCATCTTCGAACTCACAAAGATCGATCCGTGGTTCCTCCACCAGCTCCGCGAAATCTGGGAAATGGAAACCGCGCTGGCCGGACGCACGCTCGCCGCGCTGCCCGATGTCGAGTTTCGCCGCGCGAAACAATTTGGGTTCTCCGACGCCCAACTCGCCCATCTGCTCAAATCCGACCTCGCGAGCGTGCGCGCCGACCGAAAACGGCGCGGCATCAACACCACCTACCGGCTGGTCGACACCTGCGCGGCGGAATTCGAGGCGTTTACACCGTACTACTACTCAAGCTACGGGGACGAGAACGAGATTTTGCCGCCGACCGGCAAACGGAAGATCATGATCCTCGGCGGCGGCCCGAATCGCATCGGGCAGGGTATCGAATTCGATTACTGCTGCGTCCACGCCAGTTTCGCCCTCCGCGAAATGGGCTACGAAAGTGTGATGGTTAACTCCAACCCGGAAACC
>CAXRGI010000025.1:0-7633 GCA_964229935.1 Opitutales bacterium
AAGGACATCTCCAAGTCCAAGGTGGCGCTCGTGTACGGACAGATGAATGAGCCGCCGGGCGCCCGCATGCGCGTCGCTCTCTCGGCGCTCGCGATGACCGAGTACTTCCGCGACGAGAAAAACCAGGATGTGCTCCTGTTCGTCGACAACATCTTCCGTTTCTCGCAGGCCGGTTCCGAGGTGTCCGCTCTGCTCGGCCGCTCGCCGTCCGCGGTGGGCTACCAGCCGACGCTCGCCAACGAGATGGGTCAGCTCCAGGAGCGCATCACCTCCACGAAGAAGGGCTCCATCACCTCCTTCCAGGCGGTGTACGTGCCGGCGGACGACCTCACCGACCCCGCCCCGGCCAACACCTTCGCCCACCTCGACTCCACCATCGTGCTGGAGCGCTCCATTGCCGAGCTCGGCATCGACCCGGCCGTCGATCCGCTCTCTTCCGTCTCCAAGGCTCTCCAGGCCGACATCGTCGGTGACGAGCATTACTTCGTCGCGCGTGAGGTGCAGCGAGTCCTCCAGCGCTACAAGGATCTGCAGGACATCATCGCAATCCTTGGTCTCGACGAGCTCTCACCCGAGGACAAGCAGACCGTCTACCGTGCCCGCAAGATCCAGCGCTTTCTCTCCCAGCCGTTCTCCGTCGCCGAGGTTTTCACCGGCTCTCCCGGCAAGTACGTCCCGGTCAAGGACACCGTCCGCGGCTTCAAGATGATCCTCGAGGGCAAGCTCGACGACGTCGCCGAGGGCGACTTCTACATGAAGGGCGGCATCGACGAGGTGCTCGCCGCCGCGAAGAAGGCCTGAGTCAGACCGCCATGCCGCTGACCCTGGAGATCGTCACGCCCGAGGCCCGGGTTTACTCCGACACCATAGACTCGGTCGTCATCCCGACGGTCGAGGGCGAGGTGGGGATTCTGCCCGGCCACATCCCGCTGCTTACGCAGATCGAGCACGGTGAGCTTCGCGTCTCCAAGGGAAGCGCCACCGAGCTTCTCGCCGTCAGCGGCGGATTCGCGGAGGTGGGTGGTGATGTCGTGCGCGTGCTCGCCGAGCAGGCGATCACCGAGAGCAAGATCGACGAGAAAGCCGTCGAGGAGGCGCTCAAGCGCGCTGAAGCCGAACTGGCCGCCGCGAAGAACATTGATCCGCAGCAGTACGAGCACCTCCAGGGCCTCGTGCGCTACTCGGGCGTGCAGCTGGCGCTCAAGCGCCGCAAGCGCTGAGGTCCGAGAGTTTCGCTCCCTTAGGGAGCCGAACCGCCCGCGTGCTCTCCTCGCGTGGCGCAATTGATCCATGCCGTCGCGCCCCCGGCGTAGTGTTCCTTCTTCCAAATCGGCAACCGTGCCTTGGCCTCGTCGATGATGTAACGGCAGGCGTCGAAGGCGGCTCCGCGGTGCTCGGCTGTCACACCCACCCAAACCGCCAGCTCACCGATCCGCAGGTGACCCGTGCGGTGCACCGCCGCGGCACCAGTGAGGGCGAATCGCTCCTCCGCTTCGGCAAGGATGCGGGCTCCTTCGCTCTCCGCGAGCGGCACGTATGCCTCATACTCGAGCGACCCGACCTGCTGACCCTCGTTGTGGTTCCTAACCCAACCCTCGAATGTCACCAGCGCCCCCGCGCGCTCATTCGCCAGCCTCAGCGCGCACGCATTCACGTCGATCTGCTCACCCAAAATGGCGAAGGGTTTCATGGGCGAAATCCAAGGCAGCGATCAACCGCCGGCCACGGGAGGAATAAACACCACGCGATCGCCAGGGTGCAAAACCTGCGACGCCGGAACGAATGTGTCATTCACCGCGGCGCGCACGCGGTCACCCGGTAGCGTGAAGCCATGCCGCGCCCGCAACTCGTCGTAGAGGGCGGAAACTGTCTCCCCGCCGGTTTCCACGGATTCGGCCGTCAAGCCACGCTGCTCCCGCAGGATCGCAAAGTACTGCACGTTCACCCGCATCATTTCTCCTCCGCCCGGTAGTCCCGCTTGCCGCCGGTCTTTTCCAGCAGACGGATCTCACGGATCACGATCCCGTGGCTCACCGCCTTGGCCATGTCGTAAAGGGTCAAAGCCGCCACACTCGCACCGGTGAGCGCCTCCATTTCGACGCCGGTCCGCGCTTCAGTTTTCACGCGGCAATGCACCGTGACCTCGCCGCGGGACGCGTCGGGAACAATCTCGATCCGGCAATCATGCAGGGGCAGGGGATGGCAAAGCGGGATCAGATCGCTCGTGCGTTTTGCACCCATCACGCCTGCGATGATCGCGGTCTGAAACAGCGGTCCCTTCTTCGTCACGATCTCACCGTCGCGCAGCAGCGCCGCCAGTTCACCCGGCAATGTCACCACCGCCACCGCGTGCGCGGTCCGGCGTGTCACGGCCTTTTCACCCACATCAACCATCGCGGGCTGATTCTTCGCATCGAGATGGGAGAACATGACGCTCACTCTACCAAGGCCGGAAAGGAGTCAAAGTCCCGGCGGGAAATTCCGCCACCTCCGCCGGCAATTCCACGAATCCATCGGTACCCACCAAACCCGCCAGATCACCCGAGGTGTTACCGGGCCTGGGCAAGGCGCGGGTGACTCCGTCCGGTCCGTTCGCGAGCTTCACCGGCAGCATGCAGGCGAGTTTCGGACGGAAAATATGCGTCGCCCCCAGCGGCACCAATTGCAGTTCACGGGCCTTAAGCCCGCTCGCCAGATCAAGCGCTGGCAGCACGTAACGATGCAGGCAGGTGTAGGCGGACACCGGGTTGCCCGGCAGGGCGAAAACCATGACCCCGCGGTCCGATACCCCAACCCAGAGTGGCTTGCCGGGTCTTTGCGCGACTCCTTGCAGGATCTTTCGCACCCCCTGCCTCTCCAACTCATCCGGCAGCAGATCGAAGCGTCCTTTCGAGACTCCTCCCGTCAGAATCACCACCTCGTATTCAGCCAGGATGTGCCACAAGAGATGCTCTACCTCCCGGGGCAGGTCGCGCAGATGGAAACGGTCCGCTCCGGGATAACCCGCAAGGGACATCGCCGCACGGATCGCATGGTCGTTGCTTCGACGGATCTGGTGCGCTGCAACCGGACTATCCACCTCCACGAGTTCATCTCCTGTAGCCACCACGGCGATACGGGGAATCTGACTGACCGTGAGCGTATTGTACCCGCAGGCCGCGGCGATCGCGATCTCCCGCCCCCCGAGTCGCGTGCCGGCGGCGACGATTTCCTCGCCCCGACGATGATCACTCCCGCGCCGGTGAACGGAAAAACCGGCAACGATACCCGAAGCCGATCCGCGGACGATCATACCCGCGCCGTCGCGCTCCGTGTCCTCATAGGGCACGACGCAATCCGCGCCCGCGGGCAAAACCGCCCCGGTCATCACCTCAATGCACGCGTCATCCGCCTCTCCCAGAGTGAAGGCGCGCATACCAGCCGCCTGCACCCGCTCGATCCGGAAACGCCGTACACCCGCGGCAACCGAACGGGCACGCAAAGCATATCCGTCCATCGTCACGCGATCAAACGGCGGGAGATCCCGATCCGCGTGGATTCCCTCCCGCAGCACCCTGCCGTGCGCGCCCGCCAAGGGGCAGTGCTCGCGATGGAAAGGTCGGAGCTGACGCGCGATCAGTGACTCGGCTTCCGCGGGGGATAGCATGTTAAACAGAGGCCGCGGCTTTACGCCGCGGGAAAACCAGCTTCATCTCCCGACGACGCGGCGCAAGGCCGCTTCTCCATGGGGCCACCCACCGACACATTTCAAAGGCCACTGCACGACCTCCGGATATCGGTCACCGACCGCTGCAACTTCCGTTGTCCTTATTGCATGCCCGCCGACGTCTTCGGACCAGGCCACTCCTTTCTGCGGGATCCACAGCTGATGACTTTGCCTGAGATCACGCGTATTGTCCGCGCCTTTCGCGCGCTCGGAGTGCGCAAGGTGCGTCTCACCGGCGGAGAGCCCTTGCTACGGCCCGACGTCCCGGAACTCGTTCGTGTCCTCCGTCAGGAGGTCGGTATTCCCGACCTCGCCCTGACCACCAACGGCTGGCTGCTGGAAAAGCTGGCGCCCGCCCTGCGCGCGGCCGGATTGGGACGGGTCAACGTCTCCGTCGATTCACTCGATGACACCACCGCCGGAAAAATGAACGGGCTGGGTTTCAAAGTCAGTCGTGTGCTGCGCGGGGTCGACGCCGCGGCGGCGGCCGGTATCGCGGTGAAAATCAACTGTGTCGTGCAACGCGGGGTGAACGACCGCGAGATTCCGGACCTCTGCGCCTATTTCCGCGAACGCGGGCACCCGTTGCGTTTCATCGAGTTCATGGATGTGGGTAACACCAACCACTGGTCCGGCGACCGGGTGGTGCCCGCGCGGGAAATCGTGCGGCTCGTCCACGCGCACTGGCCTCTCGAGGCCGCCGGTCCCGCCTACCGGGGCGAGGTCGCCGCCCGCTACCGTTACCGAGACGGTCGGGGTGAAATCGGTATCATAAGTTCAGTGACTGAACCCTTCTGTCGCGACTGCCACCGGGCACGGCTCTCGGCCGATGGCCGTCTCTACACCTGCCTGTTCGCTTCTCTCGGTTGGGATGTCCTCGGCGCGGTGCGGTCCCCACGGATGACCGAGGACGGCCTTGAGGATTTCATCGGCCGGATCTGGCGCGGCCGAATGGACCGCTACAGCGACGAACGTGCCGAGGTCATCGCCGCCGGCGAGACCCGCCCGAAGATCGAGATGAGCTATATCGGCGGGTGACGCCGCGGAGGGTTTACTCGTAACGCGCGGCGCGTCCCAGGTAGTTCAGGGTCAAGATTTCCTTCCAGACCCGATAGCGACCCTCCGAGGTGAATTTTCCGAGATCCTCCCGCTTCGGGTGCGGATGCAGAAACCCCAACTCGGTGTTCAGCCGATCAAGCTCCCGCTGCACCGAATTCAGGTCGTCCAGCGGATCATCGGTGAAAGGCGCGGGCGCGGCGCCGATCGCATCCAGACGACGGCGATGACGCCGGATCAGGCCCTCCAGGGAGCGCCGCCAAGGCAAGCGTTCAACAAACCAGTTCTCGGGATAGAAGCCGGCGAAGGGGACAAAAAGATTGTCGGTGAGGTAGCGCGCTCCATCGGTCGTCAGCGAGGATACGGTGTAGCAGACGGCAACCGAACCGGAACCGTGGGGAATGAAACTGACCTGCACACGCATCGTGGCCGGCGCGTCCTGATAGATGGAGGTCCGCAGGTAAATACCGCCTCCGATCTCCGCCTTGAGCGCCTGCACCGGGCGGAACCCTTGCGCGCGCAGCCATTCGCGGGTTTTCAGCAGGCGCGGACGCACGGGCCACTCGTCGCCCGACGAATTCACGGAGTACGATGGAAAAAGGGGCAGGGGACTCAGACTGTGGGCGGAGATGGCAAGCCAGTCGTAGAGCGTGACCACCAGGAACCAGATCAGGAAAAACGCTCCCGCCAGGATCCAAAACGGACGCTCGATCCATTGGTATTCCGATGCCAGATACGCTCCACCAAGGGCGAAGATAATCCAACGTAGCCACCGGTCGGCGATCAGAAGCGGTGGCGAAGCGGCGCCTTGGTTCAACCGCATCAGGACGATCGAGGCAGCCATGGCCGCGAGTAACACAGCAAGGGTGACCGTGGGAGTCGGCACGTAGGCGGAGACGGGAGAAGGTTACCCGACAGATCCTTGAAGCCGGCGCGGTCCGCCGACCTCAGCTCAGACGCACGGGCATGATCACGCAGACGAAATTCTCGAGCGTCTTGAAGACTCCGGGGCTAACCTCGTCCTTCACCTCGAAGAAAACCTCGTCCTTGGTCAGCGCCCGGAGCGGATCCATCAGGAAAGCGGGGTTGAACGCCACTTGCAGTTCGGGACCACTGTAGCTGATCGCCATCGACTCGTGCGCTTCGCCGAAGTCGGGGCTCTGGGCGGTTAGCTCCAGCAGGTTGCTGGAGAGCTTCATTTTGACCGAGTTGGCCTTTTCCGAGCACACGAGCGCCGCGCGATGCACGCATTGGAGGAGCAGCTCGCGCTCCAGCTTGATGCGCTGGTGCGTTTCCTTCGGGATCACTTGCTGGTAATTGGGGTAGTTTCCCTCGACCACCTTGGAGTACAGGTAGATGTGATCGATCAGACCACTCGAGTCCTTGTCGGTCGCGATCTGGAACGCCGCACGCCGGTCGTTGAAGTTGATCTTCACGAGCGCTCCCTTGTCCAGAAGCCGAGTCAGTTCCGAAACCGTCTTGGCGGGAAGAATGATGGCCCCGCCGCCCGACTCCGGGGTTGGAATGTCCTTGGAGAGAAGGGCCAGACGGCGGCCATCGGTCGCGACCAGTGAAAGCTTGCCGTCCCGGAAGTTGAAATAAACGCCGTTGAGGATGTAGCGGCTCTCGTCGGTCGACTGCGCGTAGGAGACGCTTTTGAGCATCATGGCCAGATCGGCCTGATCCAGGGAGTAGACATGATCCTCCCCGAACTCCGGAAGCGGCGGGAACTCCTCCTTGCCGATTCCCATGATGCGGAAGGTGGAACCGCCGGAGGCGAGTTTCACCTGGTGATTCGCGGCTCCATCGAAGACGACGTCGAGATTCGGCAATTCGCGCACGATCCCGGCCAAACGTTTGACCGGGAGGGTCACCGAGCCGGTCTCCTTCACCTCGGCCTTGATTTTGCAGCGGATGCCCAGATCCAGGTTCGTCGTGGTCAGGGAGATCTGATCCTTTTCCGCCTCGATCAGCACATTGCTGAGGATCGGCATCGTGGCCTTGGATCCGACGACGTTGAGGACTTGGGCGAGACCGTTGGCGAAGTGGTCGCGGTTGATTTTGAATTTCATCGGCGTCGGCGGGAGGAAACGGGTGTTTTCAACAAAGGCTAAAAGAATGATGGTTCAATAAGGAATTCTATCCGTATTCATATGGTCTGGTAAGAACTCCAACAAACCGGTTCGTACCTCGGGGAAACCCTTAATTCGCGTGGTGAAAAACTCGGATTAACGTGCGAGGAAACCCGTAGTTGTTCACAGGGCCTGGGTTATTCGGAAGATCCTCGCGGTTTGCTCAGGCCGATTTCCCGACAGGCGGACGACGCATGTATCGGATGAGCCCGAAGAAGATGTACCCGAGACATATTCCTAGGGCCGCAAATTCCTTGTAGAACACCACCAATCCACCCACCACCAAGAAGAGCACAAATGGCCGCAGCTTCGTTTGAGTCTGCATGTTCAGGTTTTTGCCACTAGGATACCGAACGCGGCTCATCATCAGGATCGCAACCAGCAACATCAATGGGGGCAAAGCGAGCGCCCACGATTTCAAGCCACGATCCATTTCCCCTAGTTTCAGGAGGAAAAGCACGGTTGCGGCGACGGTTGATGCTGCTGCAGGAACAGGAAGACCCACGAAATCCTTGTTCGATTCTTTTGATCCAGGATGGATGTACGGATTGGTTATCACGTTAAACCTTGCCAACCGCATCGCCGCACACAGCAGATAAATGAATGCGATGAACCAACCTATATTTCTAAACCATTCATAATCAGAAGCTTGAGTTGGAGATATTATCAGGTAAATCATAAGTAGCGCCGGGGCCATGCCGAACGACACCACATCGGCCAAGGAATCGAATTCAGCTCC
>CAXRGI010000026.1:0-4242 GCA_964229935.1 Opitutales bacterium
ACGGCTACACCATGGGCATCGGCGGACTGCTCACCTCGTCGTCCTCCGACGGCGGCAACCGCGTGCCCTTCCTCGGCGCCATCCCGGGCATCGGCCGGCTTTTCCGCAGCGAGAACAAACGCGAGGAGACCACCAACCTCAGCATCTTCATCACCGCCCAGACCCTCAGCGCCGACGGCGCCCCGGTGGAGAAGATCTTCGACTCGGAACGCGTGCGCGCGATGAACCTCCGGCGCGAGGATTTGCCCGGCAACCGCGACGGGTCCGACCCGTTCCTCAAGACTCCCGCTGCCAAGGCCCCCGCCGCCAAGTAAGCCCCGACAACCCTGGAGGCACCCATGAAAACTTGGCTCCGCATCCTCGCCGCGGCGGCGGCCGCTCTCGCGTTCGCCGGCCCGCTGGCGGCGCAGACCCTTTCGCCGACCGGTATCGCCGTCACGCCGCAGTCCGCGGCACCGGGAGACACCGTGGTCATCACCGTCACCGTCGTGAATTCGGGCGGGGCTCCGCTCAGCGCTGGCACGTCAATCACGGGAACGGTCACATTCACCCATCGGGTTACCGGATATTCATTCAACACGGATATTGGAGGAGTTCCGCAGTCGTTTGCGACCTCTGCGGCGATAGCGGCTAGTGGCGGATCAGGATCCTTTACCCGTTCGATTCGACTTCCCATAGATGGCTCGATTCAAGCCGGTCAGTACAATGCGACGGTCTCGAATCTGACGGTAGCTGCGCCGGCGACTTTCTCTTCGAACACGGCCTCCTCCAACAGCGTTCTTGCAGTCACCGGGAAACCTGACCTGCGCATCACCGGGCTGACCTACGCTGCCGGTACCTCTTACCGCGGAGGCGATAAGGTGACCATGACGCTAACGTTCACTAACCAGAACTCCACTAACGGCTCCTTCAATGTGCCCTTTACGCCCGGCGTCTCCGGGTCCGCTGCCTACGCTCGGATCGAGGTTGTGCTCTCCTCAAACCCAACGTTCGGTGACTCCGATGATTTCCGGCTAACCCTTTCGGACATCTCTGCGGCAACGCTTACTACGACGACTGGCAACGGCGGGAGCCAGTTTCTGAACGCTGATGGCAACAACCGTTCCGTCACTTGGGACCAGATCCTACCGGGCAATTTCTCTGGCTCGTACTACGTCCTCGCCAAAATCGATTCGCTCAACGCGGTCGACGAGAACGACCCGCCGGTCCTGACGCAGAACGGCAACAACGTCTGGGCGGGCGACACGGGACTGAATCCGGCAGCGACGTTGATCAATCTGCTGCCGTCCAACTTCCCGACGGTCACCACGGCCAGCCGCGCCGCGGGCGCCGCGAACACGGCCAACGGTTACAGCGACAATCCGTCGATGACGGCTGACGGGCGCTTCGTGACGTTCGCGTCTGACGCCACCAACCTCGTGACTGGCGACACCAACGCGGTACGCGACATCTTCCTCTACGACAGCCAGACGAACGGCGTGCGCCGCCTGAGCGTTTCCCAGCAGGGAAACCAGGCCGCCGCGGCGTCGAACAACCCGGTGATCAGCGCCGCCGACGGCCGCCACGTGGCCTTTGCGTCCGATGCCCCGAATCTCGTCATCGGCGACACCAACGGGTTCAGCGACATCTTCGTGGCCGACACGCTCACCGGCGTGATCACGCGCATCAGCGGCGCCAACGCCGCCGGCGGCCAGGCCAACAACCCGAGCTTCCGCCCCGCCATCAGCCAGACCGGCCGATTCATCGCCTTCGAGTCCACCGCGACGAACCTGACCGCCACCGCCACCACCGCCGGTCGCAGCCATATCTACCTCCACGACCGCGACGTCTCCGGCAGCGGCGTCTTCGACACTCCGGGCAACACCTCGACCGTGCTGGTCGATACCTCGCCCGCCGGTGCTGAGGGCGGTGATTCCAGCATTCAGGCCGTAATCAGCGCCGACGGTTCGACGATCACTTGGACATCCGACGCGACCAACTTGGTGGCCGGCGACACCAACGGGGTTCGCGATGTGTTCCTGCGCACCCGCTCCGGGGCTGGTCTCGGCACCACGCGCATCGTGAGCGTTGTGAATGGCACCGGAGTGCTGGCCAACGGCGCCAGCCAGACACCGGCGCTAAGCGCGGACGGCCGCTGGGTCGCGTTCGCCTCCGTTGCCACGAATCTGGTGGCCGGCGACACCAACGCGGTTTCCGACATCTTCGTTTATGATGCCGCGGCCGCCGTTGCAGCGCCGGTGGTAACGCGGGTGAGCGTCTCGACTGCCGGGGTGCAGGCTGCCGACCCCAACCCTGTCGGCTTCCAGCTCGGCAGCATCAATCCCACCATTAGCGCCGACGGCCGTTACGTGGCCTTCGCCTCGCTCGCCAACAACCTCACGGCCGGTGACTCCAACGGGCAGTCGCTGCTTCAGGATTCCAACGGCGCCCTCGATGTCTTCGTGCGCGACCGGCAGGTGAGCGGTTCGGGCGCGTTCGATGTGCCGGGCAATGTCGCGACCCAGATGGTCAGCGTGAATGCTTTCGGTTTCCAAACCAACGGAGTCTTGGGCGCGCCGAGCACCGCGGCTTCCAACATCTACCCCGTCATCAGCGCCAACGGCCGCTTTGTCGCGTTTCCGTCCGACGCCGACAACACCGGCGGCTTCGCTTACGGCGCTACGAACCTGCTGCCGCTCGACAGCAACGGCGTGCGCGACGTTTTCCTCCACGACCGCCGCACCAACGCGTCGGTCACGCCCGCCACCCCGCCGTCGGTGAGCATCACGAGTCCGGGCGACGGTTCCGCGCTCCTCGTCAACACCGCCATCCGCGTTTCAGCCAGCGCCACCACGACGCTCGGCGTGGTCTCGAGCGTCCAGTTCTTCGTCAACGGCGCCAGCCTCGGCACGAGCACGGTCTTCCCGTACTCCGCGGTCTGGACGCCCACCGCGGTGGGTTCCTACACGTTGAGCGCACTCGTCACCGACAGCTTCGGCAATATCGGCGTGTCGTCCAACGTGCGCGTCACGATCAACGCCGCGCCGTCCGTCGGCATCACCAGCCCGACCGCCTCGTCGGCCCTCACCGCCGGCGTCGCCACCACGCTCAACGCCAGCGCCTCGGCGTCCAACCCGGGCGCCACGATCGCCAGTGTGCAGTTCTACGTGAACGGCGCGGCCCAAGGCGCGGCCGACACCACTGCGCCTTACTCGGTCGCGTGGACGCCGCCCGCCGCAGGCGCCTACACGCTCACCGCGGTCGCCACGGACAGCGTCGGCACGCAGGCCACGTCGGCCTCCGTCTCCGTCACGGTAACCGCTCCCGGCGGCGGGGGTGGTGGCGCCGGTCCGACCTTGCCCGTCGTGGCGCTCGTTTCACCGGCCAACGGAGCCACCGTCGCGGTCAACGCCACGCACTCCCTCGTCGCCACCGCCAGCCTTGCGGGCGGATCCATCACTAGCATCGCCTACCAGGCCAACGGAGTAGCGGTCGGTTCCGCCAGCATCTATCCCTTCATCGTCGACTGGAAGCCGACCTCACCCGGCAGTTACTCGCTCACCGCGACGGCCACCGGCAGCAACGGCGCGACGGCCACCTCAGTCGCCAATGTCGTGACCGTCAGCGCGGGCACCGCGCCGAACATCGCGATCGCGACACCGCCCGCCAACGCCACGATCTCGGCGGGAGCGGACCAGTCGGTGGTCGTCAGTGCTTCCGCGACCACCGGCGCGATCGCGTCGGTGGAGTTGTTCGCCAACGGGGTCTCGGTCGGCGTCGATCAAAGCTTCCCCTACAATTTCGCCTGGAAGCCCGCCGGCGTAGGCACCGTGGTGCTCACCGCGGTCGCCACCGACTCGCAGGGAAACCGCACCCCCAGCGCGGCGGTTAATGTCACCGTCGCCGCCGTGAGCGCGGGAGCCCCGACGGTCTCCGTCACGAGTCCTGCCGCCGGCGCCTCGCTGCCGGTGGGAGTGCCGGTATCGTTCACGGCCGCGGCGGCCGACGCCGACGGCACGGTCACACAGGTCGAGTTCTTCGCCAACGGCGTCTCGCTCGCCACCGACTCCACGTACCCGTACGGGGTGACGTTCACGCCGAACGCCACCGGCACCTACGTGCTCACGGCGCGCGCGACCGACAACGGCGGCAATGTCTCGACCAGCGCTCCGCTCTCCGTGGTGGTGAGCGGCGGCACCGCGCCCGCCGTGGCGATCGAGACTCCGGCGAACAACGCGACCATCGGCGTGAATGCCCCGGTCA
>CAXRGI010000027.1:0-31286 GCA_964229935.1 Opitutales bacterium
CAGCCAGTCGTTGAGCACGATCTCGCGCGGTCCGAGATCCGCGGGCAGGAACGGCGCGGCCGCCGCCGGTACGGCGGTGCCGATGGAGTAGGGTGTCGCGCGGTCGCCGCGGCGGAATTCGTTCACCAAATAGGAGGTGACCGGCTGGGCGGAGGGCAGGGCACGCGTGATCGCGGCGGCGATGCCGTCGTCGAGGAAGATCCGCGGTGAGGCGCTCTCGAAGGCGCGGGCGGTTTCCAGCCTGGTGAGGGACAAACCGTCATCGGCGAGGCGGACGACCCGCGGCAACGCCGCGGCGGGCGCGCTGGTCGCGCGGCGCGCGTCGATCAGCACCAGGTTCGCCCGCTCCGGCTGCTCCATCGCTTCCTGCAGCCGCGCGAGTGGCAGAAAGACCGTCGCCGCGGGCACCTGCGTGGCCTCGAGTGAAAAGCGTCCGAATGAGCCGGCGTTGACGATCGCCGCCACCGTACAGCGGAGCGTCTGCAGTGAGCTGTCGCCGCCGGCGATGGGCGCGCTGCCCGGCACCACGCCGGGGCGTTGCAGGCGAACGACCAAGGTGTCGCCGACGGCGACGTTGAGCTGACGGGCGAGCGTCTCGTTGACGGCGACGGCGGAGGCGGCAAGCGTGAGCGCGACGCGGGCCGGCTCCGGGGCGAGGGTCCAGAAGGCGTCGGTCACGCCCACGAGCTGGACCTTGGGCACGCGGGCTTGAGTGCGCGCGTGGACGACGTTGCCGCGGGTGAGCAGGGCCGGGGCGGCGGTGGAACCGGTGGCGGCGCTGAGATCGGCTGCGAGCGCGGCGCGGAAGAAACGGTCGCCGGAGGTGAGCACCTGGGTGGCCTGGCCGGTGCGTTCGGCTGCGATGCGACGCAGCGAGGCGCGGACGGAGTCTCCGGCGAAGAGGGCGCCGAGCAGCACCGTGGCACCCAGGATGGCACCGGCCAGCGTGCCCAGGTGCGCATACCGGTGGTGGGTGACGCTGCGCAGAAGGTAACGGGTGACGTTCATGGCCGCGCGTCAGTCGACGAGCCTGCCGTCGGCGAGGCGGTAGGTACGGTTGAGGCGGCGGGCCAGGCCGGGATTGTGGGTGACGACCACGAGCGCGACGTGGGCCGACTCCTGCGTGCGGAGAAACAAGTCGGCGATGCGCTCGCCGGTGGCCGGGTCGAGTGAACCGGTGGGTTCGTCGGCGAGAATGAGCTTCGGCCGGTTGATGAGAGCGCGGGCGATGGCGACCCGCAGTTGCTCGCCGCCGGAAAGTTGAAACGGCCGGTGTCCGAGGCGGTCCTGCAGCCCGACCTGAGCAAGCAGGGCCTCGGCGCGCGCGCGGGTCTCCGCCTCGGGCTCCTCCCAGCCGCCGGCGAGCCGCGGCACGAGGACGTTCTCGAGGACGCTGCACTGCGGCAGGAGGTAGTGGAGCTGGAAGACGAATCCGATCGTACGGTTGCGGAAGCGGGCCGCCGCGGCCGCGTCGAGTTTACCGAGTTCCTCGCCGCCGACGCGGATGGAGCCGGACGACGGCTGATCGAGTGCTCCGAGCAGGTTGAGCAAGGTGGTCTTGCCGCTGCCGGACGGACCGATGATGGCCGCGGACTCGCCCGCGCCGACGCGCAGGTCCAGGTCGCGGAGCACGCTGACGGGGCCGGCCGGGCTTTCGTAGGATTTGGAGACGCGGGACGCTTCGATCATGGCGGGAAGGGGATGCGGGAGGGGCGGGTGCGCAAACGGCTATGGCGGGTTCGGGCGCGCGTTGGACCGATGCGACCCAAAGGCAGGCCTGCGCCCGCGGCACGCGAAAAAGCCGCGGCCCCGCGCCGGAAAACCGGGACGCGGGGCCGCGGAAGGAAATGTGAGTTACGGCGTTGTAGCTCAGCGGCCGTAGCCGGCGGAGGGCTTGCCGTCGGCTTCGAGCTTGCCGGCGGCCCAGAGCACGCCGCGGGCGACAAGCTCGAGGTAGCGCGGGTCCTGCACCGTGTCGTTGTTGTGTCCGATCGTGGTGGCGAAAACGCGCGCCTTCTTCGGACCGAATTCATTTGTCCAGGCGACGACCGCCTCGGCCTCGCGCTTCGTGCCGTCCTTCTTGTTGGTCTGGGTCTGGCGCCCGGTCGCCAACGTGGTGTGGCGGGGATAGACGGAGGGCGGCTGGACGTTGTTGTAGAGCTCCTCGTTGATCGTGGTCCAATTGGAAAGGCCCTTGGTGATCGGGTGGGAGCTGTTGGTATAGGTGATGGCGACGGGCGACTGCGGACCGTGGCCGCTCGACTGCAGGCCGAGGAAGTCGAACCAGAGCGCGCCGGGTGAACCGGGGGCCTGCGGCCGGGCGAAATCCTTCACCACGCGGTAGCTGTGCATCGCGCAGTGGAGGGCGACGCCCGGCGTGCCGTCGACGTGGGGCTTCAATACGTTCGCGACCTGCGCGGGATCGTCGGCCGCGGCGGCGCACTCGTCGTGGATGACGAGGTCGTAGCCCTTGGCGTAGCCCGGGTTGGTGAGGCACTCGAGCGGCGGCTTGGTGCTTTTGTCGGGCGTGTGCAGGTGGTCGACGACCACGTTGATGCGTTTCTCCAGGCCGACCTTCAGCAGATCCTTCTGGGTGCCGTAGTCGTGGCAGCATCCGCCGGTCACAAGAAGAACCTTAAGCGGTTTGGCCGCCGGGGCGGCGGAGGCGACGGCCGCGAGGCCGGCGAGGAGCACGGAGGAGGCGAGGATTCGGAACAGGGGGCTCATGGTAGGGTGAATCGGGGTGAAGGGAGGACGCGGAGCGGAAGCGGGGGACGCGAGAAAAAATCGGGTACCCGGCGCCGCTCCGCTGCGCAGGGAGGGAAAGGGAAAGCGAAAGGGAGTGAGGGAAAAAGCGGGTGCGAAGGGCGGAACCACGAAACACACGAAGGGCGCGAAACCGAGCCGGGTGGCCCACGGAATTCCCAGCGTGGCTACGCCGCGCTGGGAGGGATGGGTGAAAGCGAAAGGGAGTTAGGGAGAAAGTGGCGTGGGCGAGGGGAATCGGGACGAGAAAACACGATTTCCGGGGATAGTTTCACGAGAGCCGCAGAACGGGGCGAATGCCTTGAGACACGCCTGCGTCCGGTTCCGTGTCTTTCCGCGTGTTCCGTGGGCCCAGGCCGCTGCGTCCCCGAGCGTGATTACGCCGCTGCTCCGGGGTTAAATGGCTCGGTGATCCCAATCGGCCTCAATCGACGATCAGTACGCCGCGCATGATGCGCCAGTGTCCGGGGAATGTGCAAAGGTACGGGTAACGACCGGGCGCGGACGGCGCGGTGAAGTTCAATTCGGTGCGACGGGTGGGCTCCACGAGCGGGGTGGCGTGCAGGACCTTGGGTGAGGCGGGCACGTAGTGTTTGGCCATCGCCCCGGGCTCGGAGGCCATCGCGTCGGCGAGGGCGCCGACCTCCTCGTCCGCCCCCGGGGCGACGAGAATGAGGTTGTGCGGCATGAGGTCCGGATTCTCGAAGATGAGCCGCACGGGGGCGCCGGCTTTGACGCGGAGTTCGGTCGGCGAAAACTGCATAAGACCGGGCACGGCCTGCACGCGCAGGGCACCGCGGTCGCCGGACTCCGCCCGGTCCCATTCCTCCGCCCATGGCTTCAGGGCGGCGGCGTTGGCGGCGAGGCGCGCGCCCGGTACGGGCTGGCCGGTCGGATCGTGCAGATAGACCGGAGGCGGTTCGCCCCGGAGACGCCGGAAGGCGGCCTCGATCTGATTCAGGCCGCGGCGGAGCGGGATCTCGACCTGATGCTCGGAGCTGTACGGGCTGTCGGAGGAAAGCACCGGCACGCCATTGGCCTTCAGTTCGAGGAATCCGTGTTTCACCGCGAGCACCGCGGTCTGCGGGGTATCGACCTGCAGAAACGTGCGAAACGTGCGCGTGGTGGTCGGGCGATTCTTCGCCTTCCGCTTTTGTTCGGGGGTCGCGTAGGGGTTCAGTTCTCCCTCGCCGGTCTCGCCGAGATCGATCCAGTGGCGCAGGCGCGTTTCCGGCGCCACGGCGAGCACGGGCACGGAACGACCGACGCGTGATTCGGTGCCCGCGGCGAGGTCGGCCAGCATCTGTTTCTCGGCGATCTCCACGGCGTGGAGGTGGGTGAGCGCCGCCTCGAGGCCCGGGCGTTGGGGGCGCAGGTGGGCGACGACGTTGATGGCGGCCATGCGGACCCGCGGATGCGCGTCACCGGCGGCGCTTTGGAGCCGCGTGGCCAGATCCGGCAGGCGGTCGGCGGTGAACCTCAGCAGCATGACGCTCGCGGCGCGCGTGAGCGGATCGCTCGAGCGCGCCAGTGCTTCGAGCCACGCGGGCCGCGCCTCGCCGGCGGCCGCGAGCACCCATGAGGCTTCGAGGCGGGTTTGATCCCCCTCCACGGATCCCGGTGCGAGTGTCGCGACCCGCCGCTCGAGTTCGGCGAAGGCCGCGGGTCCGAGGCGGCGCAGCGCGATGCGGACGTGGTGGCGGACGAGATTCTGCGGATGCGCGAGCAGCGCGGCCAGTGCCGCCGCGGAGGCGCCCTCGATGCGCGGCCAGTCGCGGGAGACCGGCTTGCCGGTGTGCGTCACGCGCCAGATGCGGCCGCGCTCGTGGTTCCATTGCGGGTCGCGCATCGCGTGCTGCGCGTGTCCGATGATGAGGCTGGAGAAGTCCGAGACGTAGAGCGCGCCATCGAGTCCGAACTCCACGTCGACGGGACGGAAGGTGCTGTTCTTCGAACTTAGCACGTCGAGGCGCGAGGCGGCGACGAGCGAGCCCGCGGACGCGGAGGGAGCGGAGAGCGAAACCGTGTAGCTGCCCAGCAGCGCGGCGGTCGCGTAGCCCTGCTGCAGCTCGGCGGGGAAATTCGGGCTCGAGATCACGCTGAGGCCCGAGCCTTTCGCGTAATTGAGCACCGTGGCTGTCCCGTAGGGGTGGTAGACGCCGCCGGGGGTCCACGTCAGGCCAAGTCCGTCGATCAAGTGGCCGCCGCCAAAGCGCTGGAGCAGGTTGCCGTAACCGTCGAACGACACCTTCCAGGGGTTGGGCGTCATGGTGCGCCACTCGGGTGCCACGCGGCCGCTCCTTGGATCGAGGCGGTAGGTGGTCGAGTCGATTCCGCGCACCACGCCGAAGGGCGTCTCGAACTGCGAGCGGTGGAAGACGCCGTCGGCGAAGATCACGGAGCCGATCGGGTCCGTGGCCACCATGCCGCCGTGGTGCGAATCGGTGACGTCGACACCGCGGAGGAGTTCCGCGCGGGTGTCGGCGCGCCCGTCGCCATCCGTGTCGTTCAGCACCAGCAGCCGCGGCTGCGCCGAGACGATCACGCCGCGTTCGTGGAAGGCGACGCCATCGAGCGCATCGAAGCCGTCCGCGAAGACCGTGCAGGTGTCGGCGCGTCCATCGCGATCGGTGTCCTCCAGGATAAGGATCTTGTCCGCGGGTCGCTCGCCCGGGATCGCGTGCGGGAACGATGGCATGGTGACGACCCACAGCCGGCCGCGGGCGTCGAAGCTCATCTGCACGGGGTTACGCAGCTCGGGGAATTGCGTCTCGGACGCGAAGAGGTTCACCGCGTAGCCGTCGGCGACGACCAGTTCCTTCTGGAGGTCGGCGGGTGCGCGGACGGTGCCGCCGGGGAAGCGGTAGGGTGTCTCCTTGCCGGGCCCGAGGGGCGGCAGGGACGGCTCGGGAAAATCGGCGAGGCGCGCCCCGGGCCGGGAGGCGATGCCGTGGACCGTGTCCTCGGCTTGGGCGAGGAGTTGGTGGTAGCGGGGCAGTTCGACGGCCGCTTCCTCCGGGCGCTTGCGCACACCGTAGTAGAGTGCGGCGTTCTTGGGGCGGGTGAGCTCGGCGTTGTACGCGTGCTTCCGGGCGGCGGCCGCGGCCACCTCATCGACGCGCGGCGGCTCGGCGGACGCGAGCCCGCCAGAGCCGGCGAGCGCACGGGCGATCACGGTGCCGAGCGCGCGCGAACCCTCGGCATTGAGATGGATCCCTTGTTCGGTGAGCGGGCGCGCCGCCTTGGTGAAGGCCTCGGCGCTGGCGGTGAAAAGGTCCACGAAGTCCGCCCCGCGCGCGGCGGCGATCTCCCGCACGGCCGCGGCGTAGGCGGCCACGTCGGCACGACGCGCGGCGGCGCGCGGATCGCTGCGCTCGTCGGGCGCCGCCGGGGCGAGCAGCACCACGCGTGCGCCCGGATGCAGCCGGTCGACCTCCCGCAGGAACGTCTCGTAGTGACGGCGGAAATCGGGGAGCCCGGCGGGCCCGGCGAATGACTCGTTGGCGCCGAACCCGAGCACCACGACGTTGGCGGGCCACGCGGCGAGCAGGCCCTTCAAGTGCTCCACGTAGCCTTCCGGTCGCAGGCGGTGCCCGACCTCGTCGCCGGTCCACGCGAGGCTGCGTACGCGGAGCTTCTTGCCCGGATGAGCGAGCTGGAGTTGCGCCTCGAGGTGGCCTGATTCCAAGAGGCGTTCAACCATCCCGCCGCCGTAGAACACGAACGTGTCACCGGCGCGCGGCTCGAGGGCGGGGGTCGTGAGACGCAGCGCGGCCGCGGGAGTGACTCCGCGCTGAAACGCCGGGCGCGGCTCGAGCGGAGTCACATCGGCTTGGGCCGGGATCTTTCCCTCCAGGCCGGTGGTCCAGTAGACGGCGTTGACGAACAGGCGGCGCAGACCCGCGCTGGCGAAGTCCGCGGTGCCCGCCATCGCGCCGCCGTTGGTGAAGGTGACGACGCGGCCGCGGGCGCCGGTCGGGCGCGTGTGGGTCCAGACGACCGGCAGCATCGGCTCGTTGGGACGTATCATGCGCCGCCATTTGGGATTGAGTTGCTCGCCGGTGACCGGAGGCGATTCGGGGGACATGCCCTGCAGAACCTCGCCGAGCAGGACGGGTGTGCAGCCGTCGGGCAGCGGCAGCAGGACCTCGTAGACGTCGGTCGGACCCCAGATCTCCCCGTCGCGGATTCCGGTGAGCAAGGGATGGCCGGCCGCACCCGGGGCGAACCGGCCGCGCGTCGATTGCTTCCCGTGCAGCCCCCAATGGTTCCGGTGGGTGGCGCCGAGCACCTGCCGGCCGAAGCCGCCCTCGGAGCCGGGCGCGGAGTGGTTCCATTCCCAGCGCGCGAACGTCGTGGACGCCCCGGCCGGATGCGTGGCGGCGGAGAAGCTGCCGAAAGCGTGCGTGGCGGTGCGCACGCCGATCACCGGACGACCGGAGGCGAGGTAGGCGTCGATGTGGCGCATCTGCGCGTCCGGGAGCACGCGGAAGCGGGTGAAAACCACCATCAGGTCGGCGCGTTCGAGCGCCTCCAGCCCGGGCAGGTTGTCGCGCCGCTCCGGTTCGATCACGCCGGTTCCGGGATTGATCGAGAAGAGCACGGTGCAGTCGAAACCGTGCCGCGCGGCGAGAATCCTCGCGAGCATCGGCATCGATTCCTCGGAGCGGTATTCCTCGTCGCCCGTCAGAAACACGACCCGCTTGCCGGCGCCCGGAGCGGAAGGATTGCCCGGGAAAAACACCCACGGATCCCCGGCGGCCCGGAGGAACGGAAGCACGGCGAGCAGCAGGATCGCGGCCCGGAGAGGAAACGACGGCGGCGGAAAAAAGTTCATGGGAAATCGGCGATCGCGGGGCATGGCGGTGAAAGCGACGAACGCCCGTGCCCGCAAGTTCGCTCCGGCCGTCCCGGAGTCACCTCAAACCGGGGTGCGGCGGAGGAAGGCGGGGGCTGTCGAAGCAGCTGAATCGGTGCCCGCTTCCGGCGGGGCGCGCGGCCGGTTTCAGAGGGAGAAGTTCGCCGTCAGCGAAATGATCCGCGGGTTGTACTGGTAGGTGAAGTAACGGACGGTGCCGTTGGTGTTGCGGAGGAGCTTCAGGACGGCCTGGCGATCGAAGAGGTTGGAGACGTTGAGCTGCAGCGACGCCTGGGTGCGCCGGGTGGGTTTGAACGGAAAGACCATGAAGGCGCTGTTCTCGAGGCGGTCAGTGTAGTAGTAGATCTTCCGTTTCCCGCCGTCGGCGGCGTCGGTGTACGGGTAGGCGCGGAATCCGAGCTGGTAGACGGTGGCGAGCCCGAGCACGAGCCCGCGGAGGCGACCTTCGCCGACCTGGAAGCGGTTGATCACGCTGAACGAGTGCTCGGCGTAGCCGGTGGTGGGTTCGCCCGCCTTGCGCACGATGATGTCGGCGACGGGCGGCGTGAAGCCCAGCTGGTGGGCGGAGATCGGCAGACCAGTGCGGAGGGTTCCCACTCCGGTCGTGCGCAGCCGGAGGGACTCGGCGTTGAGGATCTGGCCGGAGTCAGGATCAAGCTGCGCCGCGTAGGGTCCCCCGGCGGTCTTCATCATCGCGATCGAGAGCGGCACCGTCGGGGAGTTCGGATTGGCGGGATCGGAAGGCACGAGCAGCGGCGTGAGCGCCCCGGAGGAGGATTTCACGGCGACGACCGACTGGCCGCCGACAGTCGTCGTGTTGAACTCGTCGTTGTACATCACCGGCAGGGTGACGTTGCTGCGCTCCGACCCGTTGGCCTGGGTGAAGCTGACGGTCACCTGCCACGGCTTCAGGGGACGGGCGGAGAGGCTGGCGCTGAGGCCGTCGGAGATCTTGTTGAACACGAACCCGGGGCCGCCGTTGCGCCCGTTGATGCCGTCGGGGTCGACGTCGTTGCGCACGCTGCCGAGCGAGCCGGTGAAGTTCTCCGCCTCCGTCACGTAATAGGTGACATTGCCGGAGAGACGGTGGTCCCAGAGGGAAAGCTTGAGGCCGCCCTCGCGCGTGTTGCCGCGGCCGATCGGGAGGATCTGGTTGTAGACGTCGCGGTCGGTCGTGAAATTGATCTTCGAATTGGTCGAGTAGCTCGCGTAGGCGCGCACGCCGCGCACGGGCGTGTCGGCCACGACGCCGAAGGTCTGGCTGTCGTAGCTGATCGGCCCGCGGCTCACGAGGGTGGTGACGCGGATGGTGGAGGCGGTCTCGGAACGAAGGCCGACCATGGTGTCGATCCGGCCCTTCCAGAACGAGCTGGAGAGGCTGGCGCCGACGCTCTCCTCGAGGGTGTCGTCGAGGGTGTAGATGGTTGAACTGGGGGCGCCGACGGGGAGCGCGGTGGAGGTCGCGTTGATGGGACCGGAAAGGCCCAGCGGGTTGGCGGCGGTCTTCGGCACGGCGCCGGCGTAGACCTGGGGATGGAGGCGGTAGCGTTTGCCGTTGCCGGGATGGACGAGCTCCGTGGACGGCCAGGAAATTCCCCCGAACATGGTCCCGCTGAAGGCGGGCTGCCATGCGGCTGGCATCAGGATGCGCCCGGAGTCGCCGTTGGTGATGTTCGCCAGATTCTGGATCGTGTTGCCCGAAGCGTCGACCTCGTAGAACCGGTGTTCCTGGCGGTTGGTCCACGACTCCTGGTAGGAGTAAAAGCCGTTGAGGATGTGCTCGCCCCAGCGCCCGAGGTCGCGGCGGCCCACGGCGGTGAACTTATAGCCGCGCGCGCCCGTCCAGAACGGGCCGTTGTTGGGCACGGAGAAGATCGACCACTGCCGCCGCGGCGCGCCGTTGGCGTCGGTCCACAGGTTCAGCGGCGAGTCGGGGTGGTAGACGGCGGTGCTCGAGGGGGAGACCCCGTTGTTGATGCGCGCGTCGTGGGCGTAGCGGAATTGGAACGCGAGATCGGGGCGCGGGGTGACGTCGACCGTGATGGATTTCGACTGGTTGACCCAGTGCTGGCGGGCGAGCGGCCCGTGCATCGAGGAGTCGGTGGCGAAATTGATGAAGTTGTTGGTGAGCTCGATGCCGCCGACCCCGATGATGTACCGGGAAGCCTGGTTATCGAGGCGTTCACCGGTGGTGAGCAGCAGGTTGACGGGGGCGCGGACGGTGGACTCGCGCGAGTGCACCGCGGCGCGCTGGTAGTGGCGGTAGTCGGCGAAGATGTTGAGCCAACGGTAAGGGCGGAGGGTGACGGCGCCCTGGATGCCTTCCTGGTCCAGGCTGAGCAGCGGCCGCCAGTAGCGGTCGGCGCTCTTGAGGGCGTTAAAGCGGAAGGCGAAACGCTCGGCGCCCGCGTTCACGTCCATCGTGTAGCGCCGGGTGCCCTCGGAGTCGGCCATGGCGGTGAAGCGGTAGGTGCGCTGGCGCACGCGGGCGCGCTTGCTGTTGATCACGACGACGCCGCCGGCCTCGCCGGAGCCGTAGAGCAGGTTGTTGGAGCCGTTGATGGCCTCGGCGCTCTCGACGTCGAAGGAGTTGAACATCGAGGTGGATGACCGCAGGAAGCCGTCCCGTCGTGGTTCGCTGATGGTGAAACCGCGGCTGCTCAGCCCGCCCGGCTGCGCCTGGTCGCCGTCCTGCAGGCCGCGCTGGTCCTCGGTGCCGCCGCCAAACAGCATCGCGCCGAGGCCGCCGAAGTCGGAGAGCAGCTTGAAGACGTCGCCGCCGCCGAGCTCGTTCATCAGTGTCCGGTTGAGGATGCGGGCGTCGAGGGGCGACTTGTTGAGCGAGGTGCTCATGCCCGTGAGCGACGAGGTGTTGGTGGCTTCGTAGGTGTCGGTGGCGTCGCTCACCACCTCGAACGGCGACAACTGCACCGCCTTGTCGGCCGCCGCGGCGCCGCTGTTGGCCGGGACGGTCTGGGCCGCGGCGGGGCAGGCCGCGGCGAGGAGGATAAGGGCGGCGCGTCGGGCCGCGGTCGGAGCTGGAGACGGGAACATGGAGCAGGGGTTTGGCCGGCGGGAATCGCGCGGCGGGGTGCGTCAAGTGAGTGGGATCGCGGGGCATTCCCGCAATCCCGGTTTCGGTGAAACCGTTCACCCTCGGTCGCGGGATGAATGGCGCGCGGGCACGAAAAAGGCGCCCGTGGCCGGGCGCCTTTCTCAGGGCTGAGAGGGTCGGGGGCCGCGCCTCACTTGATCATGTCGGCGACAAAGGCGCGTTCCTCGACGAGCTCCTTGTTCGTCGCGGCGATCTTCGAATTGGCGAAGTCGTCCATGGCGTGGCCGGTGATGACCTCGTAGGAGCCGGGTGCCGTGGTGCGCACGGGCATACCGGCCCAGACGTTGGCGTCGAAGCCGTAGAGTCCGTTCGATTTGACGGCGACCGAATGGATCGCTCCGGGGGTCATGAGGTCGCGCACGTGGTCGACCAGGGCGTTGGCGGCGGAGGCGGCGGAGGAGAGACCGCGGGCGGCGATGATGGCGGCGCCGCGCTTGCCCACCGTCTCGCAGAACGGCCCCTGCAGCCACGTGGTGTCGGTGATGACCGAGGTCGCGGGGCGGCCGCCGATCGTGGCCTGCGCGAACGCCGGGAACATCGTGGGGCTGTGGTTACCGTAGATGAAGATGTCCTTCACCGTCGTGAGATCGACGCCGGCCTTCTTCGCCAGCTGGGTCTGGGCGCGGTTCTGGTCGAGGCGCACCATGGCGGTGAAGCGCTCGGCGGGCAGGCGCTTCGCCTGCGAGGCGGCGATCATGCAATTGGTGTTGGCGGGGTTCCCGACGACGGCGACGCGGGCGTCGGCCGCGGCCACGGCGTCAATGATGCGGCCCTGCTCGATGAAGATCTTGCCGTTGTCCTTGAGGAGATCGGCGCGCTCCATGCCGGGACCGCGCGGCTTGGCGCCGACGAGCAGGCACCAGTTGGCGTCCTTGAAACCAACGGAGGCGTCCGAGGTCTGGACGATACCCTTGAGCAGCGGGAAAGCGCAGTCGTCGAGCTCCATGGCGACGCCTTCCAGGGCCTTGAGGGCCTTCTCGACCGGGGCCTCGATGAGCTGGAGGATGACCGGCTGGTCGGGGCCGAACATCGCGCCCGAGGCGATGCGGAACAGGAGCGAGTAACCGATCTGGCCGGCGGCGCCGGTGACTGCGACACGGATGGGGGTCTTCATGGTGGGAAAGGTCTAGCGCGCGGGACGCGCGGAACTCACGGCGGAAATCAGGGGCGTTTTGATTGTTAAGACTAAATTGGGGCCGGGCGCGTCGGGGCTAATCGCCGTCCTCACGCGAAACGCGGGGCGAGGCGGGTGTGCAGTTCGCGGATGAGCGCCTCGGTCGTGGCCCAGTCGATGCAGCCGTCCGTGATGCTCACGCCGCGGAGGAGCTTCTCCTTGGGCTGGGGGAAGGGCTGGTTGCCGGCGGCGAGGTTACTCTCGATCATCGCGCCCATGATGGAGGCGTTGCCGGCCGCGATTTGATCCATCACGGCGCGAAGAACGTCGGGCTGCAGCTCCGGTTTCTTCGCCGAGTTGTCGTGGGAGCAGTCGACGACGACGGAGCGGGCGAGGCCGGCCTTGGCCAGCGCCGCCTCCACCTGCGCGATGTGGGCGGGAGAGTAGTTCGGGCCCGCGGCGCCGCCGCGCAGCACCACATGGCAAGCGGGGTTGCCCCGGGTCACGACCGCCGAGGCGCTGCCGTCGAGGTTGATGCCGAGGAAAGTCTGCGGCTGCGAAGCCGCGCGGATCGCGTTCACCGCCGCCTGGAGAGTGCCGTCAGTGCCGTTCTTGAAGCCGAGCGGCATCGACAGGCCGGAGGCCATCTGGCGGTGGGTCTGCGATTCCGTGGTGCGGGCGCCGATTGCGCCCCAGCACACGAGATCGGCCATGTATTGCGGGGTGATCGGATCGAGAAACTCCGTCGCGGTCGGCAGCCCGAGGTCGATCACGTCCCGCAGGAACGAGCGCGCCAGCCGCAGCCCCGCCGCGATGTCGTGCGAGCCGTCGAGATGCGGGTCCATGATCAGTCCCTTCCATCCCACGGTCGTCCGCGGTTTCTCGAAATAAACGCGCATCACCACCATCACCCGGTCCGAAACCTCCCGGGACAGCGCGCTGAGCCGCCGCGCGTACTCGCGCCCCGCGTCGAGGTCGTGGATCGAGCAGGGGCCCACGATCAGCAGGAAGCGTTTGTCGTCCGTGAAAATCAGCCGGTGGATGTCGCGTCGCGCACGCACCACGAAATCCGCCTGGTTCTCCGTCTTCGGCAGCTCGGCCAGCAGCGCGGCCGGCGAGGGCAGGGTGCGGGTCTCGACGACATTGATGTCGGACGTTTTCTGCATGAACGGTCAGCTTGGCGCGGGGCGCTCGTCGCGCGCAAGCCCGGTGTCGGGACAGAGCCCGGACGATTTCATTCCCAAAAAAAGTGGCCGGCCGCTTACCCCTAAGCGGCCGGCCTTTGCTTTCTATGTTACCCCAAAACTCCCGCTAGGCGGGAGAAGTGTTAAACTTGATGTCAGAAGGAATATGGCCGAGAGTTTCCCCGTCAAACAAAAGTTTTCAAATTCTACCACTTTTTTTGTAAGTAGCTCGTCATCAATTTCTAGATGCCTATCACGTTTTCTACTCCCAGCGGTTTTTTCGAAGGGTCGCCCGCGGCCTGGCTGCGGGTTGCGGGACCGGATGCACTTTCTTTCCTGCAGGGACAGTTCTCGCAGGACCTTCGTCGGGTTGCCGCCGCGGCACCCGGCTCGGAGCCGGCGTACGGACTCTGGCTGACGCTGAAGGGAAAGGTGGAGGCGGATGGTTTCGTGTTTCGCGGCGAAGGTGCGGACGAATTTTGGATCGGAAGTTATTTTTCGCCCGCGTCGGTGATTCGCGCGCGGTTGGAGGGCTTTATCATCGCGGACGATGTGACGCTCGAGGACCAGACGGATGGGTGGACGGGCATCACGTGGGTGGGTGAGGTGCCGGCGGCTCCGCCGGGAGTTTTCGCTTTCACCGGTCGGCGCGGTTTTCCCGTTTCGCGTGACTGGGTGTATCGCCGCGGGGCGCGGATTGATGCGTCGGGTTCACGCCTCGACGCGGAAACGATTGATCGGGCGCGGATCGCGGCGCGCATTCCGGCCGTGCCCGCTGATGCCGGTCCGGGCGATCTCCCCAACGAGGCCGGTCTGGATGCCGACGCCGTTTCGTATTCCAAAGGGTGTTATCTCGGGCAGGAGGTGATGGCGCGGCTGAAGGCGATGGGGCAGGTGCGGCGGCGGTTGGTGCGCGTCGCGGGGACGGGTTCCAAGCCAATCGCCTTGCCGGCCGCGGTTTTTGCGGGCGAACGCCAGGTCGGAGAGGTGCGCTCGGCGGTCGTGGACGGAGCCGACGGCTGGCTTGGGCTCGCGATGGTTTCCAACTTGCACACGGCGGCGAACGCGAAGCTGGCGCTCTCCGCCGGCGGACCTCCGGCGCTGCGGTTGCTCGATGCGCCATGAGCGAGCTCGAGCAACTTACGTCGCTTTGCGAGCGCCTCGGTGCGTCGCCCGCGCAAGCGGCGACAATGGCCGCCCAATTGGCAAAGCGCGCGGGACAAATCGCGACGGAACGCGGCGTGCCGCGCGAGGAGGCTTTGCGCGGGTTGCTGGAGGTTCTGGTGAAGGGCAGGGCGGGTGAGGTACCGGCACGCTTTGGCGGAACGGCCTCCGCGCCGCCCAAGCGCGAGGGTGAATCCGTTTGACCGGCCCCGCGGCGGTTTTTTCGCTCCGCGTCACCCCGCCCCATGAACAAGGCCGCGTTGATCACAGAAGTCCGGAAACTGCTGGCCGGCGAAACCACGCGCGTCGCCGCCGAGCGCGCGACCGAGGCCGTGCTTGCCGCCATGAAGCGCGGGCTCCGGCGTGACGGCGAGGTGGCCGTCGCCGGCTTCGGCACGTTCAACGTCGCCAAGCTGCCCGCGCGGCTCGGTTTCAACCCCCACACGCGCCGGCCCATGCGGATCGCCGCGGTGAAGACCGTGCGCTTCCGCCCGGCGGCGGAGTTGCGCACCCGTTCCTGAACGGGGAAAGCGGCGTCGAGCCGAGGCTGTTTGCCTCGGATTATAAGGTAAGCCCGACGGCCGTCTTCTCCTCCGTAGGCCCGGCGCAGGAGGAGGGCTGTTCCGACGGTAGCGAACTTGAATCGCAGATTTCCCAGATCGCGCAGATGAATGCGACGATGACGTGAGCGAGGGGAATCGTGGCGTCCTTCTTCGCGGCTTCGCCCGGCAGGCTGTTTCTCCGGATTGATTCAGCTTCACCCGTGAGGTGTTGGACCTTCTCGTGGAGGCGGCCGATGAAATCCGAACTGTTGAAGCGCTTCCGTTCTGTTCATGGCCGCGAGCCCGCCGTCATCGCGCGCGCTCCCGGGCGCATCGAATTCATCGGCAACCACACCGACTACAACGGTGGCACGGTGCTCGGCGCCGCGATCGACCGCGGGGTTTGGGTCGGCGTCGCGCCGCGCGCCGACGGTCGACGTCGCTTCGCCAGCGCGGCCATGACCGCCGTCGTGGAGACCGGCGCCAACACTCCGCAGCCTCTGGCCGGGAAAGACGCGTGGGCGAACTACCCGCTCGGCATGCTCGTATCGCTCGCGGCGGCCGGTGTTCCGGTGCCCGCCGGTTTCGACTTTCTCGCGGTGTCGGACCTGCCTCCCGGTGCGGGGTTGAGCAGCAGCGCGGCTTTGGAACTCGCCTCGGGGCTGGCCTTCGCGCGCTTGGCCGGGGCGGAGCCGCCGCGCGGGGCGCTCGTGCGGGCGGCACGTCACGCGGAAAACCATTTCGTCGGCGTCCCTTGTGGAATCCTTGATCAGGCGGTGTCGGGATTCGGCCGCCGGGGTCATCTCGTTCATATCGACTGCCGCGGGCCCGATTTCTCCACCGTGCCGCTGCCGGCTGGGACGGGATTCCGGATTTTCAACACGCATACCCGGCACGCGTTGGTGGACGGGCTCTACGCCGAACGCCACCGCGAGTGCGGCGAGGCGGCCCGCGTGCTGGGGGTGGCGTTGCTCGCCGATCTTGATCCGGCCGGCCTGGAGGCGCGTGCCCGCGGAGTGCCCGAAGTGCCGTTGCGGCGGGCGCGCCATGTGGTCGGCGAGATTTCGCGCGTGGCGGCGTGTGTCGAGGCGCTGCGGGCGGGGCGAATTGAAGAGGTCGGGTGCCTGCTCGCGGATTCACACGAGAGCTCGCGCATCGCGTTTGAGAACAGCACGCCCGAGCTCGATTTTCTGGTGGAGGAACTCATGCGGACGCCCGGCGTATTCGGCGCGCGGCTGACGGGTGGCGGGTTCGGTGGTGCGGTCATGGCGTTGGTGGCGGAACCGTTCGCCCCGGAATCGGCGGAACGCGTCGCGGCGGCCTATGACGAACGCTTTGGGGCGCGGCCGGACGTGCTCGCGGTGGGCACCGCCGACGGAGCCTCGCTCGAAAATCCATGAGTCCAACCTCCCTGGAACGTGCGCGTCGGCTCTTGTGTGCGTTGCAGGACCATATCCGCGAGACACTGGTCGCCGCGCGCGCGCGGCAGGCGGGACGCTTCGCGCGCGTCGCGGCAGTGACGTCGTCCGACACGATTTACCACGTCGACCGGCTCGGGGAGGCGGCGATCCTCGATTGGTTCGAGCGGCATTGGCCGCGCGCGTGGTCCGTGGAAATCGTCATGGAGGGGCTCGAAGACGGAGCGGTGACCTTTCCCACGGGCATGCCGGTGAAACGCACCGCGTGGAAGTGCATCCTTGATCCGATCGACGGCACCCGCGGGCTCATGCACGACAAACGTGCGGCGTGGAGCCTTGCCGGGCTCGCGCCGCAGCGCGGGGCGCGAACGAGCCTTGGTGATATCGTGGTCGCGGCGATGACCGAGCTGCCGACTTCGAAGCAAGGCCGCGCCGACCAGCTCAGCGTGGTGCGCGGCAAAGCGGTCGTGGCGACGAGGATCGATCTCGAGACGGGAGTGCGGCGCCGGTGGCGGCCACGCCCCTCGCACGCGGATCATTTCGAGCACGGCTTCGCGTCGATCGCGCGGTTTTTTCCCGAGGGCAAGGCGCTGCTTGGCGCGTTCGAGGAGGCGCTGTGGCGCGAGCTCGGTTTACTCGGCCAGCGCGGCGGTCAGCTCGTGTTTGACGACCAGTATCTGTCAACGGGCGGCCAACTCTACGAGCTGATCGCGGGTCACGACCGCATGCTCGGTGACCTTCGTCCGGCGGCTTACGCAAAGCTCGGTCTGGGCGGCGCGGCGCTTTGCTGCCACCCGTACGACATCTGCGTGGAGCTCATCGCGCGGGAGGCGGGCTGCGTTGTGGAGGAGCCGGGTGGCGGGCGATTGCGGGCGCCTCTTGATACGCTTTCCCCGGTGGCGTGGATGGGCTACGCGAACCTTGCGCTCGCTCGAACCGTGCGCCCGATGCTCCGGCGGCTGATGCGTGAGATGTTTTGAGTAGGGAAACCGGGGGAGGGTGCCGGAGTGGGTCGAGGCTCCGGACACGGAGGGCACGGAGGATCAACCCGAGGACACGGAGAGGGATAGCGTTCGGGCAAGCACCGCGGGTTTCGGATTTGAAACGCTCCCTCGTGGGGCAACTACGGATGGAGACGAAGGCATAGGAATTTTACCGATCCCGAGCTTTTTTGGCCGAGGTCCGGCGACCCTGGCCGATGCCGGCGATCAGACGGCCGAAGGCTCCTGATTTTAACCGCAGATTTCGCTGATGGCACAGATCAAGGGAGGAAGCGGCCGATCGCTGTCCGCCCTTGAAACCCCACGCCGGGCACAACCGCGAAGGGATACCAAGGCTCACGCATCGGCCCGGTTTTCCTGCATCTTCCCGCTCTCACCGGCCTTCCTGTTCAAACCCTGAGCTCCGTTTGCCCGGTTATCTCCTGTTCCTTGCTCCTTCCTAGTTAGGGCAAACCGGATCGACGAGTCGGCAGCACCGCGGTCTCCGTGCCCACAGATCGGCACTCCGTGGGCTCTGTGACCCAACCTCGTCCATCCTCTAATTAGGATCGGAACAAGATCGCCACGTCGTCGAACCAGGCGGAGACGGGGCCGCGGAAAAAAAGGAAGTGGAGCGCGCCGGCGACGCCGAGCATCGGACCGAACGGCACGTGGGCGCCAAACGCGAGCGGCGTGGCTTCGCCCTCGGGGGTTTCTGAGGGCGGTGCTACCGGGGCGCGTCGGCCGGTCGCACGTTGCCAGAGCCAGGCCGCGGCGAGCCAGACGGTGCCCACGGCCGCACCGCCAAAAACCGAAAACACGGCGCCTTGCCAGCCGCAGAACGCGCCGATCGCGCCGACGAATTTAACATCGCCGAAGCCCATCGCCTCGCGGCGTAGCAACGTCTCGGCGATGAGTCCGATCCAGAGTACGAGTCCCGAGCCGATCAGCAGACCCTGCAGGGAGTCGGCGATCGAGCGAAGGTGCCCGAGCGGCGCCGGCGCCGTGCCGTGGCCGTGGAGCGCTGGGATCAGCGCGGAGAGCAGCAAGCCGACGATGCCGAGACCGATCGTGAAGGAGTCGGGAATGATGAAGTGGTCGAGGTCGATGAACGTCGCCGCAATCAGGCAGCTGAGGAGCACCCACCCGGCGAAGGCGACGGCAGGCGGAAAACGCAGCCAGCAAACAGCGAATAGCGCCGCGGTGAGTAGCTCGACGAACGGGTAGCGGAACGAAAACGGCCGGCCGCAACAGCGGGCGCGGCCCCGGAGCAGCAGCCACGAGAGGACGGGAAGGTTGTCCTGCCAGCGGATCGGCGTTCCGCAGGCGCAGCGTGAACCCGGGGTGACGATGGATTCCTCGCGGGGCAGGCGCAGGATGACGACATTGAGGAAGCTGCCGATGCACGCGCCGAAAACCGCTGCCGCGACCGGAAAAAACCACGGGAAAGCGGAGTTGAACTGGGCGAGGTCGGCGGCCATGCGGCGCAGGAGGTGTGGCGCGGGCGGGCGTAAACCTCACGCCCAAAGCTGCCTACGGGGTCAGGGCGTTGGATGTTGGGAGGCGTCCGAACCGGCGCCCCCTTAAAACGTTCAACGCCCTGACCCCTTTGGGTTTCAGCGGGCGAGGGCGGCGCGTGCGGCCTTCGCCATCGCGGGTGCGGTGCGCGTGGCGGAAACGCCGGTCCAGATTTCGAGGGCCTTGGCGCCCTGGTGCACGAGCATCGCGAGGCCGTTGGCGGTCGGGATTCGCCGAGCCGCGGCGGCCTGCAGCAGTGCGGTCTCAGGCGGATTGTAGATCATGTCGAACACCGCCGCGGGCGCCGGCAGCGCGGCCAAGTCGACGGGTAGGGGATCCGTCGCCTTCAGGCCGGCGCTGGTGGCGTTGATAACCAACGCGCCCGAGGGTAAAAGGCGTGCGAAGTCGGCCGAAGCGGGATCAAGCCCCATCACCGGAATGCCACCGGCCAGCGGCGCCAGCAGCTCGAGCAGCGAGTCGAGATTCGCGCGCGTGCGGTTGATGAGCGTGAGCGAGGCGCAGCGGCGCTGAAGGCATTCGACCGCGGCGCCGCGCGCGGCGCCCCCGGCGCCGAGAAGCACCACGTGTGCTCCGCCGAGATCGCAGCCGAGGTTTTCGCGCAGCGCGGCCGCGAGTCCATAGCCGTCGGTGTTGAAACCATGCCAGCCGTCGACGTGGCGGAGCAGGGTGTTCACGGCGCCGGCGGGACGCGCCGCCGGGTCGATCGCGGCCATGCGGCCGAACGCCAGGACCTTGTGCGGCACCGTGAGATTCACGCCGTGGAAGCCGCCACGGTGCAGCAGCTCCAGCGCGCGAGGCAGATCCTCCGGCGGCACTTCGAAACGGAAGTAGCGCCAGTCCGCGAAGCGGGCGTCGTCGCGCGCCAGTTCCGCGAGTGCGGCGTTGTGCATCGCCGGGCTCACGGAGTGGCGGATCGGGTGACCCAGCACCGCGAGGGAGACGCCCCTGCGCGACCAAGTCGCCAGATCGTCGAGGGTCAGCACGGGGTCGGCGGTCATCGGGCGCCGAGTGACGGATGCCGTCCGCGGGTTGTCAACGGGCCCCCCGCGCGCGGCCGCGGGCGTCAGGCCTGCTGGCTGGAATGCGCCGCCTCGAATTCCCCGACGAGGCCCGCGAAGATCCGCGCCCGGTCGGGATCGAGCGATGCCTCGTAGTGGCGCGCGAGGTTGCGGCAGCTGCGGCAGAGCACCTCGGCGACGCTGGTCGGCGCAAGGTCGGAAGGCCGGAGCCCGCCGGGGCGCTGGGTCAGGGCGTCGAGCACGTCGGCGGCTCCGCGGAACACGCCGCCCTCGAAGGCGTCGACGAAGAACGGCAAACCGTCGGCGAAGCAGCCGACGAGGAAGTGCCCGGGCAGGCCGACCGGCTCCAGCTCCAGCCCGGCGCGTCCGGCGACGAGCAGGTAGATGACGCTGAGCGAAATCGGCAGGCCGGTGCGCCGCTCAAGGACCTGGTCGAGGAAACTGTTGCGCGGATCCGTGTAGTTCTCGGTGTTCCCGTGGAAACCCCACTCGTGGAACAGCACGCGGTTCAGCGCGCGGCATTTCTCCCGGGTCGAGGAGGGTTCCGCGATCAGCTCGCGGCAGCGGGCCGCCATCGCGTCGAGTTGCGAGCGGCAGGCGGCGTCGTCGAGCCGCGGGTTGGCGATGCGGGCGAGCAACAGGCTGCCCGTCTCCAGATCATAGCGCCGGCCCCGGATGTAGGCGCGGAACTCCGCGACGGGGTCGCACAGGCCAAGTTCCTCGATGAACTCGAGCGCATGGCGCGCGAGCGCGCGATCGCCCCCCGCCGCCACCTCGCGGAGCATGGCCCCCGCCGATTCGCCCAGCTTCGCGAACCGTTCCCGCAGGGCGCGACGCACCGCCGGGCTGGGGTCGTCGAGCAGGGCGGTGAGCGCGGCGCGTTCGGCCGCGGCAAGGGCGGTTTTTTCCACGACGCCAACCGAAGCGGCTTCATTCCGCGGCGCAACGGGGAAACCGCGCCGTGGCCTGGGGTCAGCGCGCGCCGAACAGCGCCGTGCCCACGCGCACGATGGTGCTGCCGGCGGCGACCGCCGGCTCGAGGTCGCCGGTCATGCCCATCGAGAGCTCCGGGAGCGGTCGGCCGAAACGCGCGGCCAGCTCGTCGCGGATCGTCCGCAGCGCTTCGAACGTCCGGCGCGCCAGCTCCGCGGTCTCATCCGCCGTGGCGCCGAGCGGGGCGATGGTCATCAGGCCGTCGACACGCAGCGCGGGTTCGGCGAGCGCGGCTTCCAGCAGGGCGGGCGCTTCGGCCGTCTCCGCGCCGAACTTCGCCGGGTCTTGCCCCGCGTTGATCTGCAGCAGCACGGCGAGGACGCGGTTGCTCTCCGCGGCGGCGCGGGCGAGGTGGCGGATGAGCTTCACGCTGTCGACGCTCTGGATGCGGTCGAAGTTCTCCGCGGCCAAACGCGACTTGTTGGACTGCAGGTGGCCGATGAGTTCCCAGCGAAGTCCGGGCGCGGCGCCCGCGCACGCGGCGCGCTTGGAGGCGCCTTCCTGCACGCGGTTTTCGCCGACGGAGCGCAGGCCCTTGCCGGCGGCGAGCAGGGTGGCCTCCGGCGGGTGCGTCTTGGTCACGGCCATGAGTTCCACCGTGGCGGGGTCGCGTCCCGCCTGCTGGCAGGCGGCGGCGATGCGGGCGCGGATGGCGTCGACGCGGGCGGAGAATTCCTCGGTGGAGGGTAGCATGGGCGGACGGTCGTACGGGGAGGGTGAGTTAAGCCCTGCTAATTGGCGTTTGCGGAATCAGACGGATTTCTGTCCCTTAGGCGTTAAAGCGAGCTTATCATGCAGATCGAGAACTTCAAAATCTTCGCGGACTTGGTCGAGACGAAGAGTTTTTCAAAATCCGCCAAGCTCAACGGCATCACGCAGTCCGCGGTGAGCCAGCAGGCGCGGGCGATGGAGCGCCACTTCAAGACCCTGCTGATCGACCGGAGCCAGAAGCAGTTCCAGCTCACGCGCGAGGGCCAGCGGGTTTACGAGTCGGCCAACGAGATCCTGCACACCTACGAGAAGCTCCTCTCCGAACTGCAGGAGATGAAAAAGGTGATCAGCGGCACGATCCGTATTTCCACCGTCTACTCCATCGGCCTCCACGAGCTGCCGCCCTTCATCAAGAAGTTCCTGCATGACTTCCCGTCGGTGAACGTCCGCATCGAGTACCGTCGTTCCAACCTGGTCTACGAGGACATCCTCCACAACTCGGTCGACTTCGGGCTGGTCGCGTTTCCGGTCAAGCAACGCCAGATCGAGGTGCTGCCGTTCCGCAACGACCATCTCGTGCTCATCACCCATCCCCAGCACCCGCTCGCGAAGCGCGCGGAGATCGATATCCGCGATCTTTCGGGCCAGAAGGTGATCGGGTTCGACCCCGACATCCCGACTCGCAAGGCGGTCGACGCGATCTTCCGCGATCATAACCTCGAGATCGAACCGGTGATGGAGTTCGACAACATCGAGACGGTGAAGCGCGCGGTGGAGATCGACCACGGCGTCGCCATCGTCCCTCAGGCCACGGTGGCCCAGGAACAGAAGCAGGGCACGCTCAGCGTGATCCGGTTCCGCGGTAAGGATTTCACCCGCCCGCTCGCCATCCTTCATCGCAAGGGTCGTGTGCTCACTCCAGCGATGAAGAAGTTCATCGAGACCCTCGGCGTCGAGGTGCCGGATCAGATCCAGGTTTGAGCCCAATCGAAACGAATCCTTATCCGCCATGACCACCGCCGCCCTCTCCCGTTGCGCCGCCGTCGCCGCGGCTGCTTGCCTCGCGTTTGCCTGCTCCCGGCCCGGGACCGAGGCCGTCGCCGCGGAAAAACCCGCCTCGCCGCCGGCCGCCGCTTCCGCGGGATTGCCGCGGATCGCTCCGGCCCCCGCGTGGACGCTGAAGGACCTCGACGGCAACCCGGTCTCGTTCTCCCAATTCAAAGGCAAGGTGGTCGTGGTCGACTTTTGGGCAACGTGGTGCCCCCCCTGTCGCGCCGAGATTCCGGGGTACATCGAGATGGTCCGTAAACACGGCAAGGACGGCCTCGTGATCGTTGGCATTTCCCTCGACCAGGGCGGGCCCGGCGTGGTGAAGCCCTTCGCCGCGAAGACCGGCATCAATTATCCGCTCGTGATGGGCGACGAGGCCGTCGTCGCCGCGTTCGGCGGGGTCGAAGGCATCCCCACGACCTTCCTCATCGATCGCGCGGGCATGATCCGCGACCGCAAGGTCGGCGCGGAGGAAGCCGAGTCCTACGAGAAGAAGATCCTCGCGGTGCTCCGCGAGAAATCCTGAACCGCCGGGCTCAGCCCAAAGCGGTCGGGAGTCGCACCTGACTCAGGGCGCCACGCTCAGGCGCGCAGGAGCTGGGCGGAGGCGCGGTCGACGTAGAGCGTCGCCTCCGGATGTAGCCGGAGGATCGATGCCGGGCACGCGGTCGTGATCGGCCCCTCGATGGTCGCCTGCACGGCGGCCGCCTTGCGGGGTCCCGGCACGTGGATGCTGAGGCGGCGCGCCCGGCGAAAGATCGACACGGTCAGGCTGAAGGCATGCCTTGGCACCGCGTCCAGGTTCGGGAAGCAGCCGTCGTTCACCTGCTGTTGCCGACACGCATGGTCGAGCTCGACGATCTTGATGAGGTGCGGGTCCTCGAAGTCGGCGACCGGCGGGTCGTTGAACGCGATGTGCCCGTTCTCACCGATGCCGAGGCAGATCAGGTCGATCGGCTTCTCCGCGAGCAGCGCGGTGTAGCGGGCGCACACGCCCGCGGCGTCGGGTTCCTCGGCCGGGATGGGATGGAAGGCGCCGATCTTGACGTGCCGCAGCAGGTGTTCGCGGAGGTAGGTGCGGAAACTCTGCGGGTGCGTGCCGGCGAGCCCCACGTAGTCGTCCATGTGGAACGCCGTCACCCGCGACCAGTCGACCGCGGTGTGGCCGGAGCGGGAGGCGGCGATGAGCGAAGTGAGGAACTCGTCCTGCGAAGGCGCGCAGGCGAAGATGACGCGGGCATGGCCCTGCGCGGCGATGACGTCGTGCAGGTGGGCCGCGGCGGCGCGGCCGGCGGCTTCGCCCATGGCGGGGCGGTCGGCATGGATCTCGACCGCGAGGCGGCCGGCGGTGAGGTAACGGGCGGGCTGGGCAGACATGGCGGCGAAGCGGTTACTTTCCGGCCGCGGACCGCTCAAGGTAAAACCGGATCGACCTCATCGGCGGCGCGTTTATCAGCGGGTCCATGCTGCCCCGCCCCCCGCTCCACCTTGTATCGATCGCGCTCGTTTCCCTGTTTGCCTCGACCGCTTCCGCCGCGGCGCCGCGCCTCGATCGCGAGAACCTGCTCCAGTACCGCGCGGCCGACGGCTCGGTGCAGCCCGTGCGCTCTCCCGCCGATTGGGCCAAGCGCCGGGCGGAGATCCGCGCCGGCGCCGAGAGCGTGATGGGGCCGCTGCCCGGTGTGGCGAAGCGGGCGCCCCTCGATGTGAAGGTGGAGCGCGAGACCGATGGCGGTTCCTTCGTGCGGCGCGAAATCACCTATCTCGCCGAGCCCGGCGCGCGCGTGCCGGCTTACCTGCTCATTCCGAAAGACGTGCTCGCGGGCCGGGCGGTGCGTCCCGGCGTGCTGGCGCTGATGCCGACCAATAACGTCGAAGGTAACCGGCCGGTCGTGGGGCTCGCGACGGACAACACCAAACCCAACCGCAACTACGGCGAGGAGCTGGCGCGCCGAGGCTTTGTGGTGCTGGCTCCGCCTTACCCGCATCTCGCGGAGTACAAACCCGACCTCGCGGGCCTCGGTTACGCGAGCGGCACAATGAAGGCGGTGTGGGACAATATCCGCGGGCTCGACGTGCTGGCCGCGACGCCCGGCGTCTCAACGCGCGGCTTCGGCGCGATCGGTCACTCGCTCGGCGGCCACAACTCGATCTTCACCGCGCTGTTCGACGAACGCGTGAAGGCGGTCGTGTCGAGTTGCGGCTTCGACTCGTTCCTCGACTACTATCAGGAGAAGCAGGCGGCGGTGTGGAAGCCGGGTCAGGCCTGGGGGCAGGGGCGCTATATGCCGCGCATCAGCGCCTACGCCGGACGGCTGGAGGAGATCCCGTTTGATTTCCACGAGTTGGCCGGCGCGCTCGCGCCGCGCGCGTTCCTCGCGATCTCGCCGAAGGGTGACTCCAATTTCAAGTGGCAGAGCGCCGGCCGGGTGGTGGCCGCCGCGCGGCCGGTCTACGCCCTCCTGGGCGCGCCTGACGCGATCGCGATCGAGCATCCCGATTGCGAGCACGACTTTCCGCCCGCGATGCGCGAACGAGCGTACACCTGGCTCGAGCGTAATCTCGCGCCCTGAGGGCCGCAGAGGACCAAGGGACCAAAGGACCAAGGGACCAAAGGACCGGGTGCCGGGTCCTGTAGCCGGCCCCCGGCGGGGCCGGATTCAGTCGGCGTGATTTTGCAGACGTCCTCCGCAAGAAGATCCGACTGCGCCGGGGCCATCGGGCCCCAACCACTGGGAAATGGCCGGCCGCCTTCCGGGTGGAAACCTTCTTGGTGAGGTCAGGAACCGAATCGAATCTGGAAGTCTTTCGCGACTCCTGCGCCCCTCCGCGGCCATCACTGGATTTTGCCGCAAGCATGCGCAGAAGGCGCAGACGCCCGCGCGGCCGCCGGCCTACTTGCCCTTCGCGATAGTCCCAGCGCCCCTCGGGCGCGGTCACTTTGCCGGTGAGGCGGCGAGGATGCGGCGGGCCTCCTCGGCGCCGATCTCGCGGACAAAGATGTTACGCCAGCGGATTTCGCCCCCGTGCGTCTGCAGCATGATCGGACCCTTGGCCGGCAGCGGGAGCTTCCGGTCCCAGTAGTTCTCCATGACGGCGCCGTCCACGACGAGCTTGTCGTTGAGCCATACCCACGTGCGGGCACCGATCTGGCGGATGCGGAAACGGTTCCACTCGCCGAAGGGTTTGTCGGCGACGACCAGCGGATCGCGGCCCGGCGCGCCCGCCGTGTTGTTGAACAGCCCGCCGGAACCCAGGTGCGGCTTCCGGTCGGCCTTCTTCGGGTCGAAAACCTGATTCTTGTCCCAGATCTGCACCTGCGGTGTGCCGCGGAGATAAATGCCGCTGTCGGCCTTGGCCACGGTCTTGTAATCGATGAGCAGCTCGATGTCGCCGAAATCCTCGGTCGTGTTGGCGTAGGGGCCGGTGCCGGGGTTCACGAGCTCGCCGTTCTCGACGCTCCAGTGTTTCGCGAAGTCGGCGCGCTCCTGCGCGATCTTCGCGGTCTTCTTCTCGCCCTGCAGCTTGGCGAGGCTGTGGGGATTCAGGCCGAACCAGCCGGTGAGGTCCTTGCCGTTGAAGAGCGCGCGGAAACCGGGCGGCGGCTTCACATCGGCGGCGCCGAGCGGCGCGGAGGTGAGCAGGCAGAGAGCGGTGAGGAACGTCAGCGTTTTCATGGGGTGTGTTTCGAATCGCGCCAGCCGGCCGCGACAGGCGCAACGGAAAATCCGGCGTCGCGCCACTCCCCGGTTGCCAAGCTGCCTTCGCCGGCGTTGTTCTGCGGCACCGCGGCGCGCCGCCGCCTCAACTCTCGCCCTTCGCCTTCCCCATGAGCAGCGCCCCCGCGATCACCCGACAGGAAACTTACGACGCGATCGTCGTCGGCTCCGGCATCAGCGGAGGCTGGGCCGCCAAGGAACTGGCCGAGAAGGGACTCAAGGTGCTGGTCCTCGAGCGCGGGCGTGATGTGAAGCACGGCGAGTATCCCACGGCCATGCTCGACGCATGGGATTTTCCCGGCCGAAACCGGATCAACGCCGCTGCCGCCGGCCGGCAGGAAAAGCAGGGCCGCACGGGATACACGACGCATCCGGCTTCCGCGCATTGGTTCGCCGACGACGTCGACCACCCGTACGCCGAGACCAAGCGTTTCGATTGGATGCGCGGCTACCACGTCGGCGGCCGCTCGCTCACGTGGGGACGCCAGTCGTACCGGTTTTCCGACCTCGATTTCGAGGCCAACGCCAGGGAGGGCGTCGCCGTCGACTGGCCCATCCGCTACGCCGACATCGCCCCGTGGTACGACCACGTGGAGCGCTTCGCCGGCATCAGTGGCCAGAAGGAGGGCCTGCCGCAGTTGCCCGACGGCGAGTTTCTGCCGCCGATGGAGATGAATGTGCTCGAGAAGCACGTGAAACGGAGCATCGCCGGACGGCTCGGCGGTCGCGTGATGACGATCGGCCGCGCCGCCAACCTCACCCGGCCGCACCTCGGCCGCGGCACGTGCCAGTACCGCAACCGTTGCATCCGCGGTTGCCCCTACGGGGCCTACTTCAGCAGCAACGCCTCGACGCTCCCCGCCGCCTTCGCCACCGGCAATCTCACGCTGCGGCCGTTCTCCGTTGCCGCCGAGGTTCTGTACGACGGGGCGCGCGGCCGCGCCTCGGGCGTGCGAGTCGTCGATACCATGACCCTCGAGGTGATCGATTACCGCGCGCGAATCGTCTTCCTCTGCGCTTCCGCCGTCGCTTCCACCGCGCTGCTGCTCAATTCCGTCTCCGATCGTTTCCCCAACGGTCTCGGCAACGACAGCGGCGAACTCGGCCACAACCTGATGGACCACCATTTCAAGGTCGGCGCCTCGGGTATCACGGACGCCTTCGCCGACCGTTACTTCCGCGGCGCGCGGCCGAATGGGATCTACATTCCGCGATTCCGGAACGTCGACGCCAAGTCGCGCCGCAAGGACTACCTGCGCGGCTTCGGCTACCAGGGGTCGGCGAGCCGCTCCGACTGGACGCGCGGCATCCGCGAGCTCGGTCTGTTCGGCGGCGAGTTCAAGAAGGCGCTGGTTTCCCCTGGCCCGTGGCAATTCGGCATCGGCGCGT
The DNA here is from genome assembly GCA_964229935.1 of Opitutales bacterium. Classification (GTDB taxonomy): domain Bacteria; phylum Verrucomicrobiota; class Verrucomicrobiia; order Opitutales; family Opitutaceae; genus ER46. The sequence goes on from CAXRGI010000027.1 coordinate 27,583, forward strand.
GGGGCGAATGCCTGCCGTACCACGCCAATCACCTGAAGCTCGACCGCACGCGTCGCGATCGCTGGGGCCAGCCGATCGTCGTCTTCGACTGCGGCTGGAAGGAAAACGAGCTCGCGATGCGCAAGGACATGCAGGCTTCCGCGATCGAGATGCTCGAGGCCGCCGGTCTGAAGGAGATCAAGGGCTACGACGACGTCGTGAACAGCGCCCCGGGCAATTGCATCCACGAGATGGGCACCGCCCGCATGGGCCGCGATCCGCGCACCTCCGTCCTCAACTCCTGGAACCAGGTGCACGCCGTGCCGAACGTCTTCGTCACCGACGGCGCCTGCATGACCTCCAACGGCTGCGTCAACCCGTCGCTCACCTACATGGCCCTCACCGCCCGCGCGTGTGACCACGCGGTGGGCGAGATGCGGAAGCTGAACCTCTGATCCCCGCCCCGATGATTTCCTCAGAAACTTCCTCCGCCTCCTTGCTGCTGAGCCGCCGCGAAGCCCTCCAGCGCGCCGCGGTCGTCCTCGGCGCCGTACTTTCCCCGTCTATCATCGCCGGCGTCCTCCGCGCCCAGCCGGCGTCCGGGGGGCCTCGTCTCTCCAGCGATCAGGATCGAGCGCTGGCGGCGCTCGCCGAGCGCATCCTGCCGCGCACCGACACGCCGGGCGCGGCGGATGTCGGCGTGCCGGCGTTCATCGGCCGCCTTTTCGCGGAATTCCTCACTGCTGCCGAACGCGGCACGCTCACGGTTGGCGTCGCGGCGCTCGACTCGGCTTGCGCCGCGCGGCACGGGCGGCCTTTCGCCGCCCTCGAGGGTGGGAAGCAGGATGACGAGATCCGGCGTCTGATCGCGTCGAAGGACGCCGCCGAGCGCGAGTTCCTGCGGCTCACGCGCGAGCTCGTGATCGTCGGCTACTTCACGTCGGAGAAAATCGGCAAGACGCTGCTGCGCTACGAGCCGGTCCCGGGTCGCTACGATGCCGATATCCCGCTTTCCGAGACCGGCGGCGCCGCTTGGAACCGTCCGTGAAAACGTGGCCGCTGCTGGCGGTCGCGCTGGTCGCCTTCGTTCCCTTCGCCGCGATGCAGGTGCCTTCCGTGAGCGCGGGGCTGGTGATCGATTATCAGACGCGTCCCGACGCCGGACTGCAGGCCACGCTCGAGCGCATCGATGGCGCGCTGCGGGAGAAACTCGATGTTCCCGCCGACGCCGTGGCCGTGGGTCTCGTCGATCTGCGCACCGCGCGCGTCGCGTGGCTCCGGCCCGACGCCGGCGATTACGCCGCCAGCGTACCGAAGATCGGTATTCTGCTCGCGTGGTTCGCGACCCATCCCGCGGCCGCGAAGGTGATGGATGCGGATGTCCGGCGCGAACTCGGTGAAATGATCAAGCGCTCCAGCAACGAGGCGGCCACGCGATTCTCCCGGGAGCTGGGCATCTCGCGGGTGCAGGCGGTGCTCGACGCGCACGGGTTTTACGACGCGAAGCGCGGCGGCGGAATCTGGTTCGGGAAGCATTACGGACGCGACAGCGAGCGCGTGCGCGATCCGGTCGGCGGCAACACCCATGCCGCGACGGTACGGCAACTGTTGCGTTTCTACCTTTTGCTCGAGCAGGACCGGCTGGTCTCGCCCGAGGCCTCCGCGGCGATGCGAGACATCTTTTGCTCGTCGGGTATTCCCCACATCGAGGATCGCTTCGTGAAGGGTCTCGCGGGCCGCGAGCGGGAGATCCGCCGGAAATCGGGTTGGTGGGAGCAATGGTCCCACGATACCGCCGTGGTGACCGGCGGCGGCCGGTACTACATTCTGGTGGCGCTCCCGCGCCATCCGCGGGGCACCGCCTACTTGGAGGCGCTCGCGCCGGCCTTGGACGATGCTTTGGGTGCGGACACCGGGGCCTCGCGTTGAACTGCACCCGCCGCCGCCGCCTGCAGGCGGCGGTTGATGGCTGACATCGGATCGGCGGGCACGGGCCGGCCGGCGGTGAAGCGCGCGACGTCCCGCAGCGCGATGACGGTGCAGCCGGCCTCCTTGAGCCAGAGCATGTACTCCTCGAAACGCTCGCGCGGTGTGTTCACCCACGGGTGCTCGCCGTCGGGCACCCCGTGGAATTGCAGCACGGCGATACGGCCGTCCCGCGCCTGCGCAACCGCGGTTTTCACGTGGTCGAGATTCCAGACCGGGCGGGCGTCCGCCGTGGTGGGTATGAGCAGCGGGTGGTCGACGCCGGGTTCGTAAGGCACGCCGCCGCCCTTGGCGTAGGGCACCTCGGGTTCACCGCCGCGACGTGCGAAACGGATGCCGGCCGCCTCGAGCACAGGCAGCGCGCTCGGGTGAAACTTGTTGCCCGGCCACGCGAAGCTCACCGGCGCCGGGATGCCATGCTCGCGGCAACGGGCGGCGATGGCCTCCAGCTGCTCGGCGAGCCGTGAAACGTTCTTCTCGGTGATGCCGAGGTGGTCGCGGGTGTGGTTGCCGATCTCGAAGCCGTCGCGGTGCAGCTCGGCGATCTGTTCCCACGTGAGATAGTCGCGCTTGTTGGTGCGGAACGTGAAGCCCTCGGTGATAAAGAACGTCGCGCCGAAACCGAGCCGCTTGAGCAGCGGCCGCGCGACCGCGTGATGCGAGGCGGACGCGTCGTCGAACGTGAGCACGACGACCTTGTCGGGCACCGGTGCAGGTGCGGCGGCCGGGGATAAAAACGGAAACAGGGCGGGAAGGAGAGCGGCGAGCAGGCGGCGGGGCACGGGCGGATTGAGCGACGGTCGAAGGCGCGGGTCCAAGCGGAAATGTGGGCGCGCGCCGGCCAACCGCGCGCTTGCGTGCGCGGCGCGGCGGCGTGAAGCGAGGGGTGTGAAAACGTCTCCGCGCGGCCTCGCCTTCATGGGATTTTTTTTCGCCGCGGCCTTCGCGGCGCACGCCGCGGAGGTGCGGCGTGATATCGAGTATGGCCGCGCGGGCGGGGAATCGCTCCTGCTCGACGCCGGGATCCCCGACGGCCCGGGGCCGTTTCCGGTGGCGATCCTGGTGCACGGCGGCGGCTGGACCCGGGGAGACAAGGCCGGCAGCGACCGGCCGGGGGACGGCGCCGACATCACCCCGTGGTTCAACCTGCTCAATCGCGGGAACTACGTCTGGTTCTCCATCAACTACCGGCTCGCGCCGAAGCACCGCTGGCCCGCTTGCCTCGAGGACTTGCAGACCGCGGTGCGCTGGGTGAAGGCGAACGCGGCGGGGTTCCGCGGCGATGCCGGCCGCATCGCGGTGTTCGGACATTCCGCGGGCGGACATCTCGCGCTGATGCTCGCGACGATCTCGAAACCCGACACCCGCGTACAGGCGGTGGTCGGGTTCGCGGCGGTGGCGGACCACGAGCACAAGCTCGCCGCCCGCGGAGGTCTCGGCGACGGGCTGCAGGCCTTGCTCGGGCGGCCGAGGGAGATCACGCCCGAAGCGCTGCACGAGCTGCGGGCCATCTCACCCATTAATCGCGTGAAGGCAGGGATGCCGCCGGTGCTGCTGCTTCATGGTGACGCCGACAAGTCGGTGGCGATCGAGCAAAGCGTCGCCTTTCAGCGCCGTGTGAAGGCGGTGGGCGGCATCTGTGACCTTATCACCCTGCCCGGCGCGCCCCATGGACTGCGCGAGTGGACGAAGGCCGCACCCGACCACGAGCGTCAGCTGCTCGAATGGCTGGAGCGGAT